>JAAYMU010000209.1 GCA_012521215.1 Peptococcaceae bacterium | reverse complement strand
TATCGAACCACAATATATTTAACTTTATAAGTGACACTTCTAACCTGACAAATATTTTGCACGGCGGCAAAAAAGTAGAATACCAGGAAATGGAACTCAAGATCATGGGAAAAAAAGAACCTTATATGGTTAATATTCACCCCATTATTAATCCAACCAGCAAAATAATGGATGTTGCCATTATCCGCCTCAATCATGCCAGCAAGGTAAATGCCCTGGTCAACACGGTGGTTGGAGCCAGAGCCAAGTTCACCTTTCAAGATATCATCGGTAACAGCGAGCAAATAAGGAAAGCCAAATCTCTGACGGAGCGTTTTGCCGACTCATCGGAAAACATCCTGCTTATAGGCGAGAGCGGTACCGGCAAAGAACTTTTTGCTCAGTCCATTCATAATAAAAGCCGTCCGAACGGCCCCTTTATCGCCATTAATTGTGCGGCCATGCCTAGAAATCTCATTGAAAGCGAGTTGTTTGGCTATGAGCCGGGCGCTTTTACCGGAGCCAGTAAAAAAGGCAGCCCCGGTAAAATAGAGCTGGCCAATGGCGGAACCTTGTTTTTAGATGAAATTGGCGATATGCCTATTGAATTACAGGCCGTATTATTAAGAGTTTTAGAAGACAAGCAAGTTACCAGGATTGGCGGAAAATATGCTCGATCTGTTGATTTCAGACTCATAGCTGCCTCTAACAAAAAATTGCTGGACTTGGTAGAACAAAAAAATTTCCGGGAGGATCTTTATTTCCGTTTATCCGTCATTAAAATAGAAATCCCGCCTTTAAGACAGCGGTCGGGGGATGCCCTGCTTTTAGCGGAACATTTTGTGCAAAGCTATGCCAGAAAAATGAATCTTCCGGTTCCGAAAATCAGCAATGCTGTCCGGCAAAAAATTCAGGATTACCATTGGCCAGGCAATGTCCGTCAGCTGGAAAATGTAATGATTTATGCCGTAAATATGGCCCAAGAGGGTATTATCCAGCTTGAATGTTTGCCCAGCGAGATTTTTAAGAACAACGAGGAAAAGGCAGACCTTAATCAGCCGGATTCCAGCACCAAAAACACCCCACACCTTAAAGATTTACTTTCCTTTAAAGATGCCGAGGCCGTTGTAATCCGCAACGCTTTAGCTCAGACCTCCGGTAATATTACCGCAGCCAGCAAGCTGCTAAAAATTAGTAAAACAACTATGTATAAAAAAATGAAAGAATATGGGATAAAAGAATATGGGATAAAGGAATAGAAATTTAAAGGTTTCTAATAATCCGACAGGGGTTTCCGGCTGCAAGGACATTATCCGGTATATCTTTAGTAACTACACTTCCTGCTCCTATAGTAACGTTGTTTCCGACTTTAACTCCTGGGCATATTATTGATCCACCGCCAACCCAAACATTGTTGCCAATACTTATCGGTTTAGCGAATTCTAGCCCCGTTAGTCTTTCCCCGGGATCCACCGGATGCCCTGCTGTATAGATCTGGACATTTGGTCCGAAAAGTACATTATCACCGATACATACCTTATTGCAATCCAAGATAATACAGCCAAAGTTGGCATAGAAATTTTCACCGACTTCAATATTATATCCATAGTCACAATTAAATGGTGCTTCAATATGAAAAGCGCCTTTTTTGGCCTTAATAAGCTGCTTCAAGATTGCCTGCCTTTTTTCTTGTTCATCTGGTTTGGTATGATTAAATTCAAAAGTTAAATTCTTAGCATGTCCTCTTTCTTTGACTAACTCTCCATCTCCGGCATAATAAGGATCCCCGGCCAACATTTTTTCCTTTTCACTTTTCATAATCTTCCTACCTTTTTTCTTTTTCTTCACCCATTCACCCGTTTAATATTTTATCTTCACCCGTTTAATTAGTTTTATACAATAAGTTAGTTCCATACAAGAGCTTCTACTCTATTTTTTGTTACCAGCATATTATCTATCCCTTTACTTTTAGAAAAAAAATGCCCCTCAGAGAAAATGAGGCGGCTTTTTACATATTTATACCTTTTACATATTTATACCTTATAGAGGCCGGTCTTTTTTACATCAACTTCTCCATACATCAAGGTAGTTATCTGACCGCTCTCCCCCTCAACAATTAAGTGGCCGTTGTCATTAATATCCAGAACTTTCCCTGAGCGCCGACACCCTTTATCCGAGTACTCGATTTCCCTACCAAGCATCATAGAGCAGCGCTTATACTCTTCTATCACAACTTTTCTTGACTCTTGTTTCAAGAGCAAGACTTCATTGGCAATTTCAGCAACAAAACGATTCCTGGGTATATGATAAACAGATAAGGAATCCGCAGTATCCCGAATTTCATCCGGGAAAACTTCCGTTTTAATGTTCAGACCGATCCCCAGGATAACGGTTTCTACCATACCGCTTTCAAAATCACTGATGGATTCCGTGAGTATGCCGCAAACTTTTTTGCCGTCTATAAGGATATCGTTGACCCACTTGATTTTCGCCTCTTTACCCGCAAGCCGGTTGATAACCCGGCAAACAGCAACGGCTGCATAGATAGTAGTAAACAAGGCGCTGGCCAACTCTTCATGAACACTCAAGATCATGCTCATATAAAGACCGGTGCCAGAGGGGGAATAAAAACTTCGGCCCATTCTGCCCCTGCCTTTGCTTTGCTCCTCAGCCACAATAATACTGCCATTTTGGGCCCCTTCTGCTGCCAGTTTTTTGGCCAGGGAGTTGGTAGATTCTGCTTTATCATAAATAAAGATAGGCAACTCTTTATTTTCAGAAGAAAGATAAAGCCTGATGCCCGGTTCGGAAAGAATATCACTTAAATACTCCAAACGATAGCCGCTGTTAGTAGAGGCGGTTATCTCATGTCCTTCCTGTTTTAGTTTATTTACCGCTTTCCAGACAGCCGTACGCGATACACTCAGCCTTTCCGCCAATTCCTGGCCAGATACAAATTGGTCTCTATTCTCTTCTAAAACCTTAAGGATACGTTCTTTTAAAGACAAGCTAAACCTCCGGTTGATCGAAATAGTTAAGACCCAATTATTTAAAAAGAGTAGAACAGAATAAAGGCTAAAAACAAGACGGTAAAAGCCAGTATCAGCCAGTCTTTAGCTGTGGTGGCAAAAACCGCCCGGGTACGATCGTCAGAATAACATCTGGCTTCCATAGCCAAGATTAACTCCTCCGTCCTGCGGAAGGTTTGAACCAAAAGCGGAAAGGCGATAAACATTATCCGCTTCAGTGGATTCCTCCTTCCCTCTACGCAGCGAGCTTTCTGGGCGCTGAGCATTTCAGAAACCGTATCAAAAATAACGGGGATGAAGACAAAGGTCAGATTAATCATAGTCGCAATTCTGGTCTCAGGAACCAAGGGAATGGGACGCAAATACCATTCCACAACATTTTTAAGGGTGATCAAAGATGTCGTTCCGGTCATAACGGCACAAACCATAATAATTAATACCAGCCGCCAGGAAGCAATGAGTCCTGTCATGACCCCCTCCACAGTAACCCCAGGCAGTGGGAAACCGGGAATCGGCCTACCCGGAATGACAAAGGAATTGACCAGCAGAATAATCAGGATCAAGAAAGAAAAATATTTCATGTCCTTGAGTAAGGTTATAAGGGGCAATCTGGCTGCCAACAGGGTTATCAATATTAAGCTCGCAGTTAGAATAATGAAGCTGGGGATACTTTGTACCAAAGAGATCGCCACACTGAACAAGATCATACAAATCAACTTCACTCGGCCGTCCATCTTGTGCAATATAGAGTTTCTAGGGAAATAATGAAATAAAACTATTTGAGCCATGTCATTGCATCTACTCTCTCATTTTCGCCAAGAGGCATCCTGACTCCGTATTGTTCAGAGCGACCGATGATTTCCTCAGGAGTACCATCCTCCACAATTTTTCCCCGGTAAATAATGATCAACCTGTCGGCATGGGCCAAAACCTTTTCCAATTCATGGGTCACTAAAATAATAGTATGGCCGCTTTGATGTAGAGAAACCAATTGCCTGAGTACCTGAACAACCCCCGGGTAATCCAGACCGGTAAACGGTTCGTCAAACATAATGATTTTCGGTTGCATGGCCAATACCCCCGCAACCGCAAGTTTTCTTTTTTCTCCCCCTGACAGCACATGAGGGCTTTGCTGGGCCAGTTTACTTAGGCCCACAACTTCCAAGTAGGTTTTTACTCTTCGGTTCACTTCCTCCGGCGGAAGTCTTAGATTTTCCGGGCCGAAGGCCACATCCTCCGCAACGGTCTGGCCCACGATCTGGCTGTCGGAATCTTGAAAGATTAGACCGATCTGTTTCCGGGCAGCGATAATGTTTTTGCTGATTGGTTCCCCTTCCAGCAGCACCTTTCCTTTGGTGGGACGGATTAATCCGTTTAAATGCCGCAACAGAACGGTTTTACCCGAACCGTTGGCGCCGGCAACTATCACAAATTCCCCGGCGTGGATCTGCAAATTGATATCTTTAATAGCAACCGTACCGTCGGGAAAGACATGGGTTAAATTCTGAGTTTCTAAAATAATAGGCATATTAGGTTTAGACATTTTACTGTTCCTCATCCTCCGGTTGCTCCGCATTATCAGCAATTGACTTATTGAATCGAGGCAGAAGCGCTTGTGCGATAGCCGCTGCCACGATAATTTTGATAAACGCCCCCGGGATGAAGGGTGTCAGCCCGGCTGTCAAAGCTGCTTCCCATGATAAATTCAGCACTGTTTTCAACCATGGTATACCAAAAGCATAGAGCAAAATATTCCCTGCGATTAATGCCGTCAGGTTTCTCAATACGGACGGCTTTTTCTGGGAGGCAATGAGCCCAACCACAAAGGCAAGAGCCATATAGCCGAACAAAAATCCTCCTGTCGGTCCGAAAAGAACAGCCAGGCCTGCCTTTCCGCCTGCATAAACCGGAAGACCTAGGGCTCCCAAAAAAACATATAGTGCTGCACTGGCAAGCCCCCACTTCTTACCGAGAAATAAGCCCGCTAACATGACAAAAAAATCTGCCAGGGCAATCGGTACGGCGCCCAGCGGGATTGAAAGATAACCGCCAATAATTATCAGGGCAGTAAACAAGGCTGCAAAAACTGTTAGTCTAAGGTTCAGCGCAGTGCTCTCCCCCATTTTTACCCCTCCAAAATTTTTAGATTTGCGATCGCTTGCCAATCATTATAATCAATTTATATCCCATTGTAAACCAAAACATTAAGCATGGTTTACAATTCTACGAAGAAGTGGAATATTCATCAGAAAAACCCGGATATTTTTTAATCCGGGTTTTTTATTTCAAGATGAGGAATAGTTTCTTATTTTTCATAAAAAGATTCCGCAAACGGCATAAAAAACCCTTGAGGATGCTGGCAAACATCACAAATCTGCGGTGCTTCTTTGCCTACATGAATATTGCCGCATACCGTGCACATCCAGGCAATTTCATCTTCCTTCCTGAATATGGATGCATTTTCTATTTCATCAGCTAGTCTTCCAAATCTATCGGCGTGAGTTTTTTCAATCTTCGCTATGCCTTCAAAAGTATGCGCAATATCTGGAAAACCCTCTTCTCTTGCTGTTTGCCCAAAACTCTTATACACTTCGTCCCATTCTTCCAATTCATTATGCTGAGCTGCCCTCAGAGCCTTAACCGTGTCATCGTACAGATCAACGGGATAAGCTCCGGAAATGTAAATATTATCACCGGCAAAATATTTTAGCTTTTGATAAAAAACTTTAGCATGAGCCCTCTCTTGGTCCGCGGTATAATCAAATACAGCCCCGACTACATGGAATCCTTCCTGCTTCGCGATAGCCGAGGCAATGTTGTAGCGGTTTCTAGCCATACTCTCTCCGGCGAAAGCCCTCATTAAGTTTTCATATGTCTT
>JAAYMU010000208.1 GCA_012521215.1 Peptococcaceae bacterium | reverse complement strand
TCTTCTAGCGTATGCCGCCTACCTTGATAAAGCCCAAAACGGAGTTCCAGGACTTTCCGTTCTCGCTCGCTAAGAGCTTCCATTTGCTTCGCCAATTCCATTTGCAGCGAGACTTCCATGGCATTCTCTTCCGGGGAAATGGTCTCGTTGTCTTCAAGGAAATCACCAAACACACTGGTATTATCATCGCTTATCGGCATCTCTAAAGAAACAAGATGACTTGAAAAGCGTAAAGCGTCCTTAACCTTTGTTTCCGATAATCCAAGTTTTTCGGCTATCTTTTTTGTATCGTACTTACATCCCTGTTGTTCCATTTGATTAGCGGTACGAATAATTTTGCGGACAGTTTCCCCCATATGCACCGGTAGGCGTATTGTACGATCCGTATCGGCCACTCCACGAGTGATTGCCTGACGTATCCACCATGTAGCATATGTCGAAAAACGGTATCCCATTCGGTAATCATAGCGTTCAACGGCTTTGATAAGTCCCAGATTCCCCTCTTGTATCAAATCAAGGAAAGAGAGAAAATTTGTATTAGTGTACCGCTTGGCAATACTAACTACCAGGCGAAGATTGGAACAAATCATCTCTTCACGTGCTTCTTCATCCCCGGCCTCTATTCTTTTGGCTAGTTCTATTTCCTGTTCTTTAGTCAAAAGCGGTGCTTCACCCGCAACAGTTAAATATTCTTTAATTGAATCAATACCATTGACGGAAGAATTTGAAGTTTTACTTGGACCCATACTTTCCATGCTGCTTATTCCTTCCTAAGTTTAACTTACTTGCTTTGGCGTTGTTTAAGATAAATCGTTCTTACTTCACGTAAAAAAGACTTCGTCTCGTCAGTTTTAAAATCCATATATGTCCAAGGTAGAGATTGCCAATCCTTTCTTGCGAAAAAAAGGGTTATCTCTGCATATATTCCACTGTGAAGCGGTACTCTGTGCGGAGCATTTTTGGTGGTAGCTAAGGTTAACCTACCATGGCCCATTAGACCAGGATCGAGATTTATATTTCTAAACCCATGTCTGGAATACTCTTTTTCTATGTCGTTGGTCATTAATTTGATTTCTACAAGCCTCGAAGGATCAACACAAGTTTCGAAGCTAAAAAAATATTTGTTAACCTTGCCTCCCATTTCTGCATCGTAATAAGTTGAAATATTGGAAAATCTATATACGGAAGATCGGCAATCTATTCTTCCAAATAATGACTCCAGCTTTTTTTCTATAACTTTAGCCAAGCCTTCGTCGCAATAAAGGAGACCGACAATCAATTTTCAGGTGGAAAACATCCCGCTGTCCCCACGATTATCACATCCGTAAGTTTTCAAAACTTCAGGTTTATGATTGTTCCTGATTGCCGCCTTCGCTTTCTTCTGGCTCCTCTACATCCTCAACTACGGTCGTCTTGGGTTCCAAAACGGATACAATTAAACTATCTAGTGGATTTCTTATTTCATAAGCTTCATCTTTAGCTATATCAAGATCAGAAACAAAGATACTGTCACCTGGTTTCAGGTCTTTAACATCAATTTCGATCTTTTCAATCAACTGCGAAGGAAGTGCTCTATAAGAAATCTCAGATAAAGTCTGTTGAATTACTCCCTCTTTAACTTCTTCTCTGTTAATAAGCACAACTGCTGCCGTATTGGTAATTTTTTCTCCTTCCACCAGGGTTTGAAAATTTAGATGTTCAATATTTCCGGTAACAGGAGCGTAGGTAACTTCCTTAAACAAAGCCTTATATTTTTCTTCTCCTACCTGCAACTCCACTATGCTGCCTTTAGAATTCGATTTTAAAAATGTTAGAACTTCTTTTTGGGGAAACTGAAGACTAATAGATTGATCTAGATTTTTCCCATACAAAACCCCTGGAATAATTCCTTCGTTTCTAAGGTGTTTAGCTTTTCTATTTAAACTACGTACTTCTCCTTTTAAGATAGACATAATAGCTCCTTTCACTTGTTTTAATTTTTTCTGATCAAAAGAGATATAAAAAAGCCCGATCTCCTTTCTGCTTGCAAGATTTACTGCGCTGGAAATGAAATACGGTTGTGGAGACATTATAGCATAACACAAAGAAAAAAGCAAATTTTTGTTGACATCCTTGGAATCCTGATGTAAAATTAAATTTTTTTCTAAAAATATATTCCGTTCTTTTAGACTTTAAAAAATTCCATATTTGGTTGTTTCGTTTCTAAAATGCAACAATTACCTGAGTAATAAAGATATTAAGGCAAATAATAAGATCGACTCCCAAAATTAGAATATTAAAATTTCAAGGAGGGAAAACGACATGCCTGGTGAAAGAAATTCAAATCAACCTGCAGTACAAGGAGCCAAAAATGGCTTAGAGCAACTCAAATATGAAATTGCCAATGAACTTGGTGCAACTCTTGGTGGAGACCGTACGTCCCGTGAAAACGGAACTGTTGGCGGTTACATGACCAAGCGTATGGTTCAGTTTGCTGAGCAGCAACTGAAAAGCGGTCAGAGGATCTAACTGTTTAAAGAAAATTTAGTAGCTTTAGTATAGGCAGCAAAGAAGCATTCCTTAATCGGAATGCTTCTTGCTTATTTCAATTTGATATTTTCTCATGGCTTACCTTGCATTTATCGTTCTAAAATCCCCTTCTCTATACAGTCAGCGATTAAATCATTGATATAATGCCAGATTTCTACCGAGCCTTCTTTAACATGCAAGTTTTTTTCCAAGACCGTATCGCTTTTAATACCATATTTATTCCAGGTATGCCCTTTAGTTAAGGAGTTTAAAAGTAAAGGTTCCAGTCGATCCATTACGGCAGCAAATTTTGCTTCCGCTGTTTGTTGGGCTTCAAACTCTCGCCAGAGGTTTAAAAATTCTAACTCTTGTTCCTTAGGCAGAATTCCAAATATCCTACGAGCCGCCTTTTCCTCCCGTTCCAATTTACTTAAATTTGCTTCAACATCATAAATAAAAGTATCACCGGCATCGATCTCCACTATATCATGAATAAGCACCATTTTGATGACTTTTAAAAGATCAAGTTGGGGATCATTGGCATACTCATGTAAAACCATGGCCATTACCGCTAAATGCCAGGAGTGTTCGGCATCGTTTTCTTCCCTGCTGCCGTCGGCTATTACGGATTGACGGTAGATTGTTTTCAGTTTATCTATTTCCTTGATAAACTCAATTTGTCTGCCCAGTTTGTCACTAATACTCATATGCATTTTTTGTCTCCTGTTTAAGCATAGTTTAGAGGTTAATGCCCTTTAAACCTTAAGGTTTCTTTGGCTTTTATTATTTTAGTCAAAAACTCATTCATTGGTGCCTGGGTACCATATTCCTTAGCCAAACGAGCGACAGCTCCGTTTAAAACTTCTATTTCCGTTTTGCGTCCTCGCTCAATATCCTGCAGCATGGAAGCATGATGAGCTGCCGTAACCGGAACCAACTGACCATAAAAAGCTTCATAGTAGCTTTCCTTGTCAGGCCATAATGTTTTTTGCCCCATGCGTTCTAATAAAATAAAGATTTCTTTTATAATCTCATTCATCATAGCTCTGGTATGCTCATTAGCCGCCAGGTCCCCATAGGGCACCTCAAACAAAGCCCCTAAAGGATTTAAGGCTGAATTATAAATAATCTTGGCCCATACATATTCCATTATCCTGTCCGTAGCTTTGGTCGGAATTAAAGCCTGATCAAACAAGGAAGCAAACTTTTCCAGAGTACTCATAGGAATAAGATTTTCCGGAGAGCCGAGCATAACATCGTCGGCACAGACAGTTACTTTTGATATTGCCTTATCCAAGGTTTCAGCTCCAAAAATTACTCGCCCCACAATTATATTTTCCTTGGGCACATAATGGGAAGCCAGATCATAATTACCATAACCATTCTGCAGCAAGCACAAATAAGTTTGTTCCTTAATCAGATCTTTTAACTCCGGAAGCACATCTGCGTTTTGAAAAGACTTAACGGTAACAATTACCATATCCCAGTCAATTTCTTTTAATAAGGAAAGATCGGATACCGTCTTTTGTAAATAAGCATGATGCTCTCCCCAAATACCAAACACCTTGACGCCATTGTTATTGATAAGATCACAAGAATTCTCCCTGGCAAGCCCATAGACTTCGTGACCGGCTTTACTAAGCAGGCAGGAATACACTGTTCCCAAAGCACCTAAACCTACAACTAAAATTTTCATCCGACCGTTCCTCCTTCGTCAATTTTTTTATGTTTGGAGTATTCTTTCACTTGGGAAATGGAATAAATGATCAAGGCTGCCCAAATCAATAAAAATGTTATCCCCTCTATGAAGGTAAAAGGTTCATGGTATAAGAAAATGCCCAGAAAAAGACTTATTGTAGGTGATAAATACTGCAGAAAGCCTACAGTGGTTAAGGATATGATTTTAGTTCCATAGGAAAAAAGTAATAAGGGCACGGCAGTAGCTATACCGCTGCCAAGTAAAAAGAGCAGTTCAACAAGGCCCAGATGCCCGTATACCGGTTGACCGTTTAAACGTACATAGATCAAAAAACCGGCTGCAAGGGGCAAAACTGCAAAGGTTTCCGCCGCCAGGCCCATAACAACTTCGGTTTTAACCATTCTTTTTAACAAGCTATAAGTAGAGAAAGAAACGGCCAGGATAATGGCAATATAGGGAACACTCCCATAACTCAAAGTTATTACCCCCACACCGCCGGCAGCTAAAATAACCGCCATAATTTGCAAACCTGTTAGTTTTTCCTTAAGAACTATGGCTCCTAATAAAATCGTTAGTAAAGGATTAATATAATACCCTAAACTGGCATCCACGATATGCCCTGTATTTACAGCATAAATAAAAGTGCCCCAGTTCAGGCTGATTACAAATCCACTTATAATCAGATAGAGCACATTTTTATCTCTTTTTAGGGAAAAGAATTCTTGCCATCTTCTTTGCCAAAGTATAATCACAAAGACAAAGACAAAGGACCATATTATACGATTGGCTAAAATCTGAACTGGGGTAACATTGACAATTTGCTTCCAATAAATGGGGAGAAATCCCCAAATTAAAAGTGAAGTAAATATTGCAGATATTCCTTTTTTCTCATTTGACATTAGTTAATTCTCCTAAAAGTTCGTACGAAGAGTCGGAAGTCAGGAAGCACCTCCTAACTATTTCCGATTTGCTTTCGCCCAGCTGTCCTTTAGGCCGACTATTCTATTAAAAACCGGAGTTTGGGAACTATGGTCCTTGAGGTCGGCGCAGAAATATCCTTGACGGAGGAATTGGAATTTACTGCCGGGTAAAGCGTTCTTTAATAATGGTTCAACTTTACAATTTTTAAGAACCTTTAAAGAATGGGGATTGATTTTACTTAGGAAATCATCGACCTCCTCATTCTTCTCATTTAATTCATCCTCAAATCTATCTTCAAGCTCATCTTCGCCGTCTTGGTTATCCTGAGGTTCATCATCCAGGAATAAATAATCATAGAGACGCACTTCAGCGTCAATGGCTTCAGCTTCTGATACCCAATGAAGAGTTCCTTTTACTTTTCTGCCGGCGGCCGGACCGCCGCTCTTAGTATCAGGATCATAAGTACAGTGTATTTCAATAACCCTGCCTTCTTCATCTTTTACGACATGTTCACACTTAATGATATAGGCATGTTTAAGCCTTACCTCTTTGCCCGGAGAAAGGCGAAAATATTTTTTAGGAGGATTCTCCATAAAATCTTCCCGTTCAATAAACAGGGTGCGCGAGAAGGTAACCTGACGATAACCGGCTTCGGGATCTTGCGGATTGTTTTCAGCCTCCAGTTTTTCAATTTGGCCTTCAGGATAGTTAGTAATCACTACCTTAACCGGGTCCAAAACAGCCATTACTCTTGGGGCTTTAAGATTTAGATCTTCCCTTAAACAATGTTCCAACAAAGCAATATCTACCGTACTGTTAGCTTTGGCCACTCCAATTCTATTACAGAAATCGCGGATTGCTTCCGGCGTGTATCCCCGGCGACGGTAGCCTGCAATTGTGGGCATTCTGGGGTCGTCCCAACCTTGGACATAACCCTCTTCCACTAGCCGGCGCAGCTTACGCTTGCTGGTAATGGTTTTGGTTAAATTCAAGCGCGCAAACTCATACTGCCTCGGTTTATCACCTGTGATTAGATTATCCACAAACCAATCATATAAAGGCCGGTGGTCCTCAAATTCTAAAGTACAGATGGAATGAGTAATATTTTCAAGAGCATCAGATAAGGGGTGAGCAAAATCATACATAGGATAAATACACCATTTATCTCCTGTACGATGATGGCGCTCATGCATAATCCTGTATATTACAGGATCTCGCATATTAAGATTAGGAGAAGCCATATCAATCTTAGCTCTTAAAACTTTGGCTCCATCGGAGAACTCACCGTTTTTCATTCTGGTAAAAAGATCAAGATTTTCTTCAATCGAGCGGTTGCGGTATGGACTTTCTTTCCCGGGCTTAGTAAGAGTTCCGCGATACTCTCTTATTTGCTCCGCCGTCAAATCACAGACATAGGCCTTGCCTTGTTTAATAAGCTGGACAGCGAATTCATAGAGCTGATCAAAATAATCTGAAGCATAAAACAGCCTGTCCTCCCATGTAAAACCAAGCCAACGTACATCTTCTTTAATGGATTCTACAAATTCTGTTTCTTCCTTACTGGGATTGGTATCATCAAATCTTAGATTACATAACCCACCGAATTCTTCGGCCGTTCCAAAGTTTAAGCAAATAGATTTGGCATGTCCAATATGAAGATAACCATTAGGCTCGGGCGGAAAACGGGTATGTACCCTGCCGCCGTTTTTGTTCATTTTTAAGTCTTCACGAATGATATTATGAATAAAATTAGATGAAACATTAGAAGTATCTATTTTAGTTACCCCCCAAGAATAAAATTATTTAAGAGTTATAGAATTTAAAGAATTAAAAATCGCTTCAAACCCAACATCTTGTTTAAAGCAATCCTTATGCCAGTAGCTTCAATTAAAAAATCGGATATTATGGCCGAATGTATATCTATTACTTTCTTAGTATAGTAGATTTTACAAAAATAGCAAACCCTCAATTAGCCCGCCCTACTGCTTTTTTAATTTTTGCCATCTGCAGAATACATGTTCCAAAACATCGATCGCGAAGAATAACACTACTCCCAAAAGACCCATTATCAGTATGC
>JAAYMU010000207.1 GCA_012521215.1 Peptococcaceae bacterium | reverse complement strand
GGTACCACCCGTTCCCATCCCGAACACGGAAGTTAAGACCTCCAGGGCCGAAGATACCTTTACGGGGAAAATAGGACGTTGCCAGGTAACTACATAAAAAAGACACTTCAAACGAGGTGTCTTTTTTGTGTGCTTGGATTTTGAATTGTTGATTTGAATAGGTTGAATATTTTCAGTGACGATATTTATGTAGCATATAAATATATAGCCAGTTATAAAATGGATAAGAGAGAGCTTCAATTGAGAGGCTGAAAAAGTTTCATAATATTTAGGCAACAAAAGATGTTAGACAGATTAGAAGTTTGAACGAAGAACGAACAGGAAAGGAGGGGAGGTGGGAATAACAAGGATATAGCAGCCATCTGTGAGAGGACGTAATTAATTTAATTGGAAAAGAGGGAAAAAAATGAAAGTTAGCAGAACGATGTTGAAATTGGCAATCATTTGCATTGCCATCGATGACGCGGCTAACACCGCTTCCAACCCTGCTCTGGGAAATATTTTAGAAGCGTTTAAGGATGTAGCTCCCTGGATTGTCCAATTGATAGTCACAATGCCTGGTCTTTTTGTTGGCATTGGACCGCTTATTTATGCCATAGGGGTTCGCTATACAAAGAAAAAGACTTGGATATACATTGGGGGTATTCTTTTGTTGGTCGGAGGCCTGATGCCAACTTGGCTGCATAGCAGTGTAGGCCTCATTCTTATTTTCAGGGCCATGGTAGGTTTGGGCTGCGGCATATTAACGCCAATGGCGGTCGATTTGGTTGTTGACTTCTTTGAAGGTAAAGAACGCCATAACATGATGGGCTATGTATCGGCTTTTGTTGGTGTGAGTGCTATGCTTTACCAAACAATTGCCGGTTATTTGGCGGGTATTCAATGGAATTATTGTTTTCTGACCTATATATTGGTTGCACCGTGGCTTATTTTTGCCCTTATAGTATTGCCGGAACCGAAAATCTATAGAAAAGATGCACTTGAAGCCGCCACAAGCCATGCTCCCAGTATACTTGGCTCTGGAAGGGTCCCAGGCAGTGTATTTGTGTACGTTTTTTTGTTGTTTTTATTTTTTATCTTTTGGATGGTTATACCGACCAATGCCGCTATCATTTTGGTAGGAGAGAATATGGCTGTTCCGGCACAAATCGGTTTGTTATTTGCGGTTTTATCCCTCGGCAACGTCTCAGGTGCTGCCTTATTCGGCCATCTGTTTAAAATTTTTAAACACAGTCTGTTGCCGCTGAGTTATATTGTAGGCGCGGCTGGTATATTTATCTGCAGCCAAGCATATTCACTTGGTTTGTTTGCCTTTGGCATGTTTTTAGCCGGTTTAACGATGGGTATTACCATTCCTGCCACAAATGCCAAAGTCAATTCTTTGGTAACCTATTCTGCTGCCAGTAAAGCGATCGGTATTACTTTCTTTGGGTATGGAATAGGCGCTTTTTTATCCCCTATTGTATTTCAATTTGTCGGGCTGCCCGGAAGATTTGTTGTTTCTGTGGGAGCTGTGGGGATACTCGCACTGTGTATTGTAACCTTCTTAGTGAATAAAGCCTTTCCTTCAGACACGTCCGGAACCAATATAACCTTAACAGTCTAGTATAGTTTAGTATAGCTGCTCTAGTATTTATCAGATGGACTGTATAGCTTTTTACCTCTCGCTTTTTTAAGCCGGACATGCTACCATAGAACAGAAAGAAACTTGTGTAAACACATATAATAATATAATTAGCAATTGGAGGTTAAGGTAATTTTGGCTACTGTAAAACCATTTCAGGCTGTGCGCCCTAGACCTGATCTTGCCCATAGAATCGCTGCTCTGCCCTATGATGTTTATAACACGCAAGAAGCGTTAGAAGAAATAAAAAGAGAACCACTGTCATTTTTGAAGATTGACCGCGCGGAAACACAATTTGGGCCGGATGTCAATCCTTATGACGCCAGGGTTTATGCTAAGGCTCGTGAAATGCTGGACAGTATGATACAAGAGGGTTTATTCATCCAGGATAATCAGGATTGTTATTATATATATGAACTTACCATGGATGGCCGTTCTCAGACGGGGATTGTCGGTTGTGCCTCTCTGGACGATTATCTTCATGGCGTTATCAAAAAGCATGAAAAAACAAGAGAGGAAAAGGAACTTGACCGCATCAACCATGTAGATATTTGCAATGCCCAAACTGGTCCGATTTTTTTAGCGTATCGTTCTCAAGAAAATATTAATGAAGTTCTGTTTAAAGCGAAAAAGAATACACCGATCTATAATTTTATTTCTCCGGATGGTATCAGACATGCCGTTTGGAAAATTGACCGGCCCGAAGACATCGATACCATATATTCAGCATTTCAGTCTTTGCAGAATATTTATATTGCTGACGGCCATCACCGGGCCGCATCTGCTGTTAAAGTTGGCTTAAAAAGAAGAGAAGCTAATCCAAACTATAATGGAAAAGAAGAATTTAATTTCTTTCTTTCCGTGCTCTTTCCCCATGACCAGTTAAAGATTTTTGATTATAACAGAGTGGTCAAGGACTTAAACGGACATACTGTGGAAAGCTTTCTTAAAAGAGTTTCTGCAGCCTTTACGGTTGAAGAAATAGGCTCTAAGGCTTATAAGCCTACTGCTAAAGGCACTTTTGGGCTGTATGTGGAAGGAGTTTGGTATAAACTCACAGCGAAAGATGAAATACGTTCTAATGACCCCGTCCAAGGACTGGATGTTTCCTTGCTCCAGAACCATATACTGCAACCGCTATTAAATATTCAAGATCCGAGAACGGATAATAGAATAGATTTTGTCGGTGGGATCCGAGGGCTTAAGGAACTGGAGAGAAGAGTAGAAACCGATATGAAACTTGCTTTTTCTATGTATCCGACAACAATTGAGGAATTGTTTGCTGTTGCAGATGCCGGGCAGCTTATGCCGCCAAAATCCACTTGGTTTGAACCAAAGCTTAGGAGCGGTTTGTTCATTCATCGATTGGAATAAATCCGATTATTGTGATTTTATAACATAAATATTTTTAGCTTTATAAATTACTCGATCAAGACAAGAGCTGTTGCCCGTACTTAGGTAACAGCTCTTGTTCCAACTTGAAAACAAAGACAGGTTTTCAGTTTTACATATTTAAAAAAATTTCGTTTAATATATATGGGGAAACTTTGTTTTAGCTAGGAGGTAAGTTATGCCATTTAATATTGTTGAGGAATTTATCAAACTCACCTCTATCAATAGCCCCTCAAAGGAAGAAGGAACTTTGGCTGCTTATCTGAAAGCAAGGCTTTTAGAGTTGGGTGCTCAAGTTTATGAGGATAATTCCGCTGAGCTAACCGGCAGTAATACGGGCAATATTATTGCTTGTCTCCCGGGAAACATAGAAAGGCCTGCCGTATTACTGGCCGCCCATATGGATACTGTTGAACCTACCGCTGGAATGATACCGCAGATTAGAGAGGGAATAATTTATAGTGACGGTCAACATATTCTCGGGGCGGACGATAAGGCAGGAATTGCCGTTATTCTTGGAGTGCTAAATGCTTTACATGAGGGTAAAACTATCCTCCATGGCCCGATTGAAGTATTGCTGACTGTTCAAGAAGAGGTAGGCCTTATCGGTGCTAAACATTTAAACTATCCATTTAAATCTCAATACGGCTATGTTCTAGACGGTGATGGTCCAGTAGGTACAATTGTTAATGCTTCACCTTCTCATATAACCCTTGATCTGACTATTAAAGGGAAAGCCGCTCACGCCGGATTAGCTCCTGAACTGGGGATCAATTCCATTGTAGTGGCTTCTGAGGCTATAGCCCAAATTCCTTCTGGTAGATTGGATGAGGAAACAACCAGTAATTTTGGCATAATTAATGGTGGCAAAGCCCGAAACATTGTTGCCGAACAGGTAGATATCAAAGCTGAAGTCCGCAGCAGAAATCGGATTAAATTAGAAAATGAAGCCGAGAGAATAATTAAAACTTTTACAGATACCGCCAACAAACATGGGGCTTGTTTTTCCTATCAGAAAGAGTTGGCGTATGAATCTTTTTTCATTGATCCTACTCATCCTGTTGTTGATCATGCTGTAAAGGCAGGCCAAAATTTAGGGATTGAGGTTATCCTCAAGGCTACCGGCGGTGGGCTTGATGCTAATATTTTGAATACGAAGGGCATTAGCTGCGTTGCCTTGGGCTTAGGGAACGACAATCCACATACCAAAGAAGAATATGTTATAATAAACGAGCTGGAAAAAGCACAAAAATTTTTATTGGAGATTATCTTACAAATTTCACAATAATTCCAAACCATAAATCAAAATTATTTTTTGTTGAAGCTTCTTACCTTCCCCTTTTGTTCATAAGCTGTATTGAGGTGGCGAATTAATGTGGCAACGAATTCGTCGAGGATTGCTTATTGAATATTATTGGTGGAAGAGACATTCTGGTAAAAAAAGGGGCCTGGATAGTCCTCTAGGTCTAATGGGAATACTGATAATAACTTCCGGCATAGCAGTGATGATTATTATTGGTCAAGCTTTTGCTGCCATTTTTCGTAGTATGATCCCCATAGTAGACCAGGTTGCTGGTTTTTACTGGTATACGATAACCTTTGCTATTAAAATTAGCTTGGCATTATTAATATTATTCGTTTTAATCATTGTATTCTTTATTTTTAGGTTTACCAGAGGCCGGTAGAATTGGCATTAAAAACTTAAGATAAAATTAATATTCATAATTTATAATTAATAACCGCAATTATAGATATCTTTTTTGGGGAGAAAGGTATAAAATTGTATAGGTGGGGACATATGGTAATAAATGGAAGATAGGCATCGTACAAGCCTAGTTTACATTTAAGCTACGGCTTTCCCTTAAAATTTTGAAACAGGGGGGTTATTTTTTTGGAACCTTATATCACTTTGCTCAAGGATCTGTTTAACTTATCTATGCTCGCTATTCAAATTATAATTATATTTGTTACACTTTATTATTTCACCCTTGGGATTTCAGGTTTAAAGCGCAAGCCGGAGAAAAAGGATTATGCTCCTGTAAGCCGCTTTGCTATAGTCGTAGCTGCTCATAATGAAGAAAAAGTTATTAAACCTTTAATCGATAATCTTAATAGCTTCGATTACCCGAGAAATCTCTTTGATATATATGTGGTAGCCGATAACTGTACTGATAAAACAGCTTATTTGGCCAAAAGAGCGGGAGCTATTGTTTTCCAAAGGTATCACGAGACTAAACGTGGTAAAGGTTATGCTTTGGAATTCTTATTTTCCAAAATCTTTGCTTTAAAAAAGACTTACGACGCTTTTGTGGTATTTGATGCGGATAATTTAGTAAAAAAAGATTTCCTAAGAGAGATGAACAATAAACTATGCGAAGGACATAAAATTATTCAAGGTTATATAGACTCCAAAAATCCCTACGATACTTGGGTAACAAATACATTCTCCATTGCATTTTGGATTATGAACAGATTAATTCAACTACCCCGTTATAATTGGAATTTTTCAAATACCCTTGCAGGTACCGGAATGTGTATTTCCTATGATGTGTT
The DNA here is from genome assembly GCA_012521215.1 of Peptococcaceae bacterium. Classification (GTDB taxonomy): domain Bacteria; phylum Bacillota; class Desulfitobacteriia; order Desulfitobacteriales; family Syntrophobotulaceae; genus JAAYMU01. The sequence continues at coordinate 1,117 of JAAYMU010000207.1, read as the reverse complement.
AAAAAAACTCGGCTGGGGAGCTCATTCTCTAACTGAGGACCTGGAATTTACAATGAAAGCTTTAATGAGCGGGATTAAAACCAGCTGGGCGCATGATGCTGTTGTTTACGATGAAAAACCTTTAACCTTTATGCAATCTTGCAGACAACGCAAGCGTTGGGCCCAAGGGCAAGTGGATGTCGCCGGAAGGTATTTGATACCCTTGGTAATCAAGGCTGTAAAGGAAAAAAAGTGGATGTATATGGATGCGGCCATGCATCTGTTTCAACCCTTCTTCACAGTTCTGGGAGCTTCTTTCCTGATTTTACAACTCTTTACTTTCCTCCAGCCTTATTATATAAATGTTTTTATTACTTATGTTCCATGGTCTGTGTGGCAGATTGTTACAGGTGGAATTACGATTTTTCCCGCTTTGGCGCTTTATTTAGACAGAATACCTTGGAGAGCCTATCTTGGACTAATACTGTATCCTATATTCATGTATAGTTGGATTCCTATTATTTTTGTCGGCATACTCCATCGTAACCGCAAAGACTGGTCACATACTGTGCATACTCGCTCTATCGAATTAAACGAACTTACCGGCGAGGAAAAACCGGCTGCTAAAGTAGTAGAATAAATACCTAAACTTATTATTTATTCAATCTCATCCTGATTTAGAGAAGTTTAAAAGACATTCTTTAACATTAGGTTTTGTGTTTGTAAAAAAAGGTTTATTTATAAGCATTTACATGTTTATTTAATGAAAAAATTCTTTGACATGCGTCAGATATTTGTGTATACTATAATACGTCTCGATAAGACTGGGCGATTAGCTCAGCTGGGAGAGCGCCTGCCTTACAAGCAGGAAGTCGGCAGTTCGATCCTGTCATCGCCCACCAAAGTCCATATTCGTATCGCATATCGAATATCGTGTCTAAAACATTGAACACGGCCCCGTGGTGTAGTGGTTAACATGCCTGCCTGTCACGCAGGAGATCGTCGGTTCAAATCCGATCGGGGTCGCCATTATCGATATTCGAAGACCGAATACCGAATATCGTGCCTCGATCCGGCCTCGGTAGCTCAGTCGGTAGAGCAGAGGACTGAAAATCCTCGTGTCGGCGGTTCGATTCCG
>JAAYMU010000206.1 GCA_012521215.1 Peptococcaceae bacterium | reverse complement strand
CCATCCGCGATTCGAACGCGGGACACCCTGATTAAAAGTCAGGTGCTCTGCCGACTGAGCTAATGGCCCATATCACGACCACATCACGATACTGAATTTTACACGATTGATAATAACATGTCAAGAAGAAAATTCTTTTTTGCAATTTTTAGATAAAGCCAAAGCAAAAGTTTTAATGCATTTAGAATATTGTTTGTCGTATTATAGTCTGGGTTCTTCCCGGTCCAACCGCTAAAATAGAGACAGGGACATTTGACAATTCCTCAACGCGGTTAATATAATCGCGGGCTGCAGCCGGAAGCTCATTAAATGTAGTGATACCTGCTAAATCTTCTTGCCAACCGGGCATTTCTTCGTAAACTGCTTCGCACTCTGCCAGAACAGTTAAGTCCATGGGGAATTCAGTCAGTGTTGCTCCCCGATAACGATAGCCCGTACAAATTTTAAGTGGACTGATTCCTGTCAGAACATCGAGCTTGGTAAAAGCAATATCCGAAATGCCGTTTACTCTTATGGCAAATTTTAAGATCACTGTATCAAGCCAGCCACAACGGTGAGGACGTCCGGTAGTAGTTCCAAATTCACCGCCACGGTCACGAATTAGATCCCCCATACTGCCTGTTAATTCGGTAGGAAAGGGACCTTCCCCTACCCGGGTAGTATAGGACTTGACTACCCCTAAAACTTTATTTATTCTGGTAGGCCCAACTCCGGCTCCAATACAGGCTCCCCCGGCTATAGGGTTGGAGGAAGTAACATAGGGATATGTTCCATGATCCAAATCAAGCAGGGTTCCTTGGGCCCCTTCAAAAAGCACCTTTTTATCCTCATCCAGATATTTATTGACAATCAGAGATGTGTCAGCAATATAAGGCTTAATCCTTTCCGCATATTGAAGATATTCCTGCAATATTTCATCGTAATTCAGTTCTTGATGACCATAGATCTTAGTAAGAAATAAATTTTTTTCTTTTAAATTGTAAGCCAGCTTTTGAGCGAATTTATTTTTATCCAGTAAATCCGAAATTCTTATCCCCGTACGAGAAGCCTTATCCTTATAAGCAGGCCCAATTCCCCTTTTGGTAGTACCTATTCTTTGCTCCCCTTTAAATTCTTCTTCCAAAACATCGAGCAGTTTATGGTAAGGCATAATGACATGAGCATTGCCACTAATTCGTAAATTACCGGTATCAATACCTTTGCTTTGCAAATAATCAAATTCCGTAAGTAATACTTTGGGATCAATAACCAAGCCGTTGCCAATAACACAAATCTTATCGGCATAAAATATTCCCGAAGGGATCAGATGAAGCTTAAAAGTCTGATTATCTATTACAACCGTATGACCGGCATTATTTCCTCCTTGGAAGCGTACAACCATGTCAGCTTTTTCCGCCAGATAATCAGTAATTTTTCCCTTGCCTTCATCACCCCACTGAGCGCCGATAAGTACAACAGCTGACATTATAATTCCCCCTATTCCTGTCCGTATGAACCAAGATAATCTTATAATCCCTTATTTCATTTATCAATAAAATGCCCGAACGATAGGAGTAAGTTTAGAAAAAATGTTCGGCATTATGGGGCCTGGTATCTGCGGTCTAGATTTACAAACTTGGTAAATTCTTTTAAATATCCCAGTTCTACGGTTCCCACCGGTCCGTTGCGGTGTTTGGCAATAATAATTTCAGCAATCCCTTTTTTATCCGAATCAGGGTTATAATATTCATCGCGATAAATAAATGCTATAACGTCCGCATCGGCCTCAATAGCCCCGGACTCCAAAAGATCGGACATAATAGGTCTCTTATCCTGCCGCTGCTCAACTCCGCGGTTAAGTTGGGATAAGGCTATCACTGGCACGGATAGTTCTCTGGCTATACCTTTTAAACCTCTGGAAATCTGGGCAACTTCTTGTTGCCTGTTTTCCATTTTTTTACCAACAGTCATAAGCTGCAGATAGTCAATAATAATTAGGTCCAAAGCTCCTCGTTCTAACTTTAGCCTACGGGCTTTGGAACGTAAATCGGCTAAAGAAATACCAACGGTATCGTCAATAAAAATAGGTGCTTCCGATAAGGGGCCCACAGCCTGGGTTAATTTGGGCCAATCGGAATCTAAAAGTTCACCTGTTCTGACTCTCTGTTGATCAACCATAGCCTCTGAACACAGCATTCTCTGAACTAACTGCTCTTTGGACATCTCCAGGCTGAACAAGGCTACGGTAGCTCCTGACTTTACTGCTGCATTTTGAGCCATATTTAATACCAAAGCGGTTTTTCCCATAGAAGGTCGGGCCGCTATAATTATAAGATCCGAAGGCTGCCAGCCCGAAGTAATCCGATCCAATTCTTTAAAATGAGAAGCTACACCTGTTAAATTTCCCTTATTAGCAAATAGATATTCTATTTTGTCAAAAGTGTCTAACAGCACTGAACGAATGGAGATAAATCCCTCTTTTGTTTGGCGTTGGGAAATTTCCAAAATCTGCCGCTCCGCTTCCTCCAGCAAACTAGCAGCCTCTTCATTGGCTTCATAACCTTTCTCTTCCAAATAAGCTGCCATTTTAATAAGCTGTCTGAGCAGAGATTTCTCTGCTACAATACGAGCATAATGATCCACATTAGCTGCTGAAGGCACTGAACCGGCTATTTGGGATATTGTACCGATTCCCCCGATGCTTTCCAGTCTTCCTGCCTGGCGCAGACTTTCAGCTACGGTAACTAAATCAACAGGGTCCCCTCTTTCGAAAATATCCCTAATAACCAGATAAATATTCCTATGAGCATCTCGGTAAAAGTCCTCCGGCCGGAGAAACTCAAAAACAATGCTGCTTTGCTCTATATCGAGCATAAGGGCACCCAACACAGCCTGTTCTGCCTCCAGGTTATGGGGAGGAACTTTAACAAGTTCCATACTCTTTTCTCCTTATTCTCCTATTATTCTACTTATATTTTACTATTAATTTTACTATTAATTTTACTATTTAAAATAACTCGCTTTATTGCCCATAAAATAAACTTTTAGCCCTAGTCAGCTTGGGCCAGTTTTAAAGCATCTTGAATATTGCTAACCGCGATAACTTCAATTCCCTTAAGCCCAGTTGGTACCTCGGATATATTCTCCCCAGGAATTAAAACTCTTTTTATCCCCGCCTGTTTGGCTCCGAAAATTTTTTCATAAATTCCACCAACCGGTTTTACTTTGCCCTGAATGGAAATTTCCCCGGTTACGGCTACATCTTTCCTTAAAGGATGATTTTTTAGCGCACTATAAATAGCCATGGTAGTTGCTAAGCCTGCAGAAGGGCCATCAATGCGCCCCCCGCCGACAACATTGACATGAATATCAAAATTTTTAAGATCTTCCCCTGTAAGGCTGCGAATTACGGCGGCAGCATTAAACACGGCATCTCTGGCCATACTGCCGGCAGTCTCATTAAAACGAATGTCCCCTTTACCTGCGAGCCCAGGAAATACCTTGGCCTCAATTTCCAAAACAGACCCCAAAAAACCGGAAACCCCCAATCCCAGAATTCTTCCTATATCGTAACCAGCCTTGGCTTTTTGGTGAACGTATGGCGTTAAACGGGCTGAGCGCAGTACTTCTCGAACTTCTTCTTCAGTAATAAGAATATTTTTCCGGTTGGGATTTTTAAACTTGGCTAAACCATAAGCGTCTAAGAGAATGCTATTGGCCTTTCTTCCCTCGATTACATATTCACTGATAATATTGGGAACATTCTCTTCCAGCTGAACACCAAGTTTTTTTGAAGCTTGCTTAACAATTTCAGCAATATGAGAAGGTTCCAAGGGAACAAAGTATACCTCGGCACAACGGGAGCGCAGCGCGGGATTGAGATCACTGGGATCCCTGGTGGTCGCTCCGATTAACACAAAATCGGCAGGAACGCCCTCTTCGAAAATCTTTTTGATATAAAGAGGTATTTGAGCATTGTGGGGATCGTAGTAAGATGATTCGAAGAAAACTCTTTTATCTTCCAATACTTTTAAAAGCTTATTCAACAAAATGGGATCCATCTCACCGATCTCGTCTATAAAAAGAACTCCCTTATGAGCGTCATTAACCAGACCGAGTTTCGGCTCGGGTATACCGGTATCTGCCAAATCCCTTCTGGCACCTTGGTAAATTGGGTCGTGAACGGATCCCAAAAGGGGGTTAGTAATATCTCTAGGGTCCCAGCGCAAAGTAGTCCCGTCCACTTCAATAAAAGGAGCATCCGGACTAAAAGGTGAGTCTGGAAGTTTTTTTACTGTTTCCAAGGCTACGCGGGCTGCTGAGGTCTTACCAACACCCGGTGGACCATATATTAAAATATGTTGGGGAAAAGGAGTCGCTAGTTTGGCTAACAAGGCCTGCATGGCATTGCTCTGGCCGACAATTTCCTCCGGAGTACTGGGCCTTAAAACCTTAAGAGCAGAGGATAATGGCTCAGCGGCATTCATTTTCTCCAAAAGCGCCAATTTTTTTAGAGTTTGGGCATTCTCAGGCCCCCCCAGCTCTTTTAAAACCTGGGATTTTATTTCTTTAATGTATTCTTCGTGCTTCTCCTGCATTCTTTCTGCTACCGCCTGGTTAAGCCTGTCTTCCACTGACCTCTTAGCAACTATTTCAGCAATATGCCCCTCGATTTCCCGTAGAACTTCAGGAATTTCCTTGACTTGTGGAACGTTTTTAAGCGTAGGATCATCATTAGCCAGCTTCTGCAGCCCGAGAACTCTTTCCCCAAGGTCCTCAGAACGCATTAAATCCAGGGCTTCCAGTTTGCTGGCCTTAAGTATAAGTTTATCCGTTCCGTAAAGGTTGGAAAGGACCACATATAAAGCATCAATTTCTAATTTTAACTGGTCTGGTGTGGGCTTTTCATTATTAGAATCATTGGAAATAAGGAATTTTTTTAGAACGCTCTGCACTTAGAGTCACTTCCTCATTTAATTAAGTCTGTTAGGCCGCCTCAACTTTAATTTTAATACTGGCAGTTACTTCTGGATGAAGTTTAACAACTACTTCATATTCTCCTAAAGATTTAAAGGGCTCTTTAATTTCAATTTTTCTTTTATCTATTTTTAGTTGGTATTCCTTTTCTAATACATCAGCAATCTCTTTGTTGGTAACCGAGCCAAACAGCCGCCCTTTTTCACCGACTTTGACTTTGATTACAATATTCAGGCTTTCGATTTTGGCTGCTAAATCAATTGCTTCTTTTTTTTCTTTCTGCCTGCGCAGCTCTTCCTGCTTTTTCTTATGTGCTAAATCCTGGACATTACCTTCTGTAGCTTCCACAGCAAGATTCCTCGGAATTAGGTAGTTCCGAGCATAGCCGTCTGAAACCTCACAAATTTGTCCCTTCTTGCCTAGTGATTTTACATCTTGTTTTAAAATTACTCTCACTATTTTACCTCCTTGTTTGGGTCGGGAAGTTTTCTAAAGTTGAATAATAAATCAAATAACCCTATGAACATTGCAGCTATCATCCACATGAAAACCATAAAATACAAAAAACCCATAAGTAAAGGATTTCCCGAAAAAATTGAAAACATAAAGAAAAATAAGAATATACCACCTAAGATAATCAAAGTGTGTATGCTTAATATTCGTTTATAAAAGTGACTAAGGCAGGAAAAACCTAGTACAACGCAAATTACAGCCATTATAAGCATCAGATTGAGACCGGTATAGGCCACTGCCGTATGTCCATAGTGGTCCCCCCCTAAATAAACAATTATTCCAATGATTACCACCCACACAGCATACCAAGGAAGTGACCACAGAGAAAAATTTTTCACTTTTTGTTTGGTAATAAATCTGTAAACCAGATATGCTAAAGAAAACCCTAACAACCCTATAACAGCAACAAATCCGGGCATCAATCGATATTTAAGCATAAGCATAATATTAATATACTTTTCTATTTCTGCTCTAACAATGCCCTGGCCCGTCAAGAGTTTAATAACTCCTTGTTGCTCATATAACTGCATAATAGCAACCAATTCTCTCTGTAAGTTGCCCGGCTGAAGTGCTTGCCTAACCGCTGGTATAACCGGCAAGGCACTAAGAAGGGCTGCGAGCATTAAACACCAGAAAATAATCTCGCTTGTTTTCATACCCCTTTGCTGGAGGATAAACACAAGAATACCAACCCAAGGTACATACCCTATCTGCCAAATAATATCTCTACCAACGGCTATAAGCGCTACCAAATAACCAACTGTCATAAAAATCGCTGTTAACTTAATTCCCGAACTTCTGGCATGAAAGAATACGACCAGAAGAAGAAATATCTCTGCCAACCAGCTCCAAACATTATATAAGGACCAAATCAAAGGCAAAAATACAAGAAAGAACCTGAAAGCATAGTTAAGGACATTCTTATCACTAATGTACATAGCCCTCTCCTATCAATCTTCTTCAGGAACCAAATAGGATAGTAAGAGACTTATATCTCCCCATTCGGATTCCAAATTATGTAAATCTTCTTTTTGCCATTGTGCCAATTGTTTATAGAGTACCCTGTCCAATCTGGAATAGTCAAATCCTAATCTGCGGATCAGCAAATAACTTAATCCAACTATTGTAGCCATACTATCAAGAATTTCGTTTTCCGAGGCCTTCAAAGTACTTTGCTGGATCAGCCATTGGGCTTTAAGGAGTTCCACCTTGAGCTCTTCGATAGCCTTAGAGCATTTTACGACATCGACCGCCACCGGTTCCACGGTATCTAACCCCCTAAATTATATGGTAAGTATGTGTTCGTGAAAATACCTAGAAACTCCTTCTCAGAAGAATAAATCAAAGGATTAATAACTCCGCTTAGCAAAGAACTGATATTTAAAAAAGGGAGCTTAGCTCCCTCTCTTTCCTATTCAATAGTGAATGGTAGTAATGCTATACTGCGCGCTCTTTTCACGGCAATTGTAACCTGCCTTTGATGTTTGGCACAGTTTCCGGAAATCCGACGTGGTAAAATTTTGCCTCTTTCGGTTATATACTTACGTAATTTTTGTGTGTCTTTATAATCAATACTTTCAACTTTATCAACACAAAAACTACACACTCTTTTACGCGGACGACGTCCTTTATTACTTCTCGCGGCACCGTTGGCCATTAAAACGTTCCTCCCTTCTTGCTAAAACGGTATATCATCATCCAAACTAACTTCATGAGCAAATGAACCGAAATCACTCGGTTCCGAAGATGAAGGGGCATTGCTACTGGAATCCTTCGGACTTAAAAATCTAACATCGTCTCCGACAACTTCCGTCACATATTTCCGTTGACCGTCTTGAGCCTCGTAGGACCGGATTTGAAGCCGACCTTCAAGAGCCGCTAATTTCCCTTTTGACAGGTAATTGGCACAGAGTTCTGCCAGCTGACGAAAGACAACACAGGGGATAAAATCCGTTTCTCTTTCACCTTGGGCATTTTTAAAATTCCTATTAACGGCCAAAGTAAATGTAGTCACAGCAATACCATTTGTGGTATAGCGAAGCTCAGGGTCCCTAGTCAATCGGCCTATCAAAATTACGCGATTAAACACCCTTTACCCCTCCGTCAATCAATCTGTTTTGGTTGTCAGGAATCTGATAACAGTATCTGAAATTTTCATCAGTCTTTCCAGTTCCTCAACCGTACGACCTTCACCCTTGAAATTCATGAGAACATAATATCCCTCATTGAATTTTTTAACCTCGTAGGCCAGGCGTCGTTTTCCCCAAAGATCGACTTTAAGATCCGTACCGCCATTGGCAGTAACAACTTCCGCAAACTTATCAACGTCTGCTTGAACTGCCTCTTCCTCGAGATCAGGCCTGATAATATACATCACTTCGTACGCTTGCATATTTGCACCTCCCCCCGGACTAAATGGCCCTGCAGCTTGTGCAGAGCAGGGAATTGTTATATTATAGAGTTTCATTATAGCACTAAACTTAAGGCAATGCAATTTCCACTTTGCTAAATT
>JAAYMU010000205.1 GCA_012521215.1 Peptococcaceae bacterium | reverse complement strand
TTCCTGCTACTTACCCCAACATTTATTATAGAACCAAATTAAATAAACTCTGAAGTCGTTGATGTTTGGTCAACGACTTTTTTTCTCCGTCGAAATTCGTTATAATAACAATTGGTTAATAAAATTGCCTAAATTCCGGAGGATTAAATAATGTCCCATATTACTTGTGTAATTCTTGCCGCCGGCAAGGGTACTCGAATGAAGTCAGATTTACCTAAAGTAATGCACCAACTTGTAGGGATGCCGTTAATCGATCATGTTTTAGCTAAAACCCAGAAGCTGGGCATTAAGGATATCATCACCATTGTTGGCCATGGCCGCGATATTGTTGCTGCTCATATTGGGAATAGATCGGATATAGTTATTCAGGAAAAACAGCTTGGTACGGGGCATGCTTTATGCCAAGCAGCTCCCAAGCTTAAGGATGATAGCTGTGTTCTTGTCTTAAGCGGTGATCAGCCGCTTCTGTCATTAAATACCCTGGCATCCTTGCTTGAACATCATCAATTGTCCGGGGCAGCAGCCACAGTGCTTAGTGCTGTCATGAAGGAACCATACGGTTACGGGCGAATAATAAAGAAAGACGGAGTGTTTCAAGGTATTGTAGAGGAAAAAGATGCTCAGCCGGGACAAAAAGAAATTAAGGAAATTAATACTGGTACATACTGTTTCCAAGGCTCTGAACTAAAAAGGGCTTTACAATTAATTGAACCTCAAAATGCCCAAGGGGAGTATTACCTGACGGATGTTTTTGATATTTTGCTTAACTCCGGTCACAAAATAGAAGTATTCTGTACTAAGGATGCCAATGAAGCATTGGGAATAAATAATCGTTGTCAATTAGCTGAAGCCGAAGAGCTAATGTATGATCAAATTAGAAAAGACTGGATGATGGAAGGAGTAACCATCATTAACCCCTCTACGGTTTTAATTGACGCTCAGGTCCAACTAAGCAAAGATGTTATTATTCACCCTTTTACCATAATTAAAGGAACAACTACAATTGCCGAGGACTCAGTTATAGGGCCAAGCACCCGACTGGAAAACTGTACTTGCCTTCAAGGTTGTCATATAGAAAACTCTGTAGCTAAAGATGCAATTATAGGAGAAAATTGTGTTGTTGGTCCTTTTGCTTATTTAAGGCCTGGGACAGTACTGGCTAAGGGAGTTAAAGTCGGAGATTTTGTCGAAATTAAAAACAGCAATATTGGTGAAGGTTCCAAAGTCCCTCACCTTAGCTATATTGGAGATTCTGAATTAGGAAAAAACGTAAATATCGGGGCAGGAACTATTACCTGCAACTATGACGGTAAGCAAAAACACCGAACTGTAGTCGGTGATCATGCCTTTGTTGGAAGCAATACAAATTTTGTTGCACCTGTTACTATAGGCAGGAATAGTGTTATTGGCGCGGGATCTACTATTACTAAAAATGTTCCGGATAATTCGCTAGCCATAGAACGATCGCAGCAAAAAATAATTAATAACTGGCTGAAAGCCAATGATAACTAGGGGGATATTATGGCTACTAGAGAACTCAAAATATTTTGCGGTAATTCCAACCCGGAATTGGCACAAGAAATTTCCGATTATTTAGGTATTACAATTGGCGAAGCCAATGTAAAAAGGTTTCAGGATGGAGAAATCAGTATAGGCATTGAAGAAAGTGTCCGAGGAGCTGATGTCTTTGTTATACAGCCAACCTGTGCACCGACCAATGAAAATATTATGGAACTGCTGATTTTAGTAGATGCCTTGCGTAGGGCTTCGGCCTACAGGATCACGGCGGTGGTTCCTTATTATGGATATGCTCGGCAAGAAAGAAAAGCCAGGGCCAGGGAACCTATTACGGCTAAATTAGTCGCTAATATTATTACCACTTCCGGAGCGGGTCGTTTAGTTACTATGGATCTTCATGCGCCGGCGATTCAGGGCTTTTTTGATATTCCCGTCGATCATCTTCCGGGAGTTCCTATCCTTGCGGAATATTTCATGGAAAAAAACCTGAAAGATATTTGTGTTGTTTCTCCTGACATCGGAGGAGTTGGCAGAGCCCGTAATTTTGCGGAGAGAATAAACGCCTCCTTGGCTATAGTTGACAAACGCCGCCCAGAGCCCAATGTTTCCGAAATAATGCATGTTATAGGTGAATTTAAAGGTAAAACCGTTATTTTGATTGATGATATTATCGATACCGCCGGAACAATTACTCATGCCGCCAGTGCGTTATTAGAGAGAGGAGCAAAAGAGGTTTATGCCTGCTGTACCCATCCCGTTTTGTCGGGACCGGCAGTAGAGCGCTTGGAGAAATCAGTCATTAAGGAAGTCGTGGTTACTAATACCATACCCTTACCGGCAGAGAAAAAAATAGATAAAATTAAGGTATTATCCGTTGCTCCTTTGCTGGGGGAAGCTATTGTCCGTATTCACGAGGACTTGTCTGTCAGCAAGTTGTTTAGTTAAATTAGGCCGGTTCATTTTTTGTTTCCTCAGGTTTATTTTCTTGCTGGGCATCCGCCTTTTCCCGATTATCCTCCTGGTCTAAGTTAATAGTGTCGGTAAGGGACGATTCTTGTAAGTATTCATCAGTTTTCTGTTCACTAAAAACTTTTTTATTTTTGTTTTTACGGCTGTTATTTATTTTTTCTCCTTGATCCATGATTTTATTGGAGGCCAAGCGAATAAAAGATTTGATATTATCATTAATCCCTTTAATACAATTTTCCAGTTTATCTTCGCTATCTTCCGAAACCACCATAACTTCCGAGCCTAAAGTTATAATTTCTTCTGCTTTTAACCTGGCTTTACCGTGGAATAAACCTTCGATTTTACCACCCGAGATATCGATGAACTCGATACTTCCGTCTTCCTGGTTTATATAAAATTCGTCAACTATACCAAGACTTTTGCCGTTGGCAGTAATTACTTTCATACCGATTACGGCAGTTTTTTCTTTTAATAAGTGCATAATATCGGGTAAATTGGCCGCCTTTTCTACTTGACTTTCTGTACCCACAGTAATGGCGTTTTCGCCGATATTCACTACTCTGTTATAAGGAATTATACGCTGCTCCATAAAGAATCGTTTGGGATCGACGACTAAGGCCGCTACAGCTATAGTTTTAGGATTAATAATAATATTTTTAACATAGCCAATTTTTTGCCCTTCTTTTAAGGATATTATGGGTAGGGATAATAATTTTTTGCTAGGCAGCATTTTTATTCCTCCTTGCTAAAAACAATTGAAACTTGTTACAACTTTATTCTGTAAGGAACAAGATTATGTCGGTTAAGGAGAAAATATGAAAGCGGTTATTGGTTTGGGAAATCCGGGTTTAAAGTATCGTTATACTAGACATAACGTTGGGTTTAGATTGCTTGATAGCTTGGTCCAAGAAGCGGGGTGTTCCTTTCGTGATGGTTTCCGGGGTAAATTAGCTGAAGGCAGAGTTAATGGCGAGAGGATATTTTTTCTAAAACCTTATACTTTTATGAATTTAAGCGGTTTGGCAGTTAGAGAGTTAGCCGGCTTTTATAAAATACCCGGGCAAGATATTCTGGTTATCCACGATGATATGGATTTATCCTTGGGAAAACTTAGGCTGCGGGCCAAAGGAAGTGCGGGAGGACATAATGGTCTGAAATCTATTATCAGCGAATTGGGCACTCAAAATTTTTGGAGGCTTAAAATTGGAGTTGGACGTCCAAGAGAAGGATTGGACGTAGTAAACCATGTACTTTCATCCTTTACTAAAGAGGAAGAAGTAGTCCTGGCCGAAATTTTAGATAAAGCCTATCAAGCTGTTAACCTTTGGCTTGAGGATAAGGGTATCGAAGCGATGAATAAGTTTAATTGAATAGTATTATTGAATAATATTATTGAATAGTATTGAATAAGCTTCCGGAGTAAAGGTAAGCCTATTACTCGGAGGTGTATTTCGCATGTATTTACTTAAAATATGCCGTTGTTGTGACAGTATTATAGGCGAATTGGAAACTGATGATTCTAAAACCCAAGGGATAGACTTTTCTTTGGAAGTAGTGGGTAATGTAGCTTATACTCTTTGTCCGCTCTGTATGCAGGAATTGGATATGAATCCCAGGGTCTATTATCAATAAAGCAAATAATAATTAATAAATATAATATTACTTTAATCGAGAAGACAGTCTCAGGGGGAACTGCATGCCATCCATTAATGATTTTTTGTACAAGGGTTTTCATATAGAGGAGATGAATTCTTCTCTTCAAAAAAAAGAATCGCCGCACATAGTCTATCATCTTACTTCAGGCAGTCAAAAAGCTGCCTTGGCCGCTCAGATTTTACGCCATAAGCAAGCACTTATTATTACCTCCACGGAAGAAAACGCCCAGAAATGGCAAAGTGACCTGCAAACTTGGCTGCCCGGCAGAAATATTTTGCTTTTTCCTCCGACGGAGTGGCTACCTTTTGAGGTTTTAGGTCGAAGTAGGGAAACGACGGCGCAGCGGATAAAAGTGCTTAGCAGTTTATTGCAAGCCAATAAGGACCCAACTTCAGTCGGAGATATAATTATAGCTCCTATTCATGCGGTGATGAGAAAACTCTTTCATCCGGACAGTTGGCAGAAATATTGTCTAAGAATAAGAAGAGAAGAGCAATATTCCCTGGCGGATATAATTAGCATTTTGATTGACGCCGGTTACGTTAGAGAAGAGACAATTGAGGGCCGGGGGCAGTTTGCTTTACGGGGTGGAATACTGGATATCGCTCCTTATGATCGAGAACCGGTAAGAATTGAATTTTTTGATAATGAAGTTGACTCTATCCGTTTTTTCGATCTGGATACGCAAAAATCTTTGGGCCATATTTCGGAAGCCTATATTGTGCCTGTACATGAATATATAATTGGCACTGAAGAGCTGCAAAACCTTAAATGGGAGATCCAAGCCAAAGGCCGCAAAGCCATAGCCAAACTGGAAGGGCTGGGAAGAAGCGATTCGGTCCAGCGCTTGCAGAAAAAAATGGAAGCTCTGACGAACCGCATTGACGAAAAGATGTTGGATGAAAATATCTATCCATATTTAAGTCTGCTTCCTGAAAAATATGTTCCTATTTTCGATTGGTTGGGCCAGGATGGTCTAATTTTTTTGGATGAACCGTTAAGGTTGAAGGAACAATTAGATTTTCAACACAGCCAAAGAACAACGGAATTTTTGGATAACCTGGAAAAAGGAGAGGAATTTGTTACCCCGGAGAATCTCTTTATTAACTTTGATGATTTGAGTTTGGGGTGCAACAGGCCACTTTTATGTTTGTCTAATTTAATGAGAGAAATACCCGGCTTCCAACCTCAAAGGGTTACCAATGCCACTGCCAGGCCTTTAGCTGTTTCTAATAAAACAGCGGTGTTAGTTGAAGAAATTGAAAGGAGGAAAAAGGACGGTTATGTTGTAACCCTTTTCGCCGGGGATGAGGAACATAGCCGGAGGTTGATCCAGGGACTTAAGGACAAGGGAATAGCCTCCAGTCTAGCCCATATCGAACAAAGCATACAGCTCGGAGGAGTTTATGTTTTTGCCCAATCCTTGTCCCAAGGTTTTGAACTTCCTACTGCCAAGCTTATCGTTTTTTCCGAAACGGAGATTTACAAAAGAGAACGCACTAAGCCTCAGTACAGGCATAGAAAAGCTACCAAAGACGACGATCTTCTTAAATACAGCGATTTAAAACCAGGGGACTATGTGGTCCACTACTATCATGGCATTGGTAAATTTATTGGCATCGAGAAGATTCCGGTTGATGGCATAGATAAAGACTATTTTGCTATTCGTTACGCAGGCGAGGATAAACTTTATGTGCCGATTGATCAATTGCAGCTTTTGCAGAAATATCTAGGGACAGATGGCGAAAGTGCGCCTAAACTTCACAAACTGAACGGCAACGAATGGAATAAAACAAAGGTAAAAGCCAGAAAAGCGGTTAAAGAGATGGCCTTTAATCTTCTTGAACTTTATGCCAAAAGGGAAAAAGCCGTAGGTTTTGCTTTCCCTGAGGATAATTCCTGGCAAAAAGAATTTGAAGAGCGTTTTCCCTACGAAGAAACGCCGGACCAGTTGCAAAGTATTATTGAAGTTAAGCAGGATATGATGAAAAAACGACCTATGGACCGTCTGCTTTGCGGGGATGTTGGCTACGGCAAAACAGAGGTAGCCTTAAGAGCTGCTTTTAAAGCGGTCAGCTCCGGTAAACAAGTAGCGGTCTTGGTTCCTACCACTATTCTGGCTCAACAGCATTACAATACCTTCAGGGAAAGATTTATGGATTATCCCGTTAAAATAGAAATGTTGAGCCGTTTTAGGACGCCCAAAGAGCAAAGACAAATTATCCAAGGCCTAAAAGACGGTTCAGTGGATATTGTTGTCGGTACTCACCGTTTAGTATACCCGGGGGTAAATTTTAAGGATTTGGGGCTCCTTGTTGTGGATGAAGAGCAAAGGTTTGGGGTTGCTCATAAGGAAAAGATTAAAACCCTAAAGACAAACGTCGATGTTTTGACCCTATCGGCTACTCCAATTCCTAGAACCCTTCATATGTCTATGGTCGGACTTAGAGACATGAGTATTATTGCTACGCCCCCGGAGAATAGGTACCCGGTACAGACTTTTGTCGCTGAATTTAATCCCGACTTGGTTAGAGATGCTATTCGTCGAGAATTAAGTAGGGGCGGCCAAGTGTTTTATGTGCATAACCGGGTTGAGAGTTTGGATAGGGTGCTTAGATTGTTAAATAAGATTATTCCTGAAGCCCGTTGCGGGATAGCACACGGTCAAATGAGTGAGAATCAGCTGGAAAAAGAAATGATTTCCTTCATGGAAAAAGAGAAGGATGTGCTTATTTGTACTACAATAATCGAAACGGGCTTAGATTTGCCTAATGTCAACACCTTAATCGTCGATGAAGCGGATAAATTTGGTTTAAGCCAGCTTTACCAACTGCGGGGGAGGGTTGGCCGTTCCAACCGTAGAGCTTATGCTTATCTTCTATATCAACCACAAAAGGTTTTAACTGAAGAAGCGGAAAAGAGACTTTCTACGATTAGAGAATTTACCGAATTTGGTTCCGGTTTTAAGATCGCTTTAAGAGATTTGGAAATCAGAGGAGCCGGCAACTTTATTGGTGCCGAGCAGCACGGGCATTTGGCTGCCGTAGGCTTTAGTCTTTACATGAAAATGTTGAAGGAAGCGGTACAGGAATTAAAAGGGGAGACGGTAGAAGAAGAAGTTCAGCCAGCCATAGATATTCAGGTTAAGGCTCTCCTTCCGGACGAATATATAGTTGATAAACAGACCAAGGCGACGCTTTACCAAAGAATGATCGGGGTTAGCAGTGAAGAAGATTTAAGTAATATTGTGGATGAACTGATCGATAGATTTGGAACTCCCCCTGAAGAGGTGGAAAACCTGATTCAAATCGTCAGAATAAAAATCAAAGCCAAAGAATTGAATATAGAACAGATAGTTCAGCAAAAGCAGAATATCTCGTTAAGATTTGCTTCCGACCCTGGTTTAACAGGGGAAAGTTTGATGGAGATTGCTTCTGTCTTTCCTTATCCTTTATCTTTTGCAACCAGTGAACAAGGGAAACTGGAATTTAATGTCCGTTTGCGTTTTTTAAGTATGGAGGATATTTTTAAAGCCATTCTTAAGCTTTTGTCTATTATTAAAGAGTACCTTGTAAAATCTGAAAGGGCAGTCAATGTTTAATTGCTTTAGTGCTTGTTTATTGTTATAATGGCTTATCAGACCGAGAAGAGGAGTATTAAAAAATATGAAAAAATTATCAATTGCTATTTTGGTTTTGACCATGGTACTGGTTATGTTTAACGGGTGTGCCAAGAAAGAGGACTATGCAGTAAAAGTTAATGGTCACCTTGTATCCAGAACCGCTTTCGAAAACAAGCTGGAGGCCGCTAAGGCCTATTACACCAAACAAGGAATTGACCTTAAAGGGGAGCAGTCGGAAACTATTCTGGCTACTATTAAAGGAGAGGTTCTGGACCAATTGGTAACTACAGCCTTAATTGAGCAGGCGGTAGTAGAAAACGAATGGGCTACTGACGATCCGGAAGTAACGAAAATGATTGAGAATTATAAAAAACAACTGCCGGAGCAGGATTATGATGCCTGGCTCAAAGAACAGGCTATGACTCATGATGAAGTAGTTAATTATTATACATTATTTGTCAACGTAAGTAAGGATGTGACTGTGAGCGATAAAGAAGTCAAGGATTTCTTTGATGCTAACTACCCTTATTACGGTGGGCAGGCGGAGCAAGTTAAAGCCCGTCATATTTTGGTATCCAGTGAACAAGAAGCTTCGGATATTATAAAAGAGCTAAAGAGCGGTGCTGATTTTGCCGCCTTAGCTAAGGATAAATCCCTTGACCCAGGTTCTAAAGAAAACGGCGGTGACCTTGGCTATTTTACCCGAGGACAAATGGTGCCCGAATTTGAAGAAGCAGCTTTCAGCCAGGCCAAAAATCAAATTCCCGATAAAGCCGTTAAAACCAGCTATGGTTATCATGTAATTTTGGTTGAAGACCATAAAGAGGCTATTAAGCCGGATTTTGAGAAAGTTAAAGATAGTGTTCAACAAGATACTTTAGAATATGCTAAATTTCAAAAATTCCAAGCTTACTTTAATGATCTTTGGGAAAAGGCTGAAATTGAGTATGCACCCGATCTGAAACCGGCAGACCTTGCCTAGTTTATTGCTTATAAACAATATACTTAGAAATATATAAACTTTATTAGACTTCTTATTTGCTCTGTATTTTGCAAAACAGAGTGAAATATGAAGTTTTTCTTTTTTTTGTAGCATGGAAAAATATGAATAATAAAACTACTCCGGATATATACTAAGATTGAATCAGTTGCTTTGGAAAAGGAGGGAGAACTCATTGAAAGCAACCGGAATTGTTAGAAGAATTGACGATCTCGGCCGTGTTGTTATACCTAAGGAAATCCGGCGGACTTTACGGATAAGGGAAGGAGATCCGCTTGAAATTTTTGTAGATAGAGAAGGCGAAGTAATACTTAAGAAATATTCGCCTATCGGTGAGTTAGGTGATTTCGCTAAGGAATATGCCGATTCTCTATATGAAGCAACAGGCCATATCGCTTGTATCGGTGACAGGGATATCATAATAGCCGTTGCCGGAGCCTCGAAGAAAGAGTATTTAAATAAACCGCTTGGGCCGGCAGCAGAGCAAGCAATGGAGGATAGAAAGACTTTTTTTGACTCTGGGGAAGTATCTGTTATAAAAGATGAAAATGATGAAAAGGGAAAGGTAACGGGACAGGTTATTGCTCCTATTATTGCCGAAGGCGATCCAATTGGGGTCGTTATCCTGATATCTAAAGACGAAAACAGTCAAATGGGCGACTTGGAAATGAAATTAGTAGAAACTGCAGCAGGATTTTTGGCGAAACAGATGGAACAATAATGTAATTCAATAGAAATGCGGCAAAGGGGATGCGGTGAGCATCCTCTTTTACGTTTACTTCATTCATATCTCGACTTATATTGGTTTTCTATTGCATTGGAAGCAAGTATAGGTTGCGTGAACCAGTAGAATACTGTTAAGATATATTACGGATATAAATGGCAACCTATTATGGATAACAATGAGGATAACGAAAAGGAAGTTGTTTTCATGGCGAATAAAAAATTGGCTGAAGAAATGAAAAGAATGGCTGATGGAGCGGTAAAAGTCGCTAAAAAGTCTTACCAATTAAATCTTAATTATTCAGTTGATAGCTTAAGAACCGCGGAAAAAGTTTTGTCGAAGTTACATGAAGAAGTGCCCAAAAGAGTTCCCTTTAAGCTCTTCAAACGTGGCGGTATGACGGAACAGCAAATTATGTCCGCCGCTATGGTAATGGGGGCTTACGTGGGAGAAGTAATCCGGCGAATTCATGGCGGAGAGTGGGTTCAGGAAGACATCCAAGGTCAAAAAGATGTTATTTTCTTAAGGGTAAATGGAAATAATATATTTCCTATAGGTAAGGTTTACCGGAGAATAAAAAACGGCCCGGAGGACGATATTTACTTTTATTATCAAGTCTTAGTCAGAGAAGTATTTGAAAGCGAGGAACCTGAAAGTGATGAGGCTGAGAGTTAGGTTTTTGCTATAGGAGCTAGTCGTTAAAATCTCCCTTGGAGGTCTTAAGTTGGAGTCTGTATTATATATTGTGGGGCTTGGCCATAATAGTCTGGAAAAGCTTTCCCTGGAAAGTTACCGGCGGCTGCAAGAGGCCGCTACTATCTATATTCTAAATACCGGGCATAAGGCTGTTCAAGAAATGATAGCCGAAGGTTTACCTTGTCATGAACTGTATTTGGCCGAGGATGCAGCCGGACAGGAGATTGCGGGGGCAATTCTTACTCAGATCAAAAATGATTCTGGCAAGAGCAGGCCACATTCGGCCTTAGTTTTACCGGGATATCCCCTTGCGGAAGGGAAAATTATTTCTACATTGCGGAAAGAGTTAGGAGCTTATTTCTTAATAGATACTTCTTTGCTGGCTGAAAAGGATTCGCTGCAGAGATTTGTAGCTATCATGGCGGAATTGCGTTCCCCTTGGGGTTGTCCTTGGGATAAAGAACAAAATCATCAAAGCTTAAAAAAGTATTTGATAGAAGAAACTTATGAAGTAATTGATGCCATTGATGGCAAAGATATGAATAATTTCTGTGAAGAATTGGGAGACTTATTATTACAAATAGTCTTTCATTCCAGAATAGCTGAAGAATCAGGAGAATTTAAGCTGGAGGATGTTATTCAGGGTATTTGCGACAAAATGATTCGTCGTCACCCGCATGTTTTTGGCTCGGGACAGGCCCAAACCAGTGAAGAAGTTCTTGTTACTTGGGACAAAATTAAAAAGCATGAAAAAGCTTCTGCTCCGCTAGAGACAAATATCCAAAATAACTTTGATATTCCCAAAGGACTTCCTGCCTTGCTTATGGCCGAAGCAACCCAGAAAAAGGCCGCTCAAATGGGATTTGATTGGGATGATTATCAGGGACCACTAGCCAAAGTTTATGAAGAGCTTAGGGAATTGGAAAAAGAGATTGGTAACCGGAGCAGTCTAGAAGAAGAATTGGGAGATTTGTTGTTCTCTATCGTTAATCTTTCCCGCTTCTTAAACCTAAATGCAGAGGAGGCATTACGGCAAGGAACCGAAAAATTCCAATCGAGGTTCAATCAAATGCTTGGTTTGATCGAACGGGAAGGCCTAAACAGGGCGAATTTAAGCCTTGAAGAAATGGATTATTACTGGAATTTAGTAAAAAAGGAGAAAAATACGGGACGTATGGTTCATTTTACTAAATTATAGAAGGAATATTGACTTTTATAGCGAATATAGGAGCTAAAATGTTATATATTTGGGAGGGAGACTTTTGAATAAAGCAGAACTAGTTGCTGCTGTTGCAGAGAAAACCGAATTTACTAAAAAAGATGCGGAGAAAGCGGTTGCTGCGGTTTTTGACACCATTACCGAGGCCTTGGCTGAAGGACAGAAGGTCCAGTTAGTCGGTTTTGGGACTTTCGAAGTCAAACATCGTGAAGAACGTGTAGGCAGGAACCCACAAACCAAAGAGGAAATTATTATCCCTGCATGCAAGGTTCCTGGTTTCAAAGCGGGTAAAACCTTAAAAGAAACAGTTCAATAAAATTTTTAATCTTCATTACTATGCATAAGGTTCTTCGGAACCTTCTTTTTTTAACGATTTTTAATGATGTAAGCTAAATAAAATAATATAAAAATATTTACGAGTAGTAAAATTTTGGAGGGCTAAAATGAGATTAGATAAGTATTTGAAGGTTTCGCGAATTATTAAACGAAGAACAGTAGCCAAAGATGTATGTGAAGGGCAAAAAGTAAGTGTTAATCACAGGGTTGCAAAACCTTCTGCTGAAATTAAGCCTGGGGACATTATTACTATAGATATGAAAAATCGTATTCTTGAAATTAAAGTTTTGGCCACACCTTCCACTGTTAAGGCCGAGGAGGCCCATACTCTTTTTACTGTTCTAAAGGACGAAAAAAAGGAATATTGATTAGTCAGGAAGGGGATATGGAGGGGATATATAGATGTCTGAAAAAAATGTATACCTAAATCATAAAATTATTATGGAAGAAAGGAATCAGCTTTTTATTACAGGAGTAAAAAAAGTAAAATCCTTTGACCCCAAAGAAATACATTTAGAAACAATTAAGGGTAATCTTGTGATTAAAGGGCAGGATTTAGGGGTGAAGAATTTAGATCTTGATCAGACAGAAGTAGAAATTCAAGGACAAATCGATCTTTTGACCTACCCAGCAAACCGCTCCTCAGACTCATCCCGGGGAGTTTGGGAAAAAATTTTCAAATAGAAACCGGCATAGAGAAAGGGGAGAGCGTTCATTAGTGAATTTATTGTCTCTTTTTATATTTTTTTAAGTGGAGTAATAGTTGGCTTTTGTTTTGATTTATATAGAATTATCAGATGGAAAATGAGAC
>JAAYMU010000029.1 GCA_012521215.1 Peptococcaceae bacterium | reverse complement strand
TTTAAATATTAAAGTTACAAGGATAGCCCATGGATTGCCAATTGGCGGCGATTTGGAGTACGCCGACGAGGTTACTATAGCTCGTGCTTTGGAAGGCAGGCGTCCTCTCTAATATTATGAAATAAAAGGTCATGGTTCTTTCCCTTCTTTTAGCTGCATAGGATGCAATAGATTGTCTAGGGGGGAATAACCATGGCGCTTATTTTTGCAGGATTATTTATTCTTTTACTGGCTTTGATTGTAGTTGCTTCCTTAAAGAAACCGCATAAATTTATCAAGCTTGCTATTCATATTTTAGGCGGCATTGTTGGTTTATGGATTGTGGATTTATTGTTGAGTGTCTTTGGGCTAGAAATACCTATAAATGTCTTTACAATCTGTACAGTTGCTTTGCTGGGTTTTCCAGGGGTAATTGTTCTGACCATATTACAGCTATTTGGGATCTGATCTGATTCTTTATAAGTATTATATCAATTAATGTATACTGTGTAATATTTCATAATACTTGAAAGCGGAGAAAAAAAAGGTTATGATTTTATACTAGAGAGTTATGGTATACAGTTCCCTAATATATATTTTATTTTGAGAAAATCTTTCCTTAAGGGGCTCAGATACTTTCCCTTAGGGTTTCATATTAATTAAGGGTAAAAATTTTTAGTGAAAATAGGCATTTTATAAATGCTTATAGGTATAATATGATAATATGCTATTATCGGTTAAAAATTTAATAGGAGGAGACACTTAATGGCAAAAATGAAAACAATGTCAGGAAACGAAGCAGCCGCTCATGCGTCATATGCTTTTTCCGAAGTCGCAGCTATTTATCCGATAACCCCTTCATCCGATATGGCTGAATTTGTAGACGAATGGGCAGCCCATGGTCGGAAAAACATTTTCGGACAACCGATGAAAGTTGTTGAAATGCAGTCTGAAGGCGGTGCAGCCGGTGCTGTCCATGGTTCACTGCAGGCCGGAGCACTAACTACAACCTATACTGCATCCCAGGGCCTACTGCTCATGATACCGAATATGTACAAAATTTCCGGCGAATTGCTACCGGCTGTATTTCATGTTAGCGCTCGGGCAATTGCTGCGCAAGCCCTTTGTATTTTTGGCGATCACCAGGATGTCATGGCGGTAAGAATGACCGGCTTTGCCATGCTTAGTTCTGGCAGTGTACAGGAAGCATTGGATTTGGGCTATATATCTCACCTTTGTGCAATTAAAGCCAGGGTACCGTTTTTACACTTCTTTGATGGTTTTCGCACCTCACATGAAATATCAAAAATCAATGTACCGGATTATGAGGAAGTTGCCCAGTTATTGGACTGGGAAGCATTGAAACAGTTTAAAAAGAATGCTATGAACCCTGAACATCCGGTTTTAAGAGGAACTAACCAAAACCCCGATATATATTTCCAAACCAGAGAAGTTGCTAATCCTTTTTATAATAAAGTACCGGCTATTGTCGAAGAATATATGAACAAATACAAAGAACTCACCGGTCGTGAATATAAATTGTTCCAATACTACGGATCACCTGATGCTGAAAATGTTATAGTTGCCATGGGATCTGTAGGAGATACTATTTGTGAAACTATCGATTACCTAAGATCTAAAGGAGAAAAAGTAGGGGTTTTAAGAGTTCGCCTTTACCGGCCCTTCTCAGCCAAACATTTCTTACAAGAGCTGCCTAAGACAGTGAAACGAATTGCCGTTCTCGATCGGACCAAAGAACCGGGAGCAAATGGCGAGCCCCTCTATCTGGACGTTAGGGATGTTTTCTACGGACAGGAACATAAACCGCTTATTGTTGGCGGCCGCTATGGATTAGGATCAAAAGATACTACTCCTTCTCAAATATTAGCGGTCTTTGAAAATCTGAAAGCGGATAATCCTAAAAATGGTTTCACCATCGGCATAGTCGATGATGTTACTAATACCTCTTTAGAGATAAAAGAGACAATTGATACTACGCCTGAAGGAACTATTGGTTGCCAGTTCTGGGGGCTAGGTGCTGATGGCACCGTCGGTGCTAACAAACAGGCCATTAAAATCATAGGGGACCATACCGACCTCTATGCTCAAGGTTACTTTGACTATGACAGTAAAAAATCAGGTGGGAAAACAGTCTCTCATTTGCGCTTTGGACGTCAAGAGATTAAAGCTCCTTACTTAGTAAACAATGCTGATTATATTGCCTGTCATAATCAATCTTATGTATATAAATATAATTTGCTTGACAGTCTCAAACCAGGGGGTGTATTCGTCCTAAATTGCCAGTGGTCTGCGGAGGAATTGGATGACAAATTGCCCGGATCACTCAAAAAGGCTATTCATGACAAGAAAGCCAAGTTTTACATTATCGATGCTGCTAAAATAGCCCATAGCATAGGACTTGGTGGTAGAATCAACATGATTATGCAATCAGCCTTCTTTAAGTTAGCTAACGTAATTCCCCTGGAAGACGCTCTTAGATATCTTAAGGAATCTATCGAAAAGACTTATGGCCGAAAAGGCCCGGAAATTGTGGCTATGAACAACAAGGCAGTCGATGCCGGCTGCGAGGCATTGATCGAGGTAGAAGTGCCCTCTTCCTGGGGCCAGGCTGATATTAATGATGGTATTTTTATGGGCAACGACGATGATCCCGCTTTTGTTAAAAATATTGTGCGTGTTATGTCTGCTCAGGAAGGAGACAAATTGCCGGTTAGCGCTTTTAAAGGGATAGAAGATGGAACTTTCCCCGTAGGCACCACTGCTTATGAAAAAAGAGGCATTGCCTTGGAAGTGCCGAGGTGGATAAAAGAAAATTGTATCCAGTGTAATCAATGTTCCTTAGTTTGTCCTCATGGCGCTATCAGACCATTTTTACTCAACGAACAAGAAAGCAAACAAGCTCCAGTCGGTTTTGATAGTATTAAGGCTGTAGGTAAAGAATTAGCAGGTTTAACATATAGGATTCAAGTCAGTCCCTTGGATTGCACCGGTTGCGGTAATTGTGTTGAAATCTGTCCGGCGAAAACCAAGGCTCTGGAGTTAAAAGAGGCAGCCACTGAAAATGAAATCCAGGCTCCTTTATGGGAATATGCCTTAAGTCTGAGCGACAAAGAAGGCCAGATCAACAACAAATACACGATTAAAAACAGTCAATTTATCCAACCGCTGTTTGAATTCAGTGGAGCATGCCCGGGTTGCGGCGAAACTCCTTATATCAAACTATTAACCCAACTGTTTGGTGACCGGATGATGATAGCTAATGCTACCGGCTGTTCGTCTATCTATGGCGGCAACGCTCCAGTAATCCCCTATACTACGAACCGTAAGGGACAGGGGCCGACTTGGGCTAACTCTCTCTTTGAAGATAATGCCGAGTTTGGTTACGGACTATATCTCGGGGTCGAACATCAACGCCGGAAAATAGCTGAGGAAATGAAAAAAGCCATGCAAGAAGATATTGCGCCGGAATTGAAGGATGCCTTTAGGGAATGGATTGAAAATAAAGATCATGCCGAGGGCTCCAGAGCCGCCGGTCAAAAAGTGATAGCCGCTCTAGAAAAAGAAGATCTCAATAATAGTAAACTACTGGCCGCCATATATGAACAAAGAGACCATTTAACGAAAAAATCACAATGGATATTTGGCGGAGACGGCTGGGCTTATGATATCGGTTACGGTGGCCTGGATCATGTATTGGCTTCCGGCGACGACGTCAACGTTTTGGTACTTGATACTGAGGTCTATTCTAACACCGGTGGGCAGTCTTCTAAGGCAACCCCTCATGGAGCAGTAGCCAAATTCCAAGCAGCGGGCAAACGCATCCGTAAAAAAGATCTGGGCATGATGGCTATGAGCTATGGTTATGTTTATGTGGCTCAGATTTCCTTAGGAGCTAATATGGCTCACGCTATTAAAGTGTTCCAAGAGGCAGAGGCCTATAAAGGACCGTCCTTAATCATTGCTTATGCTCCCTGTATAAATCATGGAATAAAATCAGGTATGAAAACCAGTATTACCCAGGCTAAAAAGGCAGTAGAAGCAGGGTATTGGCATTTGTATCGCTATAACCCCGATCTTTTAGCTCAAGGCAAGAATCCATTTAGTCTTGATTCCAAAGAACCGACAGCCTCCTTCCGCGATTTTCTCATGTCTGAAGTTCGCTACACCTCGCTTATGAATATCTTCCCCGAGGTGGCCGAGGAACTTTACCGCGGTGCTGAAGAGAGTGCTTTAGAACGTTACAAATCATACAAACGTTTACAGGAGCAGGATTGGAGTTAGAATAGTATATTGGGACTAAATAATCGCCCATAAGCTCTACCGTCAACACCGGTAGAAAGCTTAGGGCGATTATTTTTTGGGGCTCTTTGTCAAATGTTGGGGCTAAGCCCGAAAACGTAGTAAGCGTCAAACAGCCCCGCACCTTATTTAATGTTGGTATTAATAAAGTCCTTCATCAGCAACACTTTTTACCTTGTTATACTGCTTTCTGATCAGCCGTTTAAATTCGGTGTCAGACAGTCCGT
>JAAYMU010000204.1 GCA_012521215.1 Peptococcaceae bacterium | reverse complement strand
ATATACCTTATGTGGTTTATTCAAAAATATGGGGTGAAATATGAATCTGTCCCAGACATGACAAATTCAGGATTAATGTAGAGAGTTGTTACTCTGGCTCTGTAAGTCCCCGCCGTACTTTGGAGCCAGCTATAACTATATCTCATACTTAATACAGTGGTAAGGTTTGGGTCATATAGATATCCTCGAAGTGTCCCAGGATAAAAATTACTAGGAGTCAAAGTGGATACAACCGTGCCGCCAGAGTTAAGCATTTGCACGTTCTGCAGCGAACCTGATCCTCTTGGAATTTCACGAGGTAGGCCTGAATAAATAAAGGCAAAGTAATCATGACCATCAACATATTGTTGGCCGGATTGTTCATACTGATTGCCAACATAACTTGTGGAAACATTAAAAGCCCTAATACCCCAATTAGGACTCCAACCCGTATAATTTGTAGAGCCATTCGCAGAAACATCAATAGCGAATACACTGCCTGCAAACACAAAGCACATGGCTAGTGTACATAATACAATTGCTAAACAATTTTTTTTCATTGCTTACCCCCCTATAAATACAACTTGGAAGTATCAATATTGAATTGACTATCAGCATCTTGCTTATTTATTGTTACTGAAGACTTTTCCTTTAATTCTTTTTTTATCTTCTTCCAATAATCGTCATACCTAGCCTCTTCCTGATATTTTAGCTCATTTGCGGTTAAAGGTGATAGATCACCCTTTTCTATTCCAGTTTCAATGGCATTATCCTGGGCTTTTTTGAACGTTATAATCCGAAAAGCGTTGTAATATTCATAGGTATTCCAATACTCATCTATACTCATATTGGCAGCAGAACAAAACGCATCAGTTATTTTTTTGTAAGTAGCATCTTGATTATAGAGTGACTTTCCATCTTCAATGAAACTATCTATTTCACTCTTGGTTGGGAGAAGATTGTTATTTATGGCATAACTTAAAATGAGTTTTTCTTCAACTAGAGCATTAAAAACTGACTTATCATCAGCATTTTTTGCCCCGGCAACTTCCCTGAGACCTTTTCTGAATTGTATTTCTTCAACAGTTATGGGCAATTCATCAACAGATGCAACTACCTTGGTCTGATCAATAATTTTGCTGCTTAAAGCGGTAATAGATGCTGAAAGCAGTTCGGGGTTATTCTTAATGTATTGACCCGCTAATCTAATACTTTGTTCAGCATTATTTGTACCCTCAGCATAAGTTTCTTGGTTTAATACTCCTATTAAACCAGTGATTACCAATACAGACAATACTCCAATAATTAAAAATTTTTTCTTCACAATTTGGGTCCTCCTTTTTAAGATTTTTAATAGCCTTTTTAACCAGAACAGTATACTCTGCTCTAATACCAATAAGCGGGACCCGTATAAGAAGTCTGCTCTACTAGCACACCGTTCTGATAGACTGTTCCGTTTGAAACCAAGCGATAATAATGACCGCTCACTACATTCCAATTCTCAGTCAGATCGCCAATGTAACCGTTTGATGTGTTTGTCCAGCTTTTAATTGTCTGCCAATTCCCATTAGCATATCGTTGGATGCTTGCGTTGATTACTACCCCATTAATATTGCTCCGAGCAAGAAGACTTGTATCAATTTGAGCTAATCCGTTGCTGGAAATATCAAAGAAGTTTGAGAACCTTACGATATTAACCCATAGCGGCCCTATTTCTAAATTTGCTGCTTGGTTTGCCTGGACGGCGAACATCTGCATAGGGGCCAGGCATAGAATCAAAAGTGCCAAGACAAGCACCACTGTTCTTTTTCTCATTAAAAATCACCTCCCTTCGTTTGTCTTTCATACAAATAAACAAATGAGGGAGGTGTTTTGTTACACTTATTTTGGAAAATATTATATTTATTTTTTACTTATACTTTCAGCCATTTTAATCATCTCTGCTCTGTCTTCTTCTCCTATCAGGGAAAATAGATATTCGTCCGTCCATACAATCGTAATAATTCCTTGCTTTTCGGACAGTAGTGCCTCTTTTTTGTGTATCAAAATTTGTTGGACATCAGCCCCCTCAGTATCTATCCTTAGATCCGTGTTGCTACCTAAATACCGAATAAACTCAATAATTTGGCCTTGCTCATTGACAAAATAGATAACTTCTCTCGTCTCACGTTTTTCTGTTCTATTCACCTTAAAGCCATCGGGGATATAGTTAGGAGCATATCTGATCCAAGCAGGCAGGATTTGCTCATTAGATTGTTTCGGGTGACCGTTGTTATCATCTTTTGTTTGAATACTGGTATATTGATTTTGGATATTCATAATGACATTCAATGCTTTCACTCTCAAAGCTTCAACACTCGCCACCATGATTGTAAAACTCCCTATCAATACTAACAGAAAAATCGCTGCTTTAGGCAATATCTTTACAGTCTTTTTGTTTATGTTATTTAAAGCTTCTTTTCTGTTATGGCTGGCAATAAGCTTTTTCATTCTATG
The DNA here is from genome assembly GCA_012521215.1 of Peptococcaceae bacterium. GTDB lineage: Bacteria > Bacillota > Desulfitobacteriia > Desulfitobacteriales > Syntrophobotulaceae > JAAYMU01. Next base: position 10,438 of record JAAYMU010000204.1, on the reverse strand, counting down.
ATTAAATTCAGGTGGAAAGGCAAAATCAGGAGTTAAATCATCTACAACTGGATATTCAGCCAATATATTATCGACATGACAGGCAGCAGCGTATTCGAAGAGTGCTTCCAACATTTTTTCTTCCGCTTGGACTTTTGCTGATTCGTGCTCACTCATGATTTTCCACCTCCTGATTCTGAGATAGTAATTTAATCAGACTATGTCGTGCTCTGTGAAGTCTGGTTCTGAAGTTTTCCGGTGTGATACTTAAAATTCGAGATATTTCATTATCCTCATAATGATAAAAGTATTTTAGTGTAAGAATATCTGCATAAGACGGATGTAGTTCCTTAATTTTTTGTTCCACTCTTGCAAACGATTCTTTGTTCATCAGTATCTCTTCTATACTTGGCCCTGCGTCTGATAATTCTTCTACAATTTCTTCATAGGAAATGCCTGATTTTTCTACGGTTGTACATATTAATAGAAACGTTCCTAACAATAATAATAAATATTGCCCTCATCTTGTTACAGTCAGTTCTAATAATTTTATCAAAATTAATTGAAATATTGATAAAAGCTTCATGAACAGCGTCATGAGCTAAATGTTGGTCATCTAAAATTCTGTAAGCCACATTATACATCGACGAAGCATGAGCTATGTATACCTCCTCTAATCTTCCACGTTTTTCTTCATTTATTATTGAAGCAAATATAAACACATCCTACCCCCTTTTTAACGGAATATTAAATAATTCGCTTTGAATATGATTGAAACAAATCGTATTCAATAACCACAATTTTACATCAAAGATGCATTATTTTAACCCCTTCTTATTCCCTAGGGAGACTAAATAGTTCGTTCTACTTTTGTTGGAATAAATAGGGGAATTGTCTAGGGGGCGGTGTTATTGACACCTTAGTGAGATTGAATAATCTATATTATTTAATGAGCTTTTTTTCAAAATAGCTAGTAGGTGCTCGCGCTTTGAGGCGTGCTTGGTTTACTAAATCCAGAATAGACCATTGCAAAAAACGAAACCGTGACAAGTCGCCACGGTTTTATTAAACCCTACAATTATCCTCCCGATAATTCATCATAAGGCATTGAATTTTCTGTTTTATCCTTATGTCATCTTTTTTATCTCCTCAAGGGTCTCTCCACTCACAATTTATAATGATACGCCCTAAACCCTTTATTTGCAAGGCTTTATGTACGCTCTAGCAGGCAAACCGATTCTGTATGATGACTCCAAGCAAACATGTCAACAGGCTGGACTTTTTCTACTTGATAAGTTCCGCTCTCGGTCAGGATTTTTAAATCCCTGGCTAAAGTGGCCGGATTGCAGGATACATAGATAATTCTGGCAGGGCCTAGGGCCAATAACTGCGTCAGTGCCTCTCGGTCCATACCTGCTCTGGGCGGATCTGTTACCACTAGTTCAGGTTTACCCGCTAAGGCACTGATTCTATCTTCTACTCTGCCTTGGACAAAACTTACATTGTCCACCTTGTTTTCTTTAGCATTTTCTTTAGCGTCTACTACGGCCTGCGGGTTTTCCTCAACACCTACAGCCTTGCCGGTCTTTTGAGCCAGCATGAGAGTCATGGTACCAATACCGCAGTAAAGATCCCAGACCTCTTCCCTACCTTTTAAATCTGTCCATTCCAGGACCAAGCCATAGAGCTTAGCTGTCTGTGTGGTGTTAACTTGCAGAAAAGCATAAGGGGAAACGCCGAACTTCAAGTTTCCCCAACGTTCATAAAATTTATAGTTGTCTCGTTCTGTTATGATCAGAATACAATCGGATGCCGAGAATTCCTTTTCCTTTTTCAGTTCCTGCAACTTCTTTTCTAACTGTTCGCTCTCAGCCTCGGCATGCATTATAACCATCCCTTTTCCGGCCTGATTTTCACGGAAGGTAACAGTTTTGACTTCAGGGCAACTGTCTCCCAAAACCCGCTGCAGGGTTTTTATTCTTTGATTGGTGGCTTCGCTCAAAAGCAAACAATCATCAAATACTACAACATCCTTGGACTTTTCTTTATAATAGCCCAATCTACCGCCGGCATCCCTGTGCAGCACGGCTTTATTCCGGTAACGCCACGGATTCTGCATGCCGATAACATTTTGAACTTTCTTGTTCGCATCTTTTAAGCCACCGATTCTTTGCAGGCTGTCGATCACCCATTGTTTTTTCCACACTAAAGTAGCCTTATAAGTCATATGCTGAAGATTACAGCCGCCGCATTGCGGGTAAACACTACAGGGAGCAGGCTGCCTATCCGCAGAAAATCTGCTTATAGAGATAATCTCAGCCCGCTGAAAATTTTTCTTAGCTTCCCTAATCCGAACTTTTCCTTGTTCTCCGGGCAACAGGCCCGGCACGAAGGTAGCCTTGCCATCAATATATCCTACCCCGCTGCCATCAGAAGCCAAACGGAGGATTTCTATCTCCGAATCTTTCTTGCCTTGCTCTTTTTTATTGTTTTGTTTTTTAAATTTAGCCACGGATATATTCCTCTCACTATATTCCTCTCAGGTTTTTAGTATTTAACTCTTTACCCTTTCTGCAACCACATCAGGACTGTCATAAGAATATTCCAAACCCCATGAGCGATAATTACCGACCATAAACTTTTGGTCTTTTCATACAGCCAGGTTAAGACCAGACCTCCGACAGCCAAAGGTAAGAAGCGGATGAAATCGAAATGCATAAGTCCGAAAAAAAGAGCGGTTAGTATGATCCCTCCGCCTCGGCCGTAAGTTTGACGCAAAGGGGGATAAACAAGGCCTCGAAACAAGATTTCTTCCTGCAGAGGTACAACAATCCCTCCGAGAAAGAGCAACGGCAGTAGCCTCACAATAGAATCAGTTCCTTGGACAACAAGAGCAAAGCTTTGCGGCTCCGGCACACCTAAGTAATCAATGAGGAAGTTACCTAGAAACCCTATCAGAAAAAAAAGAACAATCCCTCCGGCAATGCCGGCCAACAGGCTTTTTAAGCCAAAATTAATTAGGCCGATATTAGCAAAGGTTATTTTTTTTATTTTTATAAACAAAAACAGGGTTGTGAAAAATATTAAGCCATGCCCGAAACCAATGACCAAATAATTTATATACCCTTGCTGATAGCTAAGATTTTCAGGAGGTTTAAGCCAGCCTAAGAAAAACTCGACTATATAAATAATAAGAATTAAATAAAGGACCTGCCAAAAATTCCATTTTGGATTTTCCAAAGGATTCATTCTCTATTCTCCAGTTTTTATTTAATAAGCAACTTATAGTTTTTCTTTCAGTATTTTATTTACCAGTTCAGGGTTAGCCTTGCCCTTGGTAGCTTTCATTACTTGTCCCACCAAAAAACCAAAAGCTTTTTCTTTACCCCCCTTATAGTCAGCCACGGATTTGGGGTTCTGGACCAGTACTTCAGTTATAATTTTTTCTAAAGCATCTTGGTCGCTTATTTGGACCAGGCCCTTCTCTTTAACAATCACGGCAGGGTCCTTACCGCTGGTATAGATCTCTTCTAAGACGGTCTTGGCTATTTTACCGCTGATCTCGCCTTTTTTGAGCAGTTTAAGCATATCTGCCAATTGATAGGGTTTAACCGGACAATCCTCAAAGGACCGGTTGTTGGCCTTAAGAAGGGCACTCAAATCACCCATGATCCAGTTGGCAACAATTTTAGCGTCCGCATATTTTTGCATAACCTGATCAAAATAATCGGCCATAGCCTTGCTGGAAGTAAGAACTCCCGCCTCATAGACGGAAAGGCCAAGTGTTTTTAATCTTTCTCTCTTGGCAGCCGGCAGTTCCGGGAGGGTTGCTCTAATTCTTTCCACCCATTCACGGTCAATTTTCAGGGGCACCAAATCCGCTTCCGGGAAATAGCGGTAATCATGGGCTTCTTCCTTGGTACGCAAGGACAGAGTTACTCCTTGGCTCTCATCCCAGGTCCTGGTCTCCTGAATAACTTTTTCCCCTTCATTGAGCACCTCGGCCTGTCGCTCTGTTTCATACTCCAAACAGCGCCTTACAGCGGTAAAAGAGTTTAAGTTTTTGATTTCCGTTCTGGTACCCAACTCCCTACTGCCAAGAGGACGCAGAGAGACGTTAACATCAAAGCGGACGGAGCCTTGCTCCATTTTACAGTCGGAAACGCCTGCATAATCAAGGATTTGAACCAGCTCTTGCAAATAGGCGATTACTTCGTCCACCGTCCTCATATCCGGTTCCGAAACAATTTCCAGCAAGGGCACCCCTGCGCGATTATAATCAACATAGGAACTGTCAGAAGTAGTGATGCTCTCACCGCTATGCACCAGTTTTCCGGCATCCTCTTCCATATGGGCCCTGGTAATGCCGATAGTTTTACTTTCCCCATTAACTACAATCTCCAGCCGACCGTTTTTACAAATTGGCAGGTCATATTGGGAAGTCTGATAATTCTTGGACAGATCCGGGTAAAAGTAATTCTTACGGTCAAACTTGGTAAATTCGGCAATCTCACAGTTTAAGGCCAAGCCGGCCTTGATAGCCAAATTTACCGCTTCCCGGTTCAGTACGGGCAAAGTCCCCGGTAATCCCAGACACACCGGACAAACATGAGTGTTTTGCTCCCCACCGAATTCAGTAGTGCAACCGCAGAAAATCTTTGTTTTAGTGGCCAGCTCGACGTGGGTTTCCACGCCGCAAACCATTTCGTATTTATCTTGATAGGACATTTTATTCTGCCTCCCTCAATAAAGCCGGAATTTCTTGATAATAACCTGTGTTTTGCTCAAAAGCATAGGCGGCTCGATATAAAAGCCCTTCGGCAAAATAATTGCCTATCAACTGCAAACCTACAGGCATGTTATCTACAAAACCGGCCGGTATGGATATCGCCGGTAAGCCGGCAAGGTTTACCGGAATGGTATAGACATCACCCATATAACAGGCAACAGGCTCAGAAATCTCGCCGATTTTATAAGCGACAGTCGGAGTTGTAGGTGAAAGAAGGACATGATATTTGGCCAGAGCTTGGGCAAAATCCTGCTTGATTAAGGTCCTTACCTTTTGAGCCTTGACATAATAAGCTTCATAATTACCTGAACTTAAGGCATAAGTACCAAACAACATCCTGCGCTTAACCTCCGGTCCGAAAGCTTTTGCCCGAGTGGTTTCACACATGTCAATCATTTCTTCAGCCTCAGCCCTATAACCATAACTTACCCCGTCATAACGGGCCAGGTTGGAACTGCATTCGGCCGTTGAAATAACATGATAAGCAGGCAGGACATATTCCATATGAGGTAAAGAGCATTCCTCGATTTCTGCGCCAAGCTGCTCATATGTTTTTATGGCTCGTTGAATAACCTCGGCTACTTCCGGCTTGAGGCCGTGCTCGAAAAACTCTTTGGGTACCCCAATTTTTAAGCCTTTTACATTATTTTCTAAGAAATGGGTATAATCTGGTTTATTAAAAGGAACTGAGGTCGAGTCTAAAACATCATAGCCGGCAATAGCATTAAGAACCAAGGCATTATCTCTCACTGTCCTGGTCAGCGGACCGACTTGATCCAGCGAAGAGGCAAAGGCCACGAGTCCGTAACGGGAAACCGCTCCATAGGTCGGCTTTAATCCCACTACACCGCAAAAAGCGGCAGGTTGGCGGATAGAACCGCCGGTATCCGACCCTAAAGAGTAAGGCACCTCTCCTGCCGCAACTGAAGCCGCTGAACCGCCGGAGGAGCCTCCGGGCACTCTGCTTAAATCCCAAGGGTTGGCGGTCAGGAAAATAGCCGAACTTTCCGTGGTAGAACCCATGGCAAACTCATCCATATTAAGCTTGCCGACAAGCACTGCCCCGGCAGCCTCTAAACGCGCAGCAACGGTAGCATTGTAAGGAGGAATAAACCCCCGCAGCATTTGGGAGGCGCAAGTGGTAGCAACTTCCTCGGTACACAAGTTATCTTTCAGAGCCATGGGAATTCCGGCCAAAGGCCCAATACTTTCCCCCTGGGCAATCTTTTGATCTATTTTCTTGGCCCGAGCTAAGGCTTTCTCCGCCGTAACGGTAATAAAAGCTCTAATCCTTGGTTCAAACTCGCTAATATGATCAAGATACTCACCTGTTAACTCCACACTGCTGATTTCTTTATTTACCAACAGGGTATGAAGCTCGGTAAGTGATTTCCTTATAGTTTTCATGAGCTTGCTCCCTTCTGAAATCTATTTTTAAAGTATAATTAGACAATTTTTGGCACTTTAAAAAATCCATGCTCTGTTTCGGGAGCATTAATTAAGGCCTTTTCCCGCGGTAAGGAAGGCTCTACTTCATCCTCCCGTAGGACATTAAAAAGTTCCACCCCGTGGGCTGTGGGTTTAACATCTGTTGTATCAATTTGTTCCAGTAAATCTATGCAATCGAGAATAGAATTCAGTTGCTCGGTATACTGGTTTATTTCTTCTTCTGATAATCTGAGCCTGGCTAAGAGCGCAATTTGTTCAATATTTTGCTTGGAAATTGTCATCACATACACCATCCTATCGAGCCTTATTCCATATCTTGATAAATATAACAAAAATTATGGTACGGAGCAAGAAAACACACTTTTCCTTCTATAAACTATCTCCGATAACGTTATATTTTACCAATTACAAAAGTAAAAAATAATGTTAAAAAACAAAGGGTAATCTAAGCAAATGTAGAATTATTTATATTGTATTCAACTAAAATACAGCACCCCATAGAAAGACACCGCTAAGGAAAATCCAAACAGAAAGGATGTAATACCATTGGAGAAGATAATCAAACCTTTTGAAAAATTCTTCCCCGGAAATCACCTTATTCTAGGGGAAGCAGGTTCGGGAAAGACTCGTTTAATCTGGTTTCTGCTACAGGAAAAAGAGTACAGTGAGGATAGCTCCATCAACATTGTACTGACCGACTCAGAAAAAAGAATATGGTCCAAGCCCAAAAATAATCCCATAGTTACCTTAAATCCTTATGATACCGATATTACCTGGGCAACTAATCCTCATAAACCCGGAATTTATTACTGCGCATGTGAATATTCTCCACGGATTATAACTTTCCTTGAGTGTCTTGCTACTTGGGCTATGCGTCATGATAAGGTAGCAAATAAAACTTTAAGACTATTCGTTGATTTTTCATCCAAGTATTGGAATCTGCCTGAATTTGTTGAACAACTTACTCGCCTGCACTATATAATTGACGGGCAACATGAACTTAACGGTTCCATTGAAATATGGTCCGTTTTTGGTTCTTTAAAGAAACTTCCAGTTAAAGCCAGACCGCTCTTCTGCAAATCCAACCTGGTACTTCTCAATCCCTTCCCTCGGGAATGGTCGGAAAACATCAGCGACTTGTTGAGTCTGAAAGAGGAAAAAGCGGCGCTGATCGCTCAGATAAACACACAGCAAACAGAAGGATATTATTATCTTCCCATCCAGGAAGATACCTTATTCCTTAATCCTGATCCCATAAAGCAAATAAGTTAATAATAAATCGATAACAGATAACTGATAATCGATAACATTATGTAAAGGAATTAAACCGACAGGCGATTGACCGCAATCCTTTAATTTGAAACAGGATAGCGGTCTTTTTTTGCTGTTGCAGCAGAGACTGCTGCAACAGCTACTCAATCATCTTTTTAAACTCTTGTTCATCTATTACCGGAATACCAAGGCTTTGGGCTTTGGCAAGCTTAGAACCGGGATTTTCGCCATAAAGCACAAAAGAAGTTTTCTTGCTGACACTGGAAGAGGATTTACCCCCCAGTTCCTCAATCAACTGCTCAATTTCCCTGCGATCCCAGTTTTGCAGGGTACCGGTTACCACAATACTTTTTCCGGCTAAAACCTGGGAGGCAGCAGCTTTTCTATCCGCCTTCATCTTAACACCGGCCTTTTTAAGCCGCTCTAAAAAATCCAAGTTGGCTTCATCCTGGAAGAAATTAACGATGCTCTTGGCCATAACTTCGCCGATATCCCCTATGCTCTGAAGATCTTCTTCCCCAGCCTTCTTTAGTTCTTCAATATCTCCATATCGGTTAGCCAGCAGTTTACCCGCTTTGACTCCGACATGCCGGATACCCAAGGCAAATAACAAGGCCGCCAATCCCCTTTGTTTGCTCTGTTCCAGAGCATTAAGCAAATTTTGGGCGGACTTTTCCCCCATACGCTCTAATTTAACCAGCTGGTCAAACTTAAGATAATACAAATCAGCAGCATCTTTAACCAGCCCCTTTTCCAGTAACTGGCCGATCACAGCCGGCCCCAAGCCTTCGATATTCATGGCATCCCGGGAGACAAAATGAATAAGGGCTTCTCTCTGCCGGGAAGGACAGGAAATGTTTTGGCAGCGGTGAGCTACCTCGCCTTCCAGTTTTAGAACAGGACTGCCACAAGAGGGGCATTCTTCCGGCATTTCAAACACGATTTCCTTACCCGTTCTTTTATCAGGTAAAGATTTTATAATCTCCGGGATAACATCTCCTGCTTTGTGGAGCAAAACATGATCACCGATTCTGATATCCTTATCCCGGATGTTATCCAAATTATGAAGGGTGGCTCTTCCCACCATTGATCCGGCCACCAATACTTCTTCCAGAACCGCAGTCGGAGTGAGTACGCCAGTTCTGCCGACATTTATTTCGATGTCTTTGACAACAGTTTCGACCTGTTCGGCAGGAAATTTATAAGCTATAGCCCAACGAGGGCTTTTGGCCGTATATCCCAGTTCTCTTTGCTGAGCAAAGCTGTTGACTTTTATCACCAGCCCGTCAATTTCATAGGGAAAACTATGCCGGCGTTCAGTCATATGTTCGCAATAGTCAATTACGTCCTCGATGTTGGAGAAAACTTGGTAATTAGGGTTAACGGTAAAACCCAAATCTTTTAAAATTTCCAGTACCTCTTGCTGGGTGTTAAGCCCCAGTTGTTCGGCTTGCAGCAGTTGGTAGGAAAAGAAGCCCAGTTTCCTCCGAGCCGTAATCCGGGAGTCCAGTTGACGCAAAGAACCGGCCGCAGCATTGCGAGGATTGGCGAAAAGTGCTTGCCCTTCTTCTTCCCGCTCAGAGTTTAGCTGCAGAAAAGAATCTTTGGACATATAACCTTCTCCCCGCACATCAAGCACAGACTCAATGGCTAAACCCGCTTTTTCCCTAAGGCGAAGGGGCACGGATCTGATGGTTTTAGCGTTGGCCGTAATTTCTTCTCCGACTTCACCGTCTCCCCTGGTTGCCGCCCTAACCAAAGTTTTATTTTCATAGGTGAGGGCAACTGTGAGACCGTCAATTTTAAGTTCCACCAGATACTCGACGTCCGGAACCACTCTCCTTACTCGCCGGTCAAAATCTATTAAATCTCCGGCATTAAAGGCATTGTCCAAGCTTAAAAGGGGTTCGCGATGGCGCACTTTGGGAAACTGAGAAGCCACATAACCGCCTACCCGCTGAGAAGGAGAATCACTAGTGACCCACTCCGGGTGCTGTTTTTCAATTTTCAACAGTTCCCTCATTAGGGCATCATATTCCGCATCGGTTAACAGCGGATCGTCAAGCCCGTAATAACGGTAGTTAGCCTCTTCGATCTGGGCTCTTAATTCCAAAAGACGCTGTTTCAGTTTTTCGGTCATGATAATAATACCCCTCAATAAAAGTATCTATAGTTTAACCAATCTGGCATATTCCGCAATCAATTTTTTGACTTCGCCGCTGAACACGACGGTGATTTCCGCAGCCAAGCCTTGGCCGCTAACTGCCATAACTATTCCCCGACCAAATTTAGGGTGCTCAACCTTGTCTCCCACCCGGAAAGTTCCGGGATCCGGCTTGACTACCGGTGATGATTTTTCCCGCCAACTCTTGTTCCGTCCATAGGAAAAAAGGCTTCCTGACTTCTGACTTCCAAATCCTCGCCCCAGGATTTCTTCCCCGCCGGTCTCCATCTCTAAAAGTTCTGGCGGAATTTCATTCAAAAAGCGGGAAGGAAGACAGGCTTGGGTATGGCCGTAAAGCATTCTTTGCTCTGCATAGCTTAAAAAAAGCTTTTCTTTAGCTCTGGTAATAGTTACATAACAAAGGCGGCGTTCTTCCTCGAGGGCATATTCCTCCAGCAAACTCCTGCTACTGGGGAAAATTCCCTCTTCCCAACCGACTGCAAAGACCACGGGGAATTCCAGACCCTTGGCACTGTGCATGGTCATGAGTTTTACCGCGTCTTCGCCCTCTTCATAATTGTCAATTTCAGCCACCAGGGAGACTTGTTCCAGGAAGCCTCCCAGAATTAGCATGTTTTCTTCTTCCTGCAGCTCGGAGTCTTGAAGATAGTCTTCCATATTATTGTCATACTCAGATGTAACGGACAAGAATTCATTTAAGTTTTCGATTCTGGATACGGCCTCTACGGTATTTTCCGCACGCAGGGCGGCTAGATAGCCGGTTT
>JAAYMU010000028.1 GCA_012521215.1 Peptococcaceae bacterium | reverse complement strand
GGGATAAGTGCCTTGCTTATCTGTGGGCTTGTCTTTAGTCTTTGTTGTGCCTGCATTTTGGCGGCCTTTCAGTATCCATCGAGCAGCGAACATCTTTCCGGCATGTTCCAACTTTCCCGTGTAATCTATTATTCGCGCTTTTTTCAAAGAATTGAAGCTATCTTTTTGTTTATTTGGGTCTTCGCTTCAGTTATAACTATAGCCATCGGTTTCTATATCTCTTTGAAAGCGTACTGTCGGGCCTTTTTGATCAAGAATCATCGCTCTTTATTACTTTCCTTTCTCTTGCTAACCAGTGCGGTTTGTTTCCTGCCCAGGAATTTCCCGGAAATTTTGCAAATTCATGTTCGGATTATTAGGGAGTTTAGTTTTCTTCTAATATACTTAATCCCCGTTCTGGTTTTGTTTGTTGCGGTTATCTTGAAGCGAGGAGGGACGTCCGATGACAAAAGCCTATAGGTTTCTCGCTAGTTTGTTAATGGCCCTGTTTTTTTGCCTTCCTTTAAACGGTTGCTATGATTCCATTGAAATTGATGAGGAAGTATATGCTCTGGCTGTTGGTATAGATAAAGGAGTAAGTAATATAATCCGAGTTACGGTTCAGTACGCCACTTATAAGGACGGGGGTGGCGGCTCAGGGGGCGGCGGTGGCGGCGAAAGTGGTGGTGGAGGCGGCGGGGAAGAAAGCGGAGAAGTAAACGGTACAGTGGTCTCCACTGTGGAAGCCTCTTCTTTGCTGGAAGGTATAAGTATGCTTAACCTTTCCTCCAACCGGCAAATATCTTTATACCATACCAAAATGTTGGTTTTCGCTGAAGATTATGCCCGTGAAGGGGTGATACGTTATGTGGAGCCTCTGGTCAGATACAGAGAGGTCCGAGAGTCGATGAGAGTTGTGGTCTGCAAAGGGAGTGCCGAGGAATTCATCAAAAAAAGCAGCGATTTTATAGGAGCGAACGCGGCTAAAGGCATGGAAATGAGTTTTTATCAGTCCCAAAACACCGGCTATTTTCCCGATGTCTTTTTTCATGATTTCTATTCCTCTTTAATATCTCCTTACGGCCAATGTACCGCAATCTACGCCGGGGTCAATGAATTTAAGCAATTGGACAGCCAGGAAAAGGAAAAACCGGAATTATATACAGATGTGGATCTGGAACCCAGCCAAATTCCACGCAAAGGAGGCAGTAAAAGCGAATTTTTTGGAACTGCGGTTTTTGACGGTGATAAAATGGTCGGTTATCTTTTGCAGAATGAGACCCGCTTTTATCTCATCGCTATTGGAAAATTTAAATGGGGTGTATTTACCTTTGAAGACAAGAGAAGTCCGGGGGACGTTTATATATTGGAAATTACAAGCAGCAAACGTCCGGAAACAAAAGTTCGCTTTGAGGAAGGGATGCCCGTCATTGATTTAAAAATCAGTTTGGAAGCGGAATTGATTTCCAACCAAAGCAGGATTGGATACGAGGCCTTAGACAATCTTGCTGAAATGGAAATCGAAGTGAAAAAATATTTTCGCGACGGTATAAAAAGAACAATTGAAAAAACCCAGCAGGAATGGAACAGTGATATCTTTTTCTTTGGCAAAAAGGCTGCGGCCCAGTTCAGAACTATTCAGGACATGGAAGACTATAATTGGCTGAAACATTATCAGGATGCTGAGGTCCATGTTGACGTTGACGTGAAGGTACGGCGGAGCGGTTTTCTGTATAAAACTATGCCGATTCAATCTACTTCACCCGACCAGAAAGGACGGAAATAACTAACTATGAAAATAGTGCTGGTTATCTTTATTTTAGGAGTTAACTATTATACCTTTACCTATGCTATAAGCCTCTGGAAAGATGATCATAACAAACTTGCGGCCTGCGGGGTTGCTGTTTTAGCCTTACTGGCCATAGGTTCTCCTGTATTTATATTGTTTTTTAGATATCCTTAATTTTTGTTAGGGATAAAAAATTAAAAAATACTAAGAATATAACAATAAAATAGTTAGGAAAATTTATTGGTTTAAAGTCCGTAGGGAGAGGTGATTTAATATTGACTGAAATACCCAATAGCCAAGAAAACACAATTGCACCCCATGAAACTTTCGATATCCATGAACTTTTGCAGCTTAAAAATATTTGCGCTCTGAAGTCTTCTGGTTTGAGCGCAAATGTGACCGATCCCAAATTAAGATCCATCCTAGAGTCCGACCTGGAAATATCCCAGCAGCAAATCAGAGAGCTTAAGGATTTAATACAAAAATCCGGATATCAGACATAGAAATTCGGATATCAGACATAGAAATTCGGATAATTGACATAGAAAATAACGGTACTTGACACTTAACACAGTAAGTAATAGTTAAAGAGGCGATAAAATGGCTAATATTATTCAAGATGTGGCAGGTGTAGATTTCATGACGGAAAAAGATATAGTGATCGAGCTGCTTCTTACCAGTAAAAACACCGTAAATCGTTATGCAGCGGTCTTAAGTGAGGCAACTTCGCCAATAGTCAGAGATATTTTAAAGAAACACTTAAACCAAAATATAGATCTTCAGGGACAATTAATGTCTTATGCCATGGCCCAGGGATATTATCACCCATATAATCCCTCTGAACTAATTAATGATGATCTCAAAAAAGCAGATACTTCTTTGGATTTAGAAACATGGAAATTGCAACCAGGTGAGGAGTTCTTCGGATCGAAAAGAGACACCCCTATAGTGAGATCATAAATCCGGAATAGAGAATCCAGGGCTCCTGAATTCTCTATTCCTATTATTCCGAGTAGCAGAAAAACTGGAAAAGTGGTCAAACTATATATATAATGAGAACATTAAGAAATATAAAAGTATCCGAGGGTTATGGTTTATGAAAAAGAAAGTTATTGTTGCTATGAGCGGCGGGGTAGACAGCTCAGTTGCGGCTTTGCTTCTTAAGCAGGCCGGTTATGAGGTTATTGGTATTACCATGCAGATTTGGCCCCAGCATGAAGACCAGGCTAAGGCTTGTTGCAGTTTGGATGCGGTTAGTGATGCTCAAAAAGTGGCCTGGAAATTGGGAATTCCTCATTATGTAATGAATTTTAGGCAGGAATTCGAAGAAAAAGTTATTAAAGAGTTTTGCCGGGAGTACTTAGCCGGCAGGACTCCTAATCCTTGTATTTCCTGCAATAAATATATAAAGTTCGAGTCTTTGCTCAAAAAAGCACAGGCCTTAAGCGCTGATTTTATAGCCACCGGGCACTATGTGCGTAAAGAAAAAGATGCTATTACCGGTCAATGGTTGCTGAAAACCGGGATGGACGACAGTAAGGATCAGAGCTATGCCCTTTATAACATGAATCAGCACCAACTTGAACGTACGCTTTTCCCTTTGGGAACTTATCGCAAAACCGAAATAAGGGAAATTGCCAGGCGAGAAAGCTTGCCGGTAGCTGACAAAGCCGAAAGCCAAGAGATTTGTTTTGTCAGCGGTCATTATGGAGATTTTGTAGAAAGTTACAGCGGCCTAACTACTTCTTCCGGGGATTTTATAGATTCCGAAGGAAAAAAAATAGGCGAGCACCGCGGTATTTACCGCTACACTATCGGGCAAAATAAGGGTTTAGGTTTAGCTTTAGGTTATCCGGTTTATGTAACCAAAATAGATCCTGAAAAAAATACGGTCCAGATCGGAAGAAAAGAGGAATTGTTTCACAAAAAACTAACGGCGGATGAGCCAAATTTTATAGCAGGCTCACCGCCGGATAAAAGTCTGATCTTAGCCAAAATTCGTTATAATGCGCCCAAAGTGCCGGCTCGTCTTACTGTGCAAAAATCTATAGTTGAGGTAGAATTTGCTGAACCTCAAAGGTCAATAACTCCGGGACAGGCCGTCGTGTTTTATGATTATTATGATCAGGATACAGTTTTAGGGGGGGCGACCATTAAAGCTTATGCCGATTAGGAATTTCCTCTCTGCTTTACCTTGAAGCTTCTTTAAGGGATTTTTGCAAGGATTCAATGTTAGCAAGAATCAGTTTACCTTTGATTTCTATGAGATCAATATTTTTCTCTTTAATTACTTTGTCCAATTCACTAATGGATAGGTCGAGTTTTACTTCTCTCTCTTTCTGTCCTTCCAAGGTTGTTCTTACCAAAGACCAGGCTGCTTTAAGCTCGTCTCTGGCGGTCATAGTCTCGGACCAATTGTCAATTGCTGAATTGAGAATTACGTTTCGGGTATGGTAAATGAGCAGTTTAAGTCCGGGAACGGTTTTTATTTTATAGAGAGCATACATTTCGGCAACGCCGGCGTAAAGGTTATTAGCGGCTAACATTGTTTTGTTTTTATCCTTCGTTTCTACGGCTTTAGTCAAATTATTTAAGGCGTCACTGAATTTATCCAGCAGTTCTTTACTGGCTCCCTTTTGGGTGATTTCGGGCATATAATCATTCCAAGCGGAATGCAAACTTTCAATATCGGCAGCTGTTTGCTGCCAGGGGTCAGAGGGTTGAGCACTTTGCTCGGTCTGCTGGCCGTTTTTATTTTGTGGAGAATTATTACCCGTTTGTTGTTGTTTCTGAGCTTGCTCCTGGCTTTGAAACGGAGATTCTTGTTGGTTTTGATTTTGCGTACTTTGGTTTTTGGAATTGCCCTGCTGTTGTTCTTGGGAAGTTACTGCTGTGGGACCGCCTAAGGTTTTAAACAGGTTTTCCAGGGTAAGATCAAGCTCTTCCAGTTGTTTAGGTATCTTTTCGGGCTTTTCTTCCTGCTTGGCTTGTTCAGTTTGTTCCGGACTATTGCCAAACATTTTATCCACCAGGCTGCAGCCGGATAGAATTATAGTTAAAGAGGTAATTACCGGTACTAAATATTTTAATTGGGGATGAAACTTGGAGAGTGAATTACCCATTGCCTTTTTCACCTATAAAAAATATTTATAGGCTTATTATTCGTTTGTTTTAAAACTTAAATACAATAAACTATAAGTTTTATTGAAAATTTTAAGGTGTCGCCGCCTCTTGCGAACGTTTAAGATGATCGAGAAGCTTTTCGGCCAGGCGTTTTTGGGCACAAGCTTGGGATATTAAACTTAGGATGGTATTGATTAACTCTTCTCCTTCAGCTTCCTCTTGAACCAGATGGGAATATTGTTCGGCTAAATGGCCATATGAAGCTCGTTCAGCCTTAAGAAATCTATCATATAATTCTGCTGTAGTAAGGTGCAGTTTTTCTACTTGGTTAAATAAAGTTTGGATATCATTAATGGCCAAGACTTGTTTGATCTGATAAATCATAATTAGCTTTTTGATCTGGTCTTTATTATATTTTTTTTTCACTGGTTTTTCTATGGTATTAGACTTGACATAATTATTGATCATCGCTTTGGTAAGAATGTTTTCCTTCTGGTCACGTTGAAAATAGCCGAAGGATTCATCAAAAAAAGTCAGCACTTGATCCATATAGAGATCAATATTTGGTATCTGGTCAGTATTAACCCCTCTATATTTTAAAAACTCAATAGCAGGCATTATTAACTCCTTTTTAATAGTATTGATACAAAAAATAATAATAAAAATTACAGTTGAAAGCAAGGGAGTAATCATATAGAATACAGATATGACTATACATAGTAATCAATACTATATGGAGGTTATGCCTGTGTATTTAAAAATCCGCGAACCCATTAATTCTATCTCCCATCTATTTGGTGCCTGTCTCTCCCTGGCGGGTTTGGTTTTTTTGCTTATGAAATCTATTCAAGCTAACAGTCCGGTATATATTTTGGCGAGTCTGATTTTTGGTTTAAGTCTTATTTTGCTTTACTGTGCTTCCGCAATCTATCATTGGGTTGTTTCTCATTCCCGGGTGATTGAGGCTTTAAGGAAAATCGACCATTGCATGATTTATGTTCTTATTGCAGGTACATATACTCCTCTTTGTCTGCTTACCCTTAAGGGCGGGTTGGGGACCGCGCTGCTTATAGCGATATGGGGCCTAGCAGCAGGGGGCATTATTTTAAAATTAGTGTGGTTTCATGCTCCAAGATGGCTGTCTACAAGCTTTTATCTGCTGCTAGGCTGGCTTGCGCTGTTTTTTCTCTATCCTATCTCCAAGGCTATACCCGGGCCAGGAATATTGTTGCTCCTGTTAGGAGGTATTTTCTATTCCGGCGGATCAATTTTTTATGTTATGAAATCTCCCAAAGTGAGGTTGGGTAATCTGGGTTTTCATGAGATATTTCATTTCTTTATTCTGGCAGGTAGTATTACTCATTATTTTTTTATATATAATTTTGTGTTAATTTGATATAGTTTTCACGCTTTCCAAAGGCCGTGGAGGTTGCAGTATTCTCTGACTTCCACGATTTCATTTAATGTAACAGGGAAAAAGGCTTCAGGTTTTTGTCCCGGTTTCAACTCTGCCCTATAAACCTTATCAGCTGTAAGAACTTCAATAAAAGCGATATAATGCTTTTCCTCCATGGGGTGTTCAATACTGCCAACCTTGGCTAGGACACCATTTTCAGTAGACTGTACAACAGGTACATGCTTTTCGCCACTGGCATCGACTGTATTGCCTTCCAGTAATGTCATTGGTTGCTTGCAGCAAACCAGGGCAGGGGCACCGGCGTGAACAACTTCGACTAGATTACCGCAAACAGCACATTCGTACAACTCTCTAATTTTTGTCATTTTAATCATCCTCCTAAATTTCAAAAGTAAATCCTGTGAAAGTAAAAAATACCTTTATAATAAGAATCATATAATAGGAATTCTAAAATAGCAATATTCAATTTTCGAATTCATACAATATAAAAACAGCGCCCTGCTGATGTGCACCCCTAGAGTTAGACCAAAAATCTAACTTTAGGGGTGTTTGGTATAACCTACGTCAAAAAATTAAAAAAATTGTTACTTATTGATTGCAAATCTGCTAAATTATGGTTATAATTTATTCGGTCCAAAAATCCGACATAAAATTACAAAAACTATAAAAAAGAATCAAAATACTACATAAACCTCTGTATAACTAAATAACAAACTAATTTAAATATGCTTATTTAAATTAGTTAATAAATTCACTAAGTTGGAGGAGAATCAATGAAAAGTATTAAGACCAAACTTATCGTTTATATTGCTATTCTTATAGTAGCAGGGTTATCAGCACTTAGCCTGAGCGCTATAAAAATTGCAAGTGACGCAGTTACGGTTGAAGCAGAAGAAGCCCTAGTTTTACTGGCGGAGCAAGGAGCATTGCTTACAGAAAGCCGGATTGAAACTCAAATCCGCACGCTGGAAGTGATAGCTCTTAGAGAAGACATTCAAAGTATGAATTGGGAAGAACAGCAACAAGTCTTGCAGCGACAGTTAGAGAATACGGGCTTTTTGACTCTTGGGATTGTATATCCCGACGGTAATGCTTATTATGTGGATGGAACAACTGCCGAGTTAGGTGATAGAGACTATATTATCCGGGCTTTCCGTGGTGAGCCTAATGTTTCAGATATAATCGTAAGCAGAGTAACTCAGGAAGCGGTATTGATGTATGCGGTTCCCATTAGAGACAATGGGAGTACGGTAGGGGTCTTGATCGGCAGAAGTGCAGGTCATGCTTTGACTGATTTAACTGACGACATGGGATTTGGCAGTGACGGGTATGCCTATATGATTAATAATAATGGGGTTGTAGTTGCTCATCCGGATAGAGAAAGAGTAATGAATCAGTGGAATCCCTTGGAAGAAGTAACGGAGGATGCTTCCCTTCAATCTGTTGCAGAGCATTTTCAAAGAATGATCGAGGAAAAAACCGGGGTTAATGCTTATAGTTTTCAGGGAGGAAATTATTATGTAGGCTATGCACCGATAGAAGGAACAAATTGGCTTATTGGTATTACCGCTACAAAAGAGGCAGTATTAGGAGGCATAGCGCTTTTACAGAAAGCTATTATTTTAATTGCCCTTATAATATTAGGTGTAGGGATTGTTGCTTGCTATATAATAGGAAATTCATTAGCGAAACCTATTGTCATTGCCGGAAAACATGCTAAGAAAATTGCGGAGCTGGACGTAACCCAGGATGTTCCTAAAAACCTGCTAGAGCGCAAAGATGAGATAGGGCAGTTAGGAATTGCATTTCAAATAATATCAGATAGTATCCGCTCATTTATAAGAAGTGCCTCTGAAACAGCAGAGGATGTTAGTGCTTCTTCTGAAGAACTTACAGCAACTACCCAGCAATTTACAAGTGCTATTGACGAAGTTGCCAAGACAATCGGAGAAATTGCTACAGGAGCAATGGAACAATCAACGGATACGGAAAATGGTTCCTCAAAAGCTGCGGAGCTTGGAGGAATAATTGAACAAAATCAGCAGCTTATGAGAGAGGTGAATCTTTCCGTTCAACAAGTAACTAGCCTCAAAGATGAAGGCATGAATATTGTAGAAAATTTACAACAAAAAACAGACGAAAGTAATCAAGCTGCAGAGGATATTTATACAGCGATTATGAAAACTAATAGTAGCGCAGCCCAAATAAATCTCGCCAGCCAAACTATTCAAAGTATAGCCGAGCAAACTAACCTCCTGGCTTTAAATGCGGCTATTGAAGCGGCAAGAGCCGGGGAAGCCGGAAAAGGATTTGCAGTGGTGGCAGAAGAAATTCGTAAGCTTGCCGAACAGTCAACAGACTCGGCCAAAGAAATCGATACTATTGTAAGAGAACTTCAAGCCAGCTCTGAAGCGTCAACAGAGACTATACAAAATGTAAAAGCAATAACGGCTGAACAGGCCACTGCGGTTAACGAAACAAGTGATATATTTAATGGAATTGCTGCAGCTATTGATCAGACGAAAGAGGCCATAGAAAATCTAAATATCTCAGGTAAAGAAATAGATAGCAAGAAAATCGAAATTCTGGCTGTTCTTGAGAACCTTTCAGCTATTGCCGAAGAAAATGCGGCCTCAACGGAGGAAGTGTCGGCGTCAACTGAAGAACTGGCTGCCTCAACACAGCATATATCAGGTGCAAGTGAGAATCTTGCCAGACGTGCCAATGAACTGCAAATAGAAATCTCCAAATTCAAAGTATAGGAAAAGTGTAAAAATGATGTACACCCCTAGGGTCAGATCAAAAATCTAACTCTAGGGGTGCTGTTTTCTTGAGCTTAATAGTGGGTAATGTAAATAGTTGGTAATGAAAATTGGTATTTGGTTGAATCTAAATTTTGTAATCTTGGAGTATATGGATTAATAGTATATGGATTAATAGTATATGGATTAATAATTTTTAGCTGCCAATTCAAAGAAGGCCTGAGGATGAGCACAAACCGGGCAGATTTCCGGAGCCTCGGTCCCAGTATGCAGGTGGCCGCAATTGCGACATTTCCAAGTAACGCTGCTATCAGCCCGGAAGACCTTATTTTGTTCAAGATTTTGGATTAGCTTTCTATATCTTTCTTCATGGACTTTTTCTACCTCAGCAACTCCTTCAAATTGACGGGCAATTTCTTCAAAACCTTCTTCTCGGGCCTCTTTAGCCATTCGGGCGTACATTTCCGTCCATTCTTCGTTCTCACCGGCGGCGGCGTCGAGAAGGTTTTCCAGTGTAGTACCAATTCCTTGGAGGTGTTTAAACCAAAGTTTAGCATGTTCTTTTTCATTTTCTGCCGTTTCCAGAAAGATTTCTGCGATTTGTTCATATCCTTCTTTTTTGGCCACAGAGGCAAAATAAGTATATTTAGTTCGTGCTTGGGCTTCCCCGGCAAAAGCTTCAAGGAGATTTTTCTCGGTTTTAGTACCTTTTAATTCTTTCATATCTCTGATCACCTCATAGTTTAAATTTGGCTTTATATCAATTATCAGCTTTTTTCCTTAATTAAGCAAGAAAAATATAGAAGTTGGCTTAACGGGCCAGCGGTAAATTGCCAGAAAATTTAGAAAGGTAAATATTTATAGAGCCAAATTAGCTAATATTATCAGAATTGTAGGAATAAATATGATTATTAAAATAGCTGATAAAATACTAAATTCAAATCGGGTAATGGCACAAATACTTAATTTTTAAGTAAAAAAATATATTTTTCCACAGAAGGAATTTATAGGAAGGTAGAGAAATAGTAATATAAGACTATTTCCTGGGACCAAATACCTATTTCAATACATTTGCTTATTTTTATTTTTATCAATAAAGAGATGATAACTATGAATGATATGGAAAACAAACTAAGACAGGCGGAAATTCTCAATTTATTTTGGGATAATATTCCCAACCCTATTGCTATTGTAGATAAAGACGGGTATATTTATCGCCTTTCTCCATCTTTCTTAAATATGATGGAATTATCAGAGCTCACAATCGAAGGCCGGAAAATTGATCAATGCTTTAAACCTTCTATATCCAGGAAATTCATGGCCGGTATAGGAGAGGTCGTCAAGAATAGAAAAACCTGCCAGCATACTATTAGTATTGAACTTCCCAGCGGGAAAAGATGCCAGTTTTATATTTGGTTTTTCCCTATAGCTGACAATGGGCAAGCTTGTTCTTTTATAGGTATAGTTCTTTTGGATATTACGGACCACAAACAGACTGAGGCTAGATTAAAATATTATATTATGCGTGACCAATTGACTGGATTGTATAACCGTACATTTTTTGAAAGGAAAATGAGGTATCTTCACAGGAGGAAAAAAGATTATCCAATAACTATTGTTTTTCTGGATTTGGATGGCTTAAAAATTGTTAATGATACTATGGGACATGACAAGGGAGATCAGCTGCTAAAAGACTTAGCCAGGATTTTAAAACGTTCCTTAAGGTCCTCGGACATCGTGGCTCGGATAGGCGGGGATGAATTCGTGATTATCTTTCCGGGAACAGATAAAGGTTCTGTAGAAGTTACTTTGGATAGAATAAAACACTATACCGATATTTATAATCAAAAACGAAAAATTCCATTAAGTTATTCAATTGGCATTGCTACTGCTGAAAAACCAGGAAAAAGCTTGCGGGAAATACTAAAAAGTGCTGATAAGCATATGTACCATAATAAAATTTTCCAAAAAGAAAGCACTCATAATAGGATTGGTTAATATTTACTTAAGGAAAAAATCCCGATTGAATGCTTTATTTTTTTTGATTCCGCAAGGTGTTTATTTTATAATATAATAAATGGGGAGAAAGAGACTGTGCTAAATCCTAGACAGTTTTTTTTCATGCAATATTTATTTTTTTAAAATAGCACGTTCATTCTCAAAAAGAAATAAATTAATTGAAAAAAAACTGATACCCTTGGAACAGAAAACATCTGCTTGATAGGTTATAGCCTTTTATTTATTAATTGTTATAATCGGCACGTTTCTTGCATTAATATATTCTAAGGGTTGTTTTTAATGGGTTGTTTTAATTTAGCAGTAAAAGTAATTTATTTATGGGAGGGAAGAAGGAAATGCTCATTAATTATGCCGGAGTATTTGTAGTCCTGGTCTGGGGAATAATTTTTCCGGTAATCCTACTCTGGATACAGAGGCTTATTAGTCCCTATCACCCTACTTATGCTAAAAACTTAACTTATGAATGCGGGCTCGATACTAAAGGGGATACGTGGATCAGATTTAAAATAAGCTATTTTATGTATGCACTGGTTTTCTTAATTTTTGATGTGGAAACAGTTTTTCTTTATCCTTGGGCCGTCTTGTTTAAAGATTTAGGTTTGTTCGGAATTATTGAAATGTTAATTTTTGTGGCCATCCTCATTATTGGTTTTGTCTACGCTTGGAAGGAGGGGGCATTGGAGTGGATAGCTTAAATATGGCTAACGTTAAGAAAGACGGGAAAGACATTGTGGTCCCCGAAGGAATTATTATGAGTACTGTGGAAGCGGTTTTAAACTGGTGCCGTTCCCGTTCATTTTGGCCGCTGTCTTTTGGTTTGGCCTGCTGTGCTTTTGAGATGATGGCCGCAGGCGATGCTCGTT
>JAAYMU010000027.1 GCA_012521215.1 Peptococcaceae bacterium | reverse complement strand
TTAGTTCTTCCGGGCTCATGGTTTTGACCGTAGCCTGGGTACCGACGGGCATAAAAACAGGCGTGTCGACTACCCCATGGGGAGTATGAAGTTTACCCAAGCGAGCCCTTGTCCTTGTATCTTTCTTCAATATTTCTAATTTAACGGCTGCCAAAATTAACACTCCTCATATAACTACTCTATAAACATGGCGTCACCAAAGCTAAAGAACCTAAAGCGTTCCTTTATCGCTGTCTCATAAGCTTGGAGAATAAGTTCCCTACCGGCCAGGGCGCTAACCAACATAAGAAGTGTGGAACGAGGTAAATGAAAATTGGTAATTAAGGAGTCTACCACTTGGAATTCGTAACCCGGATAAATAAATATATCTGTCCAACCCTCACCGACGTCCAGTTTCCGGCCCTCACCAACGGCTGTTTCCAAAGTTCTGACCACCGTAGTACCCACGGCTATAATTCTTCGGCCTTCCTTTTTAGCCAGGTTAATTCTCTCTGCGGTATGCCGCTCCAGTTTGTAATATTCGGCATGCATCTGGTGCTCTCTAATATCGGCTGTTTTTACCGGCCTAAAAGTTCCCAGTCCCACATGAAGCAAGACATCCAGGATTTCCACACCCTTGGCCTTGAGTTTGTTAAGGAGTTCATCCGTAAAATGAAGCCCCGCCGTCGGAGCTGCCACGGAGCCGTCCTCCCGAGCATAAACTGTTTGATATCTTGCTTGATCTTTCAGTTGGGTAAAGATATAAGGCGGAAGAGGCATTTCACCCAGCTTGTCCAAAATCTCTTCCCAAAGGCCGGCATATTTAAACCGGAAAACACGGTTGCCGTTGTCCAAGACTTCTAATAGTTCGGCAGTAAGCAAATTATCGCCGAACACTACCTCCTGGCCGGGTTTTACTCGTCTCCCAGGCCTAACTAGAGTTTCCCATTTGTCTTGGCTTAACCTTTTTAAAAGAAAAACTTCAATAATGGCTCCTGTTTCCTTTTTTTTACCGATCAGCCTGGCCGGAATAACCTTAGTGCGATTTAAAACTAAAACATCCCCGGCTTGAAGAAAACGGTCAATCTGGTTAAAACGAAAAAGCCCAATTTCCCCGCTGGTTTTATTTACTACCATTAACCTGGAAGAATCTCTTGGCTCAACGGGGGTCTGGGCAATTAACTCTTCAGGCAAAAAATAATCGAAATCCTCCAGTTTCATTTATTAACCTCTCTGTTAATCTGTTTTAACTACACTGTTAATTTGTTTTAACTACACTGTTAATCTGTTTTAACTACAGCAGTATTATGATAATAGTACTTAAGAATATCCCGATATGAATATCCATGCTTGGCCATATTATAAGCTCCCCACTGAGACATACCTACTCCATGGCCCCAGCCCCGCCCGTTAAACGCATAAACGCCAAAATTCCTTTCGCGATCGCTTAACCCATCGTTAGAACTCAATAAACGGGAAAGAACCGGTCCCGCTGAAGTCTCCTCCAGCTGGGGAGAATAGAGCTTCTGAAGATTATAGGAACCCGATGTGGCACCAAAATCGGATGATATAAAGGATATCGGTAATGAAGGATAAATAAATTCCACTTCAAACAGTTTACCTAAAAAACAATCCTTAGACAAATTTCGGTTATAAGGATAAAATTTGCTTACAAATTCTCCGCCGCTGACTGTTTTTTGATTGCCTAACCAATCGACCAAGATTACTTCATAAACCCGACCGGAAGGGTATTTTTTTAGAATTACTTCCCTGATGGGGGCCAATTCAAAACTACTTCCTAAAATGTCGGCCGCGATTAAAAACCTCCAGCTAGCCGCTACGCCGCCTATTCCCAAAGAAAAAGAGTCAGGTTTAGCTATATAATGAGGATCATGGTTTAACCAGACATGTTCCGTCACTTCGCTATAACCGCCATTATGGGAAGAATAAAAAACATCTATGGGCCGGCCGGAATCTCGGTCCACAAGAATTTCTCCTGCTGTAGCTTCCACGGCAATACTTGCTTCCCCTTCCACTCCTTTGCCGCTATAGGCCTGGTGGATATTGGGAGAATCCGTAATGGTATTGTTCCTGTCCATATTTTTCAGTAGATAGGTTCTGGCGGCTACCGCCTGGGCCTTCAAGGCCTCCATCCCTTGAGCTGCCCAAGAGTTGCTCATTTCTACGGGCACTACTCCCTTAAGATAATCTTCCCTGGCAAGGGTATTCGTAAGTACCCAGCCTATTCCCTGAGCCTCAACAGTAAGCTGGCCCCGATAAGTTAACCACTCTCTACCGGGCTCCCGCACCTGAAAAACCCCATCGCTTTCGGCAGAAAAGTTTAACTTGGGCTCATTTATTATTCCCATTTGATCACCCTGTTGCCAAAAGCGATATAGGCCTGACCGGCCTATTTTTATGCAATCCCCGCTTGTTAATTTTAGATTTGAGCGGTCCAAGTTTAAATTATAAGAGCCCTGTACAACTTCAATTTCCAGCCAGTAAGGTTCCGGAAACTTCCAGACAAGTTGGACGGAAACATTATCCGCCCGGCAGATAGCGGGCTTAAAAAACAGCGCGACAGGAAGTAATATTATAAGTAAAAAAAACATTAAAAAAACTTTCTGTTTTACATATCCACAGGTCATGAAATATAAACTCCTTAGGTCATAATACTTCTTAGGTCATAATACTTCTATCATGTATTATTCCTTAATAATTAATATTCTAACCTCCTGTAAAACAGAATACCCGTCGAATAAAACAGAATGCCCGCTATATTTAAGTCGTATTCAATTATCCTCCTCAAAAAGAGCAGGTTGTTGTCTGCTTAGGGGACTGATTCCTAAATGCTCGTAAGCCAGGGAGGTAACTGTTCGGCCGCGAGGGGTGCGCTGCAAAAAACCGCGCTGTAGTAAAAAGGGTTCAACAACGTCTTCCAAGGTCTCCGCTTCTTCGCCAACAGTTGCGGCCAAGGTTTCCAGGCCAACCGGCCCACCGTCAAATATTTTGATTATGGCTTCGATGGTTTTTATATCCAGGCTATCCAGCCCAATCGGGTCTACCTGAAGCCGATCCAAAGCTTGGGAAGCTACCTGAATATCTATAACTTCCTTACCCCAAAAATCAGCAAAATCCCTAACTCGTTTCAGCAGCCTGTTTGCTACCCTTGGGGTCCCTCTGGATCTTTTAGCTATTTCTATGGCCCCTTCCTCAGTAAGATTTATTTTAAGAATTTTAGAAGCCCTCATCACAATTTGTTTAAGTTCATCGGTGGTATAAAACTCCAACCTGTTAATAATCCCAAACCTATCCCTTAAAGGGGAGGTCAACTGACCGGCTCTGGTGGTCGCTCCAATTAAAGTGAAAGGCGCCAGAGAAAGGCGAATAGAGCGAGCACTGGGGCCTTTACCAATTATTATATCCAAGCAATTATCTTCCATGGCGGAATACAACACTTCTTCCGCCGTCCTGCTTAAACGGTGAATTTCGTCAATAAAGAGCACGTCGTGCGGTTCCAGGGAAGTCAGAAGGGCTGCCAGATCACCCGGTCTTTCAATGGCCGGTCCGGAAGTTGTTCTGATGTTAACTCCCATTTCTGCAGAGATAATATTGGCCAGAGTTGTCTTTCCCAAACCGGGCGGGCCATAAAGAAGAACATGATCCAAAGCCTCTCCCCGGTTTTGAGCAGCACGAATAAAAACATTTAAATTTTCTTTAATTCTGCTTTGACCGATATAATCCGTGAGCTTTCCCGGTCTTAAAGCTTCATTTTCCCTGTCTTCGGACCGTTCCAGGGAAGTAATAATTCGTTCTTCCATTTTTTCCTCCGTTTACCGATTGGCCAAAAGACGCAGTGCTTCTTTAACCTGGTCCTCGGTGCTGCTTGTTTTGTTCCGGTTAACTTTATGCAGGGCTGAGCTTGCTTCTACCCTGGAAAAACCCAAAGCCAACAAAGTATCCAGCGCTTCGTTTAGACCAGGCCCTATGGTATCCCCGGCTAACTCCTCAACATTTTCGCCGTCGACCTCCAAAACTAAATCTTTAATTTTCTCTTTTAGCTCCAGGATAATCCGTTTAGCCGATTTCGGGCCAATTCCGGGGACTTGAGTTAATAAAGCAACATCTTCATTGATAATGCCCAATTTTATTTGTTTTAAGGTTAAGGTAGAAAGAACCGATAGGGCCGCTTTGGGTCCGATTCCGGAAACACTGAGCAGCTGAAGAAATAACTCCTTTTCCTCTTTAAGGTTAAAACCGAAAAGTGCAAGGTCATCGTCCCTAACCTGCAAATAGGTATGAAAAACTCTTTCCTCTCCCTGCCGAACAGCTGCTGCACAGCCGCTGGTGACATGCAGCAAGTAGCCTGTTCCGCCGACGTCAAGGATAATTTTATCTGCTTCGTGAGCCCAAACTGTTCCTTTTAACATCGCAATCATTGTTAAATCCCCCGTAACTGATGTTGGCTATGGGCATGACAGATAGCTATGGCCAAAGCATCAGCTGTATCGTCCGGTTTGGGAGTTTCGGTCAAAGACAACAGAGCACGTACCATAAACTGAATCTGATGTTTATCCGCTTTACCGTAACCGACCACAGCCTGTTTCACCTGTAAGGGCGTATATTCGTAGACCTCGATATTATTTCTGGCTGCAGCGAGGAGCACGATTCCCCGTGCTTGTCCCACAGCAATAGCCGTGGTTGCATTGCGGTTAAAAAACAACTCCTCGACAGCAAGAACCTCCGGTGAATATTTTAACAAAAAATTTTCCAGCCTATTATATAAGATTTCAAGCCGATAAGGCATGGCCAGGTCAGACGAAGTTCGCCAACAACCATATTCTATGGCCTTCAGATTATGTCCTTTCTTTTCAATCAAACCATAACCCATTATTGCTGTCCCGGGATCAATACCAAGAATCAGCATTTATAATTCCTCTTCAGCCAGGGATTCAGCTAACTCAAAATTTGTATATACTTTTTGAACATCATCATGGTCTTCCAAGGCTTCAATTAAATTAATTACTTTTTTAGCTTGTTCCAAATCGCTGACTTCCACTCTATTGCCGGGTATAAGATTAACTTCGGCATTTTCAATTGGTATGCCGCCATCCAACAAAGCTTGTCTTACGTCCTGCAAAGCGGCAGGTTCGGTATAGATTTCGAAACTCTCATCCTGTTCTTCAATATCTTCCGCTCCCGCTTCCAGAGCCAGCAGCATTAAATCATCCTCGCTAACTTTTAATTCCTCTTTGGGAACAGTGAGCTGGCCTTTCTCCGAAAACATCCAACTAACGCTGCCTGTTTCCCCAAGGTTACCGCCGTTTTTGGAGAATATGTGCCTGGTTTCAGAAGCAGTTCTATTCCGATTATCTGTCATGATATCCGCCATAATGGCTACTCCCCCGGGGCCATAACCTTCATAGCGTAGTTCTTCATAATTAGCCTCGTCGCCTCCACCGGCTCCTTTTTGGATGGCACGCTGAATATTATCGTTAGGCAGGTTCGCTGCCTTGGCATTTTCTATAGCTATTTTCAAACGAAAATTACTGTTAGGATCCGGTCCGCCTGCCCGGGCGGCAACAATAATTTCTCTGGCCATTTTGGCAAAAAGTTTGCCTTTGATGGCATCAGTTTTTGCCTTTTTATGCTTGATGTTTGCCCACTTAGAATGTCCGGCCATAGTAATTCCCCCTAAAATCTTAATAGCTTTTCTATTATATCATAGATGATAAAATGAACTCCAGTTCCAACGGTTCGGATAGTATTTCAATCTGAGCATGTTGGCGCGCTTCCTCCAACATGCTTTCCGCAATATAAATATGTTCCAGTTCCAAAGTATTTTTGATCATGACCATTCTTACCCTGCTTAAATCCGGAATATTACTACACTTGATGCAAGCTTTAATGGCCAGGAGGTCGTTATCAAGAACCATTGGAATCTTAGCACTTAAACTGGCAGTGGTAGTTAAGGAATTGGGATAAGTCATCTCCAAGGAAATCTTTTTGAATAATCTGGAAGTAGTATAATCCGCAAGCCCCACCCCATTGGCGTTGCCATGGGACTGGTCCGTAAGATCCAGAACAGCAATCTTGGTAATATTAGGTTCACTGCCGTCTTTATCAATTTCGGTATGATACCTGCCGATTACATTGGTATCCATTCCCGTACCGCTGATATTCTTACCCATCTCCCTAATGACTAAAGCATCAAGATCATTAAACAAAAGCCTGGGAGTTAGTTTTTTGGCTTTTAATAATAAAGCCGGCTCCTCTTTTTCAATTTCTTCCGCGCCCAAAACCGCAAGTTCCTGAGTTTGGTCATAAGCATTCTCGATTATCCCCACGGCAAAGATAATATTGGTATTCTCAAGCACGGTTCTGGCAATAGCGGCAATATTCTCGGCCATTTTTCTCGGCCCCAAACCATGACAGATAGCCGCACCTTTTTGTTTGCCCAAACCGATGGTTATCATTTTCATTAAGCCGCTTTCTATTTTGCCCCGGAAAGCCACATGAGGTTTTATTTTATTAACCACTATAATAGCGTCGGCCTCGGCAGCATAGCGATCGGTGTAAGCTGGCAAACCGTTGGCGGTAACACCTACCTGGACAACTTCCATAGAAGATTTAATAGGCGCACCTACACTTTGTTCCGTAATGCCCAAAGCTTTCAG
Source organism: Peptococcaceae bacterium (assembly GCA_012521215.1). Classification (GTDB taxonomy): domain Bacteria; phylum Bacillota; class Desulfitobacteriia; order Desulfitobacteriales; family Syntrophobotulaceae; genus JAAYMU01. Next base: position 312 of record JAAYMU010000027.1, on the reverse strand, counting down.
CATTTCTAGCTGTCCTTCAGCAGTGGCTCCTCCATGACTGCCCATAGCCGGCACGATAAATGGGATCCCGCCGACCTCTTTCACACAAGTTACAAGCTCGCGCAAAATCCTGACAATATCGTTAATACCCCTGCTGCCGGCGGTAATAGCGACGGTCTGGCCCGGGTTTATACGGGAAAGCAATTGTTTTTGCCTTATTTGATCTCTTAATTCCGTCTCTATCTTCTCCAGGCGAGCGTCAGGAAAAATCTGTCTGACTTTAATCATTTGGGGAAGGGGAACGGGTTCCAGGATTTGCTCAATTATGCTGCT
>JAAYMU010000026.1 GCA_012521215.1 Peptococcaceae bacterium | reverse complement strand
GGCAAGCTGAGTGAATAAAGAAGATGCCTTCAAGTTTCAAACATGAAGACACCTTCCTAAAGTATCTGGTTTATTTACTCTACGTTTTCGGGCTTAGCCCCAACATTTGACAAAGAGCCAGAATTTATTGGCTAAAGACGATGTTGACTATACCTATTATCAGAGGTTAATTTTGGTAAATTCCAATGTTCTCAAATCTATAAGCATAAGCTTGTTAAGAAGAGTGGATGGTTTGCCGCACAAAAGTTTAACGGCTTCCGTGCCCTGGATAGAGGCACAAAGGGCAGGAGTGAAAGACGGATTTCCTTTATTAGGCACCTGAGCTTTAGGCGGATAGAGTTTATCAAGGACCCCGGAGCCGGGCGCAACTACCGTTATCTGAGCAAACCAACCGCCTATGGCACCATGGACGAGAAAAAGATTTTTCTTGGCACACACGGCAGCCAAGGTACGTCTCGAATCAATGTTGTCCAAAGCATCGACGACCAGATCACTGCCTTCCAGCAGCCGGGAACCATTCTCCATGGTTAAAAATTCTGTTATCGCCTTTATCTTCACATCAGAGTTAATTCTGGAAACGCGCGCTGCTGCAGCCTCGGCCTTTTTGGTTCCAAGCAATGCCTCTTCGCATAAGAGCTGGCGGTTAAGGTTGGTAACATCAAAGACATCTCCGTCAATCACTGTCATGGTACCTACTCCTATACGGGCTAAGATCTCAATGAGAAAACCGCCCAATCCACCGCAGCCTACTACGCAGACATGTTTTTGCCTCAAAACAGCGCACTCCTCTGCCGAAAGAGCGGGCATGTTGCGAAAATATCTGCCGTCCATAGATTAACCCCCGTCCATAGGGCGAATTATGCTCACCGTGTCCCCGTCAGCAACCGGATCGCCGGGATCAGACCATTTATCGTTGACCATGACTGTAGCCGTTTTCAACTCATTGACATCCATAGTAACATTTCTTTGTTCTAACAGATCAAGACAGGCATCCAAAACATCCTCGACAACCGAACCCTCGGGGAGTTCCAGTTCGGCATCGGCAAAGCCGGGCGGCAGATCGAAAACAAAAAATTTAACGAGGACTTTCATAAGGATTCTCCTTTATGTTTTCTTTTTTATGTTTCTTTTTTATGTTTTCTTTTTTATCTTTCACTCTGGCTATTTCTTCTCAGCTAGAACTATTTTTTCTCCTCAGGCGGGTAGAGGTCATTGATAACACATTCCAAACCGCCTGTAATTTCAAGCATATCAAGGTAAGGCGTTCCATCCTGATAGTAACCGATAGCATTATAGAAGTTATCACCAAGGCGCACCTCGTCCAGAGTAATTCCCTTAGTCGGGCCGCCTTTTAGCGGTGGTCTTCCGGCCATGCGGTCCGTAATCGTGAAATCTTCCCTTCTTAAGCCTTCCCGCAGATTAAAGGCATGACGCATAGTGAAAGATCGTATGCCAAAGAAGCGGAGATCACGCTTACTCATTTCATAACCGGTAACATATTTATACGCATCATAGATGGCGGTGCCGGGGAATACACGAGCTGTAAATACACAAAGGCCGGCGGCGTTAATATACTCCGTAACACATGTTTCCTGCACATCGTGGTAGCCGGTAATACGGTAATTATAACGAAGTTCACGGGTCATACGGTCATTGGCCTTTGCCAAACCACCTTTAACATGACGTCCGGGGCTGGGATCAAGCTGGTAAGTGCGGATATACCCTGGCGCACGACGTGGATCATGGGCGGCTATCTCCATTCCGCTGGCAACAAAGAGATATTCGTGGCCTTTGCCGTAATAATCAGCTGCTCTGCTGGAACCCTGGGCCAATATCTTGCCGCATCCTTCCATCTCGCATATTTTTTTGGTTAGTTCCACAGCGGCTTCACCGTTACCCCAGAAAGGTTCGATACCATCAAGTTCTTCCTTGGTAAGCACACCATTATTGAAACATTCAAATACCCAACCTAAGGTACCACCGGTAGATATGGTGTCAAGTCCGTATTGGTCGCAGAGATGGTTACAGGTAATCACGACCTCAGGATCCTCATTCATTATTCCAGGGCCAAACCAACCCAAACTTTCGTACTCAGGCCTAGCCACCTTAGAGTTCTCATCTGTTTTGTACTTGCCTTCCCTAATCTGGACTTCGGCACCGCAGCGCATAGGACAGGCGGCACAAGAATAACTTTCAGTTTTATATTCGTCGCTTAGTTTAGGAGCACCAAGACGCTCAAAATCCTGGACGGTCTTATCGGTCTCCTCCAGAGAAACTGAGTAATTTTTGACACATGTATCGCCGCTCATGAGATTGGGTAAAAACGCGCCGCTTGAACCGGCTGAACGCATGTTAGCCAACATAGGATGATCTTTTAAAAACTCAGCAACAGATTTATTAAGGGCAGTTAGTCCGGCCTTATCGGCTATCTTAATAGGAAGTTTACCGGTACACACAACGCCTTTAAGCTTTTTGGAACCAATTACAGCCCCCGTGCCACCCCTGCCTGCTGCGCGGGAATAGTCGTTCAATACACAAGCCATAGGTGACATCCGTTCGCCGCTAGGGCCTATATAAGAGGCACTGTATTTACACCCAAGATCAGCAGCAAGAGCTTTTTCAAATTCTACACTGGTCAAACCCCAATATTTTTCGGCATCCCGGATCTCCGCTTTGCCACTGTCAATGAAGATATAAACTGGTTTAGGGGAAATACCTTTGACAAAAACGCCGTCATAACCGGCAGCCTTAATGGACGGTCCAAAGTCGCCGCCGGAACTGGCATCGTTCCATCCATTATAGACCGGAGACTTAGAAACTACGGAATAACGTCCTCCACAAAAGAAATTGGAACCGTTGAGGGGACCGGAAATGAAACCAACCATACTGTCTTCTCCGAACACATCGCACTTGGCAGGCATGTATTCATAGAGAATCCGTGCACCCAGAGCAGGTCCGCCGATAAAATCACGGTACCATTCCTCGGGTATGTGTTTGTCCTCTAATTCGCCGGTCGTCAGGTTAACAAACAGCATCTTTCCTGTGTAACCATACATAATTTCTCTACCTCTTTCCAATATTATATTTCTTCAGTACCAGGGAAGATTCCTATATAACCACAGGTTATAACAACATAACAAAAAGCAATATAAAATTTCGAAATGCAAGCCCTGTGCCAAGCATACATACAGAGCAGCAAAGGCTATCAGTTGGGAGAAATGCCGAGCAACAAAGCCAAAATAATTTTTTTGTTAAGTTGCACCCCTGCTACATTTTCTCTATATTGCGACGCATTCTGTTTCTCTACTGCAACAAATAGTATGGAATTCCCCTATTATTCCTATGTTAATTCTCACCTCCAATAAAGTACATATGTTGGATACTTAACAATTCGCCTATAGCGAATATTTTTCCATTTTTCTGTATAAGACCGAGCGATGAATTCCTAAAAGCTTAGCTGCTTCCGCCACTTTCCCCCCGCATTGTTCCAATATTTGTTTGATATAGTCCTCTTCCACTTGGGCTAAAACGCTTTTAAGCGGACCCCTATAAACCGTCTTCTCTTTCGGGGACTTAGAATCAGAGGTGTTACCGCTAAGCTGTGGTTTTTCCAAGAAGCTGTCTTCGAGATATAAGTCATCTCCCTCGGAGGTAACTACCATTCTTTCAATAACGTTGCGGAGTTCTCGGACATTTCCGGGCCAGGAATGATTAAAGAAAGCTTCTATGGCTTGTTCGGTAAATTTTTTATTCAAACCGTATTTGAGATTTAATTCTTTTAGAGTACTGTAGGCCAAAGGCAGAATATCATCAGGCCTGCTGCGCAGAGAAGGTAAGGTAATAGGAATAACATTCAGGCGGAAATACAGGTCGCTGCGGAATAATTTTTGATTGATCATTTCTTTCAAATTCCTGTTGGTGGCAGCAATTAGACGAACATTTACTTTTTTCGTTTTGGTATCGCCTAATCTCTTTATTTCTCCGCTTTCTAAGACCCGCAGCAGTTTGGACTGCATATTTAGCGGCAATTCAGCAATCTCATCTAAAAATAAAGTCCCCTGATCGGCTATCTCAAACAGTCCCGCTTTACCCTGCATATTAGCACCGGTAAAAGCCCCTTTAACATAGCCGAAAAATTCTGATTCCATGAGTTCTTCAGGAATGGCAGCGCAGTTCACGGGAATAAAGGGTTTCTGAGCACGTAGGCTATTACGGTGAATATACCTGGCAATCACTTCTTTTCCAGTGCCTGATTCTCCAATAAGCATCACAGTGCTGTCGGTTTTAGCCACGGTTTTGCTAGTTTTTAGGACTTTGACCATTTGTGGGCTTTCAGCAATTATTCCTTTATTGGAATAATTCGGTTCACTCAAGTAATCGATTGTGACCTTTAGGCTTTCATCCAAAGAATTATCCTTATCTTTATTAAGCACCTCTTTATAGCGGTCTAACAGCTCCTTATCTAAAGCCGTAACAATAACTAAACTGACTTCCCCATTTTCATCCATAAGCGGAGTGGCGTTTACTATTTGCTGTCGACCATATTTGGTGCCGACAATGCCTGTAACTGAGGAGCGGGTTTGAACGGCTTTTTGACTGGGAGACCAGTCATATTCATTGGACAATTCTTTGGCATTTAAACCCACAAGGTTGCTAACCTTAACTCCCAGGAAATTTAATAATATATTTCCATATTTATCATGCAAAGAAATGGAATTGCTGTGTTCTGTAACGATTCTTTCTAGTTCTTTTTGCCCAATACTTTTTCTGGATTTTCTTTTCATGTTTTCACCTTCCTGCACAATCTCCCATATTATCCCTAAGTAAATTATAATATATCTATTTCGCTTTTGATAGAACATAATAGTAGAGGGCTTAAACCCTCTACATAATAATTAGATAGTAGCAAAATTACAGAAAGGGAAAACACTTTTGAAACTTAAGCCTCATAGGCTTTTTCCAAGATGGCAAAAACATCTTTGGCGGTCACAGGCCGGGCTGAAAACTCGAAGGGTGAGTAGTCCATAATCTTGGGAACGGCAGCAGCCAGTTCCTCTTTTGATTTAACTAAATCTTTAAGTTTGGGCATACCGATATCATCATAAAGATTGCGTACGGTGGTATAGGCAATTTGACCGATCTCTTCCGAGCCGGCGTCTTCGGGGACGTCAGCCCCTAATAATTGGGCCACGGTTTTAATCCTGTCGGGGATTGCCGGCGCCAGGTATTGCAAAGCCTCAGGCAGAGTAATACCGCAAGCAATACCATGAGGCAGTTGGAAAATCATACCCAACACTAGGCCAATTTCGTGGGGAATGTTACAAAAGGGACCCATGATGGATAAACCCGCTAGGGTGGCGGCCAACTGCACACCTTCTCTGGCTTTTAGATCGGAACCGTTTTTAATTACATTCCTTAAATTGCGACCGATTAAAGATATGGCTTCCTTGGCAATAACATCGCTGATTTGATTAGCATCTTTAGAGGTATAAGCTTCTACGCAATGGCAAAGAGCATCTATTGCGGTTGTAACTGTAACAGCCGGAGGAAGCCCAAAGGTTAACTCCGGATCGACGATTCCAAGATTAGTAGCGCAAGGAACATTTTGTTTGCAATTGTTTCTAGTATCAGTAATCACCCCACCGGGGGTGGCTTCACTACCGGTCCCCGCCGTCGTTGGAATCACTATAATGGGTTTCATATTACTTTCATCAGGCACAATATCTTCATGTTTTAGGTAATACCTACTAATGGGCGGAGGATTGGTTAACAGTACTTTAGCAGCTTTGCCGGTATCTAAAGAACTTCCCCCGCCAATAGCTACCACTCCGTCTACCTTTTCGGCAACGCCAAGAGCGCCCGCTTCTTCACAAATATAATCGGGCGGATCAGGAAGTACCCCACCATAACAGACGGTTTCTATCCCGGCCTTATGAATATATCCCAGTATTTTGTCGACAATACCTGCTTCTTTGACGCCCTTATCATGAACCACTAATACCTTTTTACAACCAAACTCTTTTAGTTTTTCACCCGTCAGCTTGGATACACCGCAGCCAAAAAGGATTGGATTTCTGCTGGCCAAAAACACACTAGGCATTTATTTCTCCTCCATTTGCATCTTTTATTGTTAATTTTGTTATAATTTTCAAAATCAGTTTAGCCCGCGGCTGTGTTTTTGTAAAATACAATTTTCAATTGGCATCATAGGCTAAGCCTATAACAATTTGATAAAGATAAGTTAAATTTTGAGTTTAAAAAGTTTCCCCCGGACCGGCCGGGGGAAACTTTTTAACTGTTAGATATTACAACTATAATCATAAGCAGTAAGATTGGCTCTCTTTATGTTTTTAACTTCATAAGCATCGCCAACCACATAAACATCGGGCAGCAAATCCTTAAGTTTTTCTGCCAGAGCATTATTGCTCGTCATGCCCAGAGCTTCGACTACATAGTCTGCTTCTAAAGTCTCATACTTCCAGTCTTTGCCCTCGACTACCACACCTTGATCATCAATGGAGCGTACCAGCCGCTCACCGATGAGTTTAACCTTGTACTCCTTTAAGAGATGGAACAAGTTTTTACGGGTTAGATCCATCATGTCGGAGGCAAACTCACTGACAGGAATCATATCCACAATAGTGACCTCGCGGCCTTCCATAGCCAAAGCCAACCCCGATTCACAACCGCTAATTCCGCCGCCGCAAACCACGACTTTGCCGGAGACCTTTTTCCTGCCGGAGTCTACATCCAGGACATTGACCACCTTGGGATTGTCAATCCCGGGAATCGGAGGGCGAGCCGGCGTAGAACCGGTAGCAACTACAATTACATCCGGATTTTCAGCCATCACATTTTCAACGGTCGCCTCTGTATTGAGCCGGATATCAGCGCCACATTTCATGGTAGTCTTGATAAGCCAATTCGTATAATTGAACAAGTCTTCCTTAAAAGGCAGTTTGTTTATATCATTTAAGAGACCACCAAGGGTAGAACTCTTTTCGAACAAGATAACGTCATGTCCTCTCTTTACCAGGGTACGTGCTGCTTTGGTCCCGGCAACCCCGCCCCCTATGACGACAACTTTCTTTTTCTCGTCGGCCTTTTGAACTTTGGCATATCTGCCGGTCCGTCCCAGAGCCGGATTGACGGCACATTGTACATGGCTGGCATAATTGCCCGCACAACCCCAGCAACGTAAGCAAGGACGAACTTCCTCGGATTTGCCGCGGTAACATTTTTTGAGCATATCGGGATCCGCTAAAAGACCCCGGGCTATAGCAACCATATCGGCGCTTCCTTCAGCAATTATTTGTTCAGCCATATCCACAGTTAGCCCGCCTACCACGCTTACAGGAATATGAATATCCGGACATTGTTTTATTGCTCGAGCATAGGGCACGTTAGCCCCCCGCGGGCGGAAATAGGGCGGCATGGCATAGAACTGAGCACGCGGATCTACAATTAAACCAGCCGAAACTGTAACCAAATCAATGTATTCCTGGGCGACTTTAAGAAATTCTATCACTTCATCGACTCTCATGCCTTCCGGTAAAATCTCATCGCCACTAATACGCAATTCCACAATAAAGTCGGGGCGAACGGCTTCCCGTACAGCTTTTAAGAGCATGAGCGGAAAACGGCAACGGTTTTCAAAAGAACCACCGTAAATATCGTGACGGTGATTAGTCATGGGGGAAAGGAACTGAGCGATTAAATTCCCATGAGCACCATGGATCAGAACTCCATCAAAGCCGCAGCGGTCAAGGCGGGCAGCACAATCAACATAATCATTGATAACTTTTTCGATGTCCTTTTGATCCATTTCTTTAATATAAGGATGGGATCCGGGGATTGGTATACTGCTGGCGGAAAGACCCCATTCCCCTTTTAGATACCTAGGATGCACACCACGGCCGGCATGAACCAACTCTACTGATAGCTTAGCACCGTGCCGATGTGCCGCTTCAGCTAATAATCCGAGACTGTTAATTTTCAACTCATCGGTAACATCCAGTTCGGAAGGATAATCAACCGCATGTTCCCAGTTGACGGGTGTCGCTCCTAGATGAATTAGAGCCACTCCGGATTCAGCCTGGGATTCAACAAAGTCGACATAATTTTGGGTTGCTTCACCAAGGCAATTGGTGAAATCACAAACCATGGGGGCAAATTCTATTCTGTTTTTTAAGGTGGTACGACCGACTTTAAGCGGCGTAAAAACATGCTTGTAATTATTGAAAGATGGCATAGTAAAACCCCTTTCAGCCGCTGCGCAACGGCATTTTTTTATGGACAGCGCAGTAAGATTTTATTAATCTCCCTAGGGGAAAAACATTCTGGCTTGACGAAGAACAAATGGCTTTCTTCTTGATTTTACTGTTAAAAATGCTTACTATCGAAAATGCTTCTGTTGAGAATGATTGCTATTGAAAATGGTTGCTGTTGAAAAGGGCGTGTCTTAACGGATATTATCATCCGGTTTAGACACGCCTTGATGGTCGAAACCGGACGGCTATATCTGAACCAAATATTTCTTAATAATCCTAAAGGCTTTGGCGGGATTGCTTTGAGCAAGCAGGCCGATAGCAAAAAGAATATATTTCTGGTCAATATAAAATTTTGGTTCCTTTGGTTTGAGTATATTAGGTTGCTCCTGCTGGAATGTAGCTCCTTCCAGTACTTGACGCGAGTTACTGGAAAATACTACCGGGCCCCCGGCACCGATTACGTTCTTTACTTCAGTAAGGTCTTTTCCCCGTTGGAACCAGACTTCACCGTTGTGAGTAACAACCGACTGTAAGTTTCCTACATGCCGGTCCACAGCTGTTTTGATCGCCAGTCTGGATAGCAAAAGCTGGTACTGGGTCTGTTCCTCCCCTTGAGGAACACTCAAAACTGACCTTAATTCCTGGACTTTTTGTGTTAATTCCTTTTTGCTTTGCTCTGCCAGCGTATTTTCCCGTTCAGCTATGTCGGAGAGGGTATCCAGGTTATGATATAAACCTAAATCCCCTTCCACAGTCCTTTTAGCGTAGGGCTCCGGCAGCCCGATCATATTAACTCCATCTTTGGTTGGACGCCCAGTTGCTATGGAGTAAACATCAGTGGTGGCCCCCCCCACATCGACCAGTAAAAGCTCTCCCAAGCCCATATGGACGCCCGGCACTCCATCAGCTATGAGCCTGGCTGCTTCCAGGACTGCAGAAGGAGTCGGCATTATAACATCCTGGATGACTTCTTTAACCCGGGCAATACCCTTCGCCTGGGTAATATGGTTAATAAACAGTTCGCGTATTTTTGCATTAACCGGATCCAGGTCAAGTTTACCAAATTCGGGCATAACATTTTTCGTATAGACGATGTTGGTACTCATGTCGGCAAATATTTCTTTGATGTTGTCCTGAGCTGATTTATTACCTGCAACAATAATATTTTTTATTTTATCTCCGATTGTCGATAACATTTCAGCGTTATGGCAGATAATTTTCTGATTGCCGCCATCCGTACCGCCGGTAAGAAGTATGATATCAGGAGATATCTCGCCTATTTCTTCCAGTTCTTTCTTCGTCAGTTCGTAGGAATAAGTTCCGACTATTTTAGCACCTGCTCCTAAGGCGGCCAGTCTCCCTGCTTCAGTGGTATACTCAGGAACCAAGCCAATACAGACCATGCGCAGACCACCGGCTGCACTGCTGCAGGCTATAGCCTGCTTAACATCGGAATCTGTATAGGGAACAGTTTCCGCCAGTTTGGAAAGCGCCTGTTTAAGCCCGATAATAACATCAGTATCTACACTAGAGGGTACCTGAACCCTTGCCACAAGTTCTTCTTTATCAAGGTCAAAAGCCACTACTTTAGTAAAGGTACTCCCGAAATCAATAAATATCCGGATGTTGCTCATTTGGTTTTCCCCTTAGATTTTGCCTTTAGCTTTAAGATCTTCGCATAAATCTACGATAGCTTTCTTAATATCGGAATCGGGCGGATAAACCCGGTCAAAACCAATCTTTTTAAATTTGATTTCATCTTCCTTGAAATCACGTTTACCTACACCCAAAATGCCGCCGATGTAAAGCAGGATATCTTCCAAACCTGCTTCAATGCATTTGTCACGGAAACCTTGGAGATCAAATTCAGCCATACCATACATGGAAGAAATCAGCATGGCGTCAGCAGCAGTTTCCTGGGCAGCTTTAATAAATTCATCAGCTGAGGTTTGAGCACCCAAGGCCACAACTTTAAAGCCTTCTTCTTTAAGAACTCTGCTAACAATTTTAGTGCCGATGACATGAGCATCCACGCCGACAGTACCGGTAATTACAGTAGGCTGTTTGGCCAGAACATCATCTTTATACTTGTTTTCCGGTGCTTCTTCTTCGTAGACTATTTCTTCTTTAGAATCAATTAAACATCCTTTGCTCAGAGTCCAGAAGTCAGCCAAAGATACTTTATAATCCATACGACGGCCTTCATAGGCTTCGCGCTCAGCAATTCTTTCCCGTTCAAACTGACGTACTTCCTCAGGAATGGGCAGGTTGCCGTATTCCAGATGACGGACGGCGCCTTTTAAGTCTCTTACACCCAGACAGTTATCTTTAACATGAATATTGATGGAGAACGGACCGTCGAGTACCCCGGCCTCCAGAGCTTTGACAATACCGACGCAAACGTCGCCGTCGCCCATTTCCATAACTTTATCCACGATAGCACTAACTGCCAAAGTACACATTCTTTCTTCAATATCGATTTCCTTGGATTCGATTTCGAACTTCTGTTGACGGACCACGTTGTAAATCCAGTTGGCAGAACGATAGGTCTGCTGGTGAGCTTCGATGCTGGGTATGCCAATAGCCTCGTCCACGGTTTTAACAGAACAAGCCGGCAGATTGGCCAAAGCACCGATCATAGCCGTGTAGTTAATATAACCGTAAGCCCGACCGATATCCTGCGGGAAGGAATACAGGAAGGACTGGTTGCCGATTAGTCCGGGAATCATGACATCAGAATGTCCGAATTTATCCAGGTATTTGCGGAAGAGTTTCTCAGCAGCTCGGAATTCCCCAAGATCCTGAGCCATATTGCCGTTAAAGTTAACCATGGGGGATACGCTCTTTATGCCCTGTCCGGCAGAAACCAAGGCCTCCAAAATCATGCAGGCTATGCCGACATAGGTAGGAATAACACCGTTAGCCAGCCAGCCGTGGGTAGCATGGTTAATAATATGACCCCTATCCGCATAGTAACCCGACAGGCGGGCGCTATATTGGGCTGTTTGAATACACTCTTCAGGTGTGGCCCGTTTATCAAAGCCTGAAATCCAGCCAAATAAACTTTGCGGAATAGCACTAATACCGGAAGCGAAGGCAATTTCGGCAATTATGGCCTGACCTTCACGGGAACTGCGAACATCAAAAGCACCGTAACAAGATTCAATAACTTTACGGGTAGTTTTAACCCCGTGGTTAACAATGGGATAACCGTTCAGTTTCGCTTTTCCGGTTTTGATACTTTCTTCCAAGCCTTTTTGGGCCAGGTCAAATTTAAGGTTGCGGGAGTAAGAGTCAGTGGTGAACGGGAATAAGCAAACCCCCGCCTCGTTCAGGCCTTTCAGGAGTTTAATTTCTTCCTCCACTACCGGGGTCCCGGAACGTGGATATAGACTGGTCTTACCTTCCGCTTTGAGCTTGGCCAGCATTTTAGCCATATTTTTGTCCTCGGGTAAGCTCAAATTGTATTCTACAGCTTCGTCAAGATCCACTTCTTTGCCCGTAGGCCATAAGGATAATACTTCTTCACGCATTTTTAGAAATTCTTCTTCTGGGATGCGCTCATTTCTTACCTTAATCATGATTCTCCTCCATCATATGTTTTTATGATTTTTGATTTATAATTTGATCCGATCTATTTTGAAATCTCACATTTTAGCCCATAGGATTCAATAATGCTTTTAACCTTTTCCAGCTCCTCTGGGGTAGGTTCTTTAACATCTTCCAGCGGATACTTCATATCCAACATTCTGTATTTATTAGTCCCGTACCTGTGATAGGGCAAAATACTAACGGGAGCGTCTTTGGTAACATCAACCACAGTTTTGGCCAATGCTCTTAAATTTTCTTCCGAATCATTATAACCGGGTATAAGAGGAACTCGAATAACTACCGGTACACCTTTGGCCACCGCAAGAGCTAAATTATTTAAAATTAATTCGTTAGACTGGCCGCACATCTTTATATGCTCTTCTGCATCCATATGCTTAAGGTCAAAATAGATTAGATCGCTGTACTCTAAAATCTTAGCCATATCTTCTTCCCTGCCGAAACCGGAAGTATCTGCACAGGTATGAATACCCAGTTCCCGGCAGCGTTTAAACAGTTCAGCAACGAAATCGGCCTGTCCTAAAATTTCTCCACCGGAGGCCGTAACCCCGCCTCCCGATGCTTCATAATAGTCCACATCTCTTTTCACTACTTTTAGAACTTCGTCAACAGTCATTTTTTTACCGGACATTTGGAGAGCATCGTACATACAGACTTCAATACATTTCCCGCAATTAGTACATGCTTTCCTGTCTATATGCACGCCATCTTCGTCGAGAGTCATAGCATGTTCGGGACATACGTTAATGCAGGTACCGCATTTTTTGCAGGATGTATACCTGTAAGTAACCTCCGGTATGTACTTTTGTGACTCGGGGTTGGAACACCAGAGGCAAGTCAAAGGGCAACCTTTCATAAAAACAGTTGTTCTCACTCCGGGTCCGTCATCAATACTGTATCTTTGGATATTAAATACTATCCCTTCCATGTTATTCAATTCCTCTCCCTTAAGTAGGTTGCGGGGACAAAGGGACATTTCTTGGTAGCCCCAATCCGGGTCTTGAGATCCGTCCCCTCGCCCCTTAGCCTTGTTCTAGATGTTTTAAATGCTTAACTTTACACTATTTCATGCTTTCTGCACTATTTCATGCTTTTTACACTATTTCATGCATGGTACGGTTAACTATTTCATTCTGAAGCTCAGGCGGCAAATCGATAAAGTAAGCGCTGTAACCGCCGACCCTGACCAGCAGGTTTTTGTGCTTTTCAGGATGTTTCT
>JAAYMU010000203.1 GCA_012521215.1 Peptococcaceae bacterium | reverse complement strand
TGTTATAATAAATTAAACTTCTCAATATAGCCGAAAATGAAAACTATCAAAATTATTATCGGTAGGATATAAGTAAGATAAAATCTTGTTTTAGTTGGAACTTTAATTCCTTTACCGGTATTGGCTTCCTTGATGAAATTATTCCATCCCCAGCCATAGCGGCTAACACAGAAAAAGACATAAACTAAAGATCCAAGAAGGAGAATATTATTGCTGACAATAAAGTCTTCCAAATCCAGAATAACCGTACCTTCACCTAATGGAGCAAAGCCACTCCAAACATTAAAGCCCAAAGCGCAGGGAAGGGATAAGATAATAATAGCCAATAGGTTGATAATTACGGATTTTTTCCTGGTCCAGCCTAAAAGGTCAATGCCAAAAGAGATAATATTTTCAAAGACGGCAATCACTGTCGATAGAGCAGCAAAAACCATAAATACAAAGAAAGCTACACCCCACAATTGACCGCCGGGCATATAATTAAAAATATTAGGCAAAGTCAGAAAAACAAGCGACGGTCCGCTTCCGGGATTAACACCAAAAGCAAAGCAGGCCGGGAAAATAATTAAACCCGCGGTAATGGCGACAAAGGTGTCTAAAATCGTAATATTGATACCTTCACCCATTAAACTTCTTTCCTTAGTAACGTAGCTGCCGAAGATGGCCATGCTGCCCATTCCGATACTAAGAGTAAAAAATGCCTGTCCCATAGCCGCGTAAATTATGGTCCAAAGCCCGTGTTCGGCAATACTGCCAAAATTGGGCTTCAGATAAAAACCAAGCCCTTCCAGTGCTCCGGGCAGAGTCAATGACCTAATAGCCAGAATAATCATAATAACAAAAAGACAAGACATCATAGCTTTGGTGATTCTTTCAACCCCGTTTCTCAAGCCCAAGGAGCAAACCGCAAAGCCTAAGATACACACAATAACCATAAATAGAATACATAAGGCCGGACTGGAAACTAATCCACCAAATACTCCCTCAACTCCTTCCGGAGTCTTACCAACAAAATCTCCCCGCAGCATAAAGAAGAGATAAGCCAGCATCCAACCGGAGATAGTAGTATAGAACATCATGAGCAAATAGTTACCGGCCATGGCAAACCATTTAAAGATATGCCATTTGCTGCCTGGGGGCTCTAAAACATCAAATGAAGTGGCCACACTTTGTTTACTGGCCCGCCCCACGGAAAATTCCATAGTCATAATCGGCAAGCCCAGAATTATTAGAAATAAAATATAAATAAGTACAAAAAGGCCACCACCGTATTGCCCAGTTATATATGGAAAACGCCATACATTACCTAAGCCGATGGCACAGCCTGCCGAGATGAGAATAAAACCCAATCTCGTAGAAAAAAGTTCCCTAGATTTTTGCATATAATACCTCCTTGTAAAAAATTGAAAACATTATAAGCTAATACTGTATTACAAAAGTATTATTTGTCAATAGTTTGTTTCTTTAGAATCTACATTTTAACTATTTAATATCATAAAAGACATTTTAAGTATTATAATTCGATGTTAATATTTTACTATGCTTTAAGTTGAGGGAAAGAATATGTGCTTAATACTTTTCGCTAATGATTGCCATCCTCGCTATTACTTGGTAGTTGCTGCCAATAGGGATGAGTATTATAATCGTCCTACATTACCCGCTGCCTTTTGGCCTGAATCCCCGAACCTATTGGCCGGTAAGGATTTACAGATGGGAGGGACCTGGATGGGGATTACCACCACGGGCCGTTTTGCAGCTTTAACCAACTACAGAGAAAAGGGTACTCAGACCCGGACTCTTTCCCGGGGACTATTGGTCAGGGAATATCTTTGCAGTTCTGACTCCCCAGTTAGCTATATTAATACCTTGAAAGACGGGGGAGCCGAATTCAACGGTTTTAATTTATTACTGGGCGATACACAGGGCCTTTACTATTATTCCAATCGAGAAAAAATATTACACAGGGTCGAAAAAGGCTATCACGGTTTAAGCAATAGCCTGCTGGACGTGCCATGGCCAAAGGTGAGTAAGGGGATTAAAGCGTTTGCTGCTTGTTTAGCTGCCGGGGAGTCAATTAATAAAGAGCGCCTATTTGCAATATTAGCTGATAAAGAGCGTCCCCCAGATCATGAACTGCCTCAAACCGGTGTAAGTTTGGAATGGGAACGCACTCTTTCCCCGGCCTTCATTGTCAGTCCGGATTACGGTACGCGGTGCAGTACGATACTGCTCATAGATCGTTGCGGTCAGGTCCGCTTTTGGGAACGAAGCTATTTGCCAGGCAAGCCGGAGCAATTCAATGAAGTTGTCTATGAGTTTGATATTAGTCAGAACTAAATAATTTGAATGGTTAAAAGAGGAGTAGAAAAATGAAAATTAAAGAGAACAAATTGGATCTTTCATGGGAAAATTTTCTTTTACCTTTATTTTCTTTTACCTTTTCTGTTCCTGGGGATATTCTGGGGACTGGCAATAATATTATCCATAACAGAGGATACTGTTTTCTATTTGTTTAATTTCGGTTACATTGGCACCTCAATAGCTGCCGGTATTTTTCTAATTCAGACTTTGCCTAAAAAGCATAAAGCCTGGGGAAGGAGAACCTCTCAAATTTTGGTGGGTAGTTATATGCTGTTTTTTCTCGGCCTGTTCGGCAAGGAAAACATGCAGATCGAAGGTTTTTTCATGTTGCTCTTGTCAGGAGTATTTGCTGCTGCCACCATGCATTATGTTATAGCCAAAATAGTTGGTCCGCTGGTTTTTGGGCGAGCCTGGTGCAGTTATACCTGCTGGACAGCAATGATACTTGATTTACTGCCCCATAAAAGGCCTGAAAATAAAAGAATCAAAGGTCTTGGCCTAATCCGCTACATTTATTTTTTTCTCTCTTTAGGGTTAGTACTGTTTATTTGGTATGTCCTGAAAAAACCTGTAGAGCCCCAATCAACAGGGGAGCTTTATTGGCTGGTCGCTGGAAATATCTTATATTATGTATTAGGAATTTTGCTGGCCTTAAAACTCAAAGACAACAGGGCTTTTTGCAAATACATCTGCCCAATTCCGGTTTTGCAAAAGATCACCTCAAGATTTTCTCTGCTTAAGATCAAGATTGATCCAAACAAATGTATAGACTGCGGAAAGTGTGAAAAGGTCTGTCCGATGGATGTTAACTTATTGGCTTATAAAAATCAAAATCAACGCATTTTGGCTACGGAGTGCATTTGGTGCAGTACTTGTGCCTATGAATGTCCTGAAAATGCTATCACTTCAACCATTGGATTTGATATGGGCCTCAAAGACAAATTATATTTTCGGCCATGACCTTAATTAATATTTTAATTTGAAAATCATGCATAAGGAATAATGCAATTACCATACTCTAGTTTAGGGAAATTAGGTTTATGATCTATTATTGTTTAAATAATAGGTTAGGACTTAATAATATTAAAAAATTAGGAGGAAAGTATGAATAAAAAACGTTGGATTGCAATAGCCATAGCTGTTGTTTTGCTGATCGTTTATATTCGGGTCGATGTATTGGCAAGCAATAAAAAAGCAGCCGGTGGCCTATTGGAGAACCCACTGAACCCGTTAACCTCACAGCCGGCATATACAACCCAAACTTATAGAGCCGGAAGCGGTCAAACCATTGCTATTTTAAAAGTAAACGGAACAATCCTGGACATAGGTGATACACTCGCCTACGGTACCAATAGCTATAATCATCGGATCTTTTTAAAACAAGTTGAAGACGCTTTTCAAAACCCGGAGGTTAAGGCCATTATTCTCGAGGTAAATTCACCGGGCGGTGGCGTCTATGAAAGTGAAGAGATCTACCAGAAAATAAAATCCCTTAAGGCAAACTATCCAAAGCCGCTGGTTGTTTCAATGGGGAAAATGGCTGCCTCAGGCGGGTACTATATTTCCATGCCGGCAGATAAGATTATTGCTAATCGCTATACCATGACCGGCTCAATCGGCGTCATCCTGGCGACCTATAACTTCAGTGAATTGGCCGGAAAACTAGGCATCGAAGAAGTAGTCTTCAAAAGCGGAAAAAATAAAGATATTTTAAATCCTATGCGCGACATAACGCCGGAAGAAAAACAAATCATGCAAAGCATAATTGACGAATACTACGGCTATTTTGTTGATATCGTAGCTGAGGGGCGAAAGCTGGATCGCCCAACGGTAATCGAGATAGCTGACGGCAGGATCTATACTGCAACCCAGGCTAAAGAGCTGAAATTAATAGACGATATTGGTGATCTAAACAGTGCCATCAATGCGGCGGCGGAAATAATCAAAGAAACAAATCCCAACGTTATCGAGTATAAATATCAAAACCCATTCAATATTCGACGTTTGTTCTCTCTCATCTCGCCCTTGGACCTGGCACAGGTCAAAGAGGAACTACAGAATAGTGCAGTACCGACCGCCATGTATCTGTACCGCTGAAGGATGGTGAATTATGATGAAAACTTTAAGGGCAGCGGGCTTTTGGACCCGATTTGTGGCTTTTTTGTTTGACCTGCTTATAATTGGGATGAGCAGTCGGATATTCTTTCACTTGGTATGGCCGTCCGGACTTGATACTACTGCGCTTAAATCATTTATATTGGTCAATGCTCTGTTTCCGGGTATATGGGGATCTTTGTACTTTGTGCTTATGACAAAATATGGGGGGCAAACTTTAGGAAAAATGATTATGGGAATCCGCGTAGTAAGCAAAGACGGGAGTCCATTAAACTGGACCACCACGATTCTAAGAGAAGTTGTGGGACGAATTCTGGCACAACTATTGGGCACTTATTTGGGATATCTAGTCTGTGCTTTTCATCCCCGGAAGCAGGGATTAACGGATATCGTCGGTGATACTTATGTGGTATACACAAACGGCGAAAAGGGTAAAGCAATTGAGATTCCGGCACAATCAGCAATTAACTAAATATCAATAAGTAGGCCAAATGTTGCAACTTTGCAATATTTGACCTATATATCTACCCTATCAATCTAAACATACTTGCCTTATTCTGGTATTTATGAATATTGATTTATAAATATTTCAGAATAAGGTTGATTTTTTTATTGACACATTGTATTATTTGTATTATTATCCATAATACAAATAATACAGATTTAAAGAAGGGAAAACCAATGATATTAAGGATTGATATGGCCAGCGATACCCCAATTTACCAACAGATCCGTAATCAAGTCGTACTTGCTGTTGCTAAAGGGATTTTAAAGCCCGGGGATGCCTTGCCAACAGTCCGCCAACTAGCCCAAGATATTGGAGTAAATCCGATGACGGTTAATAAAGCCTATGCACTCTTGAAAGATGAAGGCCTTATTATTATTGATCGCCGTCATGGCGCCCAGATCAGCGATTACGGTAAGGGCGATATAGTATTTAATCGGGATTTTGACAATAGACTGGAACTTCTGATTTCAGAAGCCCGTATGAGAGGCGCTACCAAGCAGGAGGTTACAGAACATCTCTTAAACCTGATTGATTTGGTTTTCGAGTAAGGAGGAAATGCTTATGCTTATTACACTAATTATCATTGCCTGGCTGGTTTTCGGGATGATGGCAGCCTTTACGCTGTTCTATACTAAGGATCAAAATCATCAGGTTCTAGGCGTAACCCTCTCCGATGCCCATGCCCAAACGCCGGAAATACAAGATATGTTAAGCGGGTACAAAAGGACGTGTATTCTTCTTTTCCTGCTCTCCGGCGGACTCAGCCTTTTGCTGCTGCTTCCAACCCTCAGATCCTATGTTGAGTTCTTTTTGCTCATTTTGGTGCTGGCCAATCTATTTCTTAACTGGTCCGTAGTTCATAAGTACCAGAAAAAACTTCAAACTCTGAAAAAAGAAAAAGGCTGGGTCTACCAGCAGGCTCGTATCGTAACAGTAGATATGAACGTGGTCAAGGAGAAAGGCAAAGCGGGTATTCCTTCTGTTTGGGTCTGGTTATTTTTACTCTTGAGTTTTATTCCAACGGTCTATTTGTTGTTTTCACCGGCAATACGGGAATTCTATCCCTTTGGCTTTAGTTTTATAGGTCCGTTCAGCCAGCTCTGTATGGTTTTCTTATATTACCAGA
>JAAYMU010000202.1 GCA_012521215.1 Peptococcaceae bacterium | reverse complement strand
TTTTATTTCATAATATTAGAGAGGACGCCTGCCTTCCAAAGCACGAGCTATAGTAACCTCGTCGGCGTACTCCAAATCGCCGCCAATTGGCAATCCATGGGCTATCCTTGTAACTTTAATATTTAAAGGTTTTAATAATTTAGAAATATACAAAGACGTGGCTTCTCCCTCAACGGTAGGATTTACAGCCAAAATAACCTCTTTAACCTTTTCCAAGCGCCCAAATAAACTAGAAAGATTTAATTGCTCCGGCCCAACCCCTTCCATAGGCGATAAAACGCCATGCAAAACATGATACAACCCTTTATATTCCCCGGTTTTTTCCAAAGCTACTACATCACGGGGTTGTTCTACAATACAAAGCAAGGAATGATCCCTGCGTTCGCTGTCACAAATTTTACAAGGATCAGAGTCGGTATAATTGCCACAAACCGAGCATTGTTTAATGTTTTGTAAAGCATCGCTTATAGCTTTTTCCAGTTTAGTAGCATCATCAACATGCTGAAGAAGAAAGAAGGCCAAGCGACTCGCCGTTTTTGGACCTATGCCCGGTAACCGGGAAAAAGCGATAATCAGATCTGCTAAGGGTTGGGGGTAATACATAAAATCCATACGCTATTCCTTAAGCCTTCCCTAAAGTCTTAGAATAAACCGGGAATATTAAATCCGCCTGTTACTTTTCCCATCTCTTCCTGAATCATATTCTGGGCACTCCTTAAACCCTCATTCACCGCTGCCTTAATTAAATCCTCCAGCATCTCAGGGTCATCAGGATCTATGACTTCCGGCTTAATCTTTATCTCAAGAAGTTCCATTTTACCGCTAATTGTGGCCTCAACCATGCCACCGCCTGCAGAAGCCTGAACGCTTTTTTGTTCAGCTTCCTCCTTGGCTTTCAGCATGTTTTCCTGCATTTTTTGCGCTTGTTTAAGCATTTGGTTCATATTGCCGAAACCACCCGGTGGTTTAAAAGCCATTGCTAACACTCCTTTAAAATTGTAGTTATTATTATTCTAATTGTCTTTCTTAACCTGTACAAGCTCCGGTCCGAAAAAATCCACCGCTTTGTTGATACATAAGTCTTCTTGGTTTGAGGGGTTTTCCACGGGTTTATCCCTGGCCATATCCTGATAGTCACTCTCCATAACGCTGTTTAACTGAAGTTTACAGCCTAAAAGACGTTGCAGTACAATTTCTACAACTTGTTTATTTTCCGGTTGATCAAATTTTTCTTTATGGAAAGAGTATCCTTCTTTAAAAGTCAAGTATAAAATATCTCCCTTGACCGCAGCCGGCTTCCCCTCCAGCAAAAAAGCATGGGTGGATTTCTTTTTTTTCTTTACTTCATCCAAAATTTGAGGCCATTTAGCCTTTACGACGGAAATAATATCCCCATCCTCCGTCAAAAGGGATTTTGTTTGTTTTGTTTGTTTTGTTTGTTCTGTTTGCCCTATTTGCTCTGTTAAAGGTTTCTGGGACTCAACAGCTTTAGTAATTTTAGAATGATAGGTCTGAGATTGCCTAGTAGCGCTTGATAAGGCTAGTTTATTCGCCGCTTTGTCTTCAGCCAAAGCTTGACTTTGGTCAAATAAGGCTTGAATCAGAATCATCTCGGCCGTAAGTCTAGCGTTGGATGAGTAACGGAAATCTCCTTCACCTTTGAGAAGAGCATTAATTAATAAAATCAGTTTTTCAAGTCCTGCTTTTTTACTTTGTGCTTTTAACCTTTGGGCCCTTTCAGGTGAAAGGAGAGGTTCTACACCCCCTGTTATATATAATAACGCCTGCCTTAGATAGTCAAGCAGTTCTTTAATTATTTGTCTCGGGTCACGGCCTAAGGAAACTCCTTTCTCTAATTGACTCAAAGTTTTAGCATAATCTTGCTCCAGAAGACAATCAAAAAGATCGGCACTGAAGGATTCACCTACCATACCAATTATTTGATAGATATGTTGTTCTTTAATCGGGTCCTCCAGAAGCAGACACTGGTCAAGAATACTTAAGGCATCTCTTAAGCCACCCTCTGCCTTAGAGGCTATAACCTGCAAAGCTTTATCTTCTACTTCCCGGCCCATTGTCCGGCAAACCTGTTTAAGCCTCGTAGTTATGTCCTCCACCGATATACGATGAAATTCAAAACGCTGTACGCGGGAGAGAATAGTTAACGGAACTTTATGGGCTTCAGTGGTCGCTAGGATAAAAACCACATTGGCAGGGGGTTCCTCCAAAGTTTTAAGCAAAGCATTAAAAGCTTCATTAGTAAGCATATGTACTTCATCAATAATATATATTTTATATTTTCCCTCCGAGGAAGCAAATTTAACCTTTTCTCTGAGATCCCGTATCTCATCAATTCCCCTGTTGGAGGCAGCATCTATTTCCAATACATCTAAGGCCGTACCCGTGTCAATACTTTGACACGACAAACATTGATTACAAGGTTCCGTTTCCTTTCTGGAGGTACAGTTAAGGGCCTTGGCTAAAATCTTAGCAGCTGTTGTTTTTCCGGTCCCTCTCGGTCCGCTGAACAAGTAAGCATGTGCTATCTTATTTTGCGACAAAGCGTTTGTTAAGGTAACTTTTACATGATCCTGCCCCACAATTTCTTGCAGCGTTTTTGGTCGCCACTCCCTATATAAAGCTAAATACGCCATTCTCCCACCTCGTTTTTTAACAGCCCAAAAACTCAAGCCAAATACTAAAAAAGATGGTCAATAAAACCACCTTATATAAATATAGACCGTGCACCTTTGGTCGAATTAGAATACCCGGACGTTACCCATGAAATAATGCTCATTCTCGGCCACCTTGCGGCACACGTTACAAACTTCTTAGTGCTGCTTCCGTCAGGACCTGACACGGTTCAAAGCGTTCCGTTGCGCAAGACCAAAAAAATCATCACATCGAATCATGGACTGCTCCGACTACCTAACCCTCACAAAGGAATTAAACCCTGCTATAGCGGATTGCAGGTACAAGGAACCGCTAACTCCCCGTCTAGCACGGTCAAACCTATTATACCACATTCATAAAAAAACAAAAAACATAAGAAAAGGATTCGTTCCGCTTACTACGTTCGCTATCAGTTCGAATCCCGCTCTCGCTATGAAAAATTTAATTAGTTCTATAATTTGCTTTAATGGCGGAGAGAGTGGGATTCGAACCCACGACACGGTTCCCCGTGCACCCGCTTTCCAGGCGAGCGCCTTCAACCAACTCGGCCATCTCTCCGAACAAAAAAAAAATTCAAGTCGCAAATGATATTATAATGTCTGAACTGCAGAACGTCAACATTAATTATTCGTTAAACAATTTTAAGTTTTAACAATAAAAACATTTTTCTCCTGTTATTTTAGTATTAAGTTTCTAGGGCCTCGTGTTTTATTTTCAGATTAGGTTATCTGTCTCATCGCTGTCCTGGTAAAAATATTCTGGTCCGATGTACTGAGCAAAAGAGTCTCCCAAGCTAGCTACTTTTACAGCATAGGATGATTTGTAATGGCCATGTCTCTTATAGAATTGATTTTTTCCCCCAATGCCTAAATTATAAGCAGAGTAAGATTCATATTTATTATTATTATAAGTATCATTAAGGTATCTAAGATAACCCCCGGCTAATAATGCTGCATAGTACTCATTGCTTTTTAGCAGTTCATCGGTGGGGTAGGGTATTTCCATATTGTAATATTCCGTAATAGCTTTGTAGGCTGTAATGGCCGCTGGTAATTTCATTTGAGTAGTGCTGTAGGACAAAGAGCCTCCGTCCATACGGGTTTGAGGTTTAAAACCTGATTCCTGAGCAATTAAGGCTAAAAGTTCACAGGGTTGAAGGTTAAATTTTTTTTCTACTTTAATGATATAGTTTAAGTACTCAGAATTAACATTATACTTAGCTGCTAAACATTTAATTTTCTCTGAAGAATATGTTTGTGTTCCCATTAGTTCCCAGTTATCTTTTAAGTTATTTATCGGTATAGGCTTAGAAGTATTTTCAATCTGTCTATAACTGCTCGGAGTTAGAAAATTGGTTATGGTTTCTAAGTTTTCTACAACAACAACGTAGGATAATACTATTTGCACGGCAAATAAAAATATTAGTAACGGTGTTATAGTTTTTAGCAAACTTTCCCTGAGCGGGAACATTTTTTTTCCTCCTTAAAGCTTGTTTAAATAATCACATGTGTAAATATAATAAATATATTTTGTTT
>JAAYMU010000201.1 GCA_012521215.1 Peptococcaceae bacterium | reverse complement strand
TTTTTTCTGAAATTTACCCTTATTTTTGTGCCATTTTTTATTTATTACTATGTTCAGTTACAAATAAGTTTGCTCACGTAGTTACAAAGTTTGCTCGTGATGAAATGTAGTTGTTGCAAGGCTTCTCCCTGTTTCTTCCCTTGTAGTGACAAAGTTTGCTCTCGGGTTACCTTTACTTAAAACATATAAAAAAAGATATAAAAAATGAGAAAATGACAAGCGAGTTTGCTCGTGAGCAGCGAAGAATGACAAAGTTTGCTCAAGGATTTCGATATGTTATTGATGTAAAGCAGTATTAACAAGATACTTTGCCTTTTCTACATCCTTTCTATGAACATAAACAGAATATTGTTTCTCGTAGTTCATATTCATTCCGAAACTCCCAAATCTGCCTCTTCTTGTACCCCGTCCCGACCATTGTCCTGAATGGTTTACCACCTTATATGAATACTTAATACCCTCCTTTTCAAGAGCACCCCTCACCTTTGACATTTCTTCTATTGAATATCCTATGTATACACTTTCCCTGTTAAAAAGGAACATTTGACATACCCCTTCCCTAAATTCTCTTTATTTTCGAAACCATAGTTATAGTGCCTAAATCTATAAATTCGACATAAAAAAAATAAAACGGTAGTACGTAATTATTCTTTACCGTTTCTCGCTAAAAACCGTATCCTACATATCATATTAAATATTCATACTCCATTTATTGCTAATAATATTATATATCATTACTCTTGATAATTCACCAAAAATAGAAAACCGCCAAAGGTATAGAAACCTATGACGGTTGGCGCTTGCGATAAGCAAACTTTGTAATTGTAAACAAACTCGTGTGTAAATAAACAGAAATTAACGTTTGGAGAATTGCGGAGCTTTACGAGCTTTTTTAAGACCGTATTTCTTCCGTTCTTTCATTCGTGGGTCACGTGTAAGAAAACCTGCTCGTTTTAAGGCCGGTCTAAGGCTTTCATCTGCCTTGAGGAGAGCTCTGGCGATACCCAAACGCAGGGCACCTGCCTGGCCGGTTGTGCCACCGCCGTGTACTCTTGCATATATATCATATTTACCTAATGTTTCAGTAATTTCCAATGGTTGTTGAACAATCATTTCCAGAGTTTTCTTACCGAAATATTCGCTTAAGCCTCTTTCATTAATCGAAAATTTGCCGCTGCCGGCAACAAGTCTTACCCTGGCAACTGCTTTTTTTCTCCTGCCTGTGCCTTGGTACTGAAGCTGTGCAGACATGCTTTAACCTCCTTCCAACCTATTTCAATGTCCATATTTCGGGTTTTTGTGCCAAATGTGGATGTTCAGGCCCTCTATAAACCTTTAGCTTTTTATACATCTGGGCACCGAGTTTGTTATGAGGAAGCATTCCTTTTACAGCACGCTCCATTGCTCTTTCCGGGTTCTTACTCATTAGCACCCTGTAAGTCATCTCTTTCAGACCACCCGGATATCCTGAGTGCCGACGATACATTTTCTTGTCAAGTTTGTTGCCGGTGAGTACAGTTTTTTCTGCATTGACAATGATTACAAAATCACCTGTATCAACATTGGGTGTAAATATTGGTTTATGTTTACCTCTCAGTAAACGGGCTGCTTCGGCAGCAACTCTGCCCAAGGGCACACCTGCTGCGTCTATGACATACCACTTACGTTCCACCTCATTGGCTTTCGCAAATTGAGTGGTCATGTTGTTACCTCCATCGTCTAATCTAATTTCATACCTGACGTGAGGGGCTCGTTCACGTTCGGTAAAAGAATCGTCTCGAAAATTTTATCCTAAAGTCTACCTAAAAGTCAACATTATTATCCAGTATAACAATTTGTACATAAATCTAAAGTAGGTCCGGGAAAATGTCCGTCGGTGCTGAACCATCGTAGTTGACATAAGTGAGGGTCAGACCCTTGGCTGCCGCTGTTATCCCCGCTCGGACCCGATCCTTAGACTGAATAATTTCGGGGATTTCCTCAGGTTTTATTTTACCTTTGCCTACATAGAGAAGAGTGCCGGTAATAATCCTTACCATATTATATAAAAAACCGTCACCTATACAAGTAACAAGAACATGCTTGTTCTGTTGGCTCACCTTGCAGCGATAAAGTGTCCGGACAAAACTTCTGGCCGAAGAACCGGCTGCTGCAAACGCCTTAAAATTATGCCTTCCTTCCATGCAAGCGGCTGCCTTTTGCATATGCCCAATATTAAGTGGCTGCGGCTCATGTAGGTAATATAATCTGGAGAAAACGTCCGGTATAGGGTTGTTATCTATACGATAATCATACCTTTTCCATTTGGCGCTCTTCCGAGCATTAAAATCTGCAGAAACGGCCTCGGCCTCCAGAACCCTTATATCATAGGGAAGGATGCTGTTCATGGCTTTTGGGATTTTGTGGCACGGAATACGGGCTTTAGTAAAAAAGTTTACGACTTGTCCTGCGGCATGTACTCCGGCATCAGTCCTACCTGCAGTAACAATTCCAATCTCTTCGGCAAAAAGCTTCTTCCAGACTCTTTCCAACTCTCCTTGAATGGTGTGACCGTGAATTGCAGGTTGCCGTTGGAATCCGTGGTAGTTTGTTCCATCGTAGGCTAGTCGCAGAAGGATATTGCGCATAATTACCTCCTATGGCCGCCACGAATCGAAGTTCGAGACAGTTACAAAACTTCGAACTTCGACTCTCTATGGATAGCCAAACCGCCTTAGTCCACCAACTCCACAAGAACCATTTCAGCCGCATCGCCACGACGGAAACCTTTTTTCATGATTCTGGTATAGCCTCCCTGCCGGTCGGCGTACTTAGGTGCTATATTATCGAACAGCTCTTTAACCACTGTTTCATCCAACAAAAATTCCATAGCCTGACGTCTGGCTGCCAAATCTCCTCTTTTGCCAAGAGTGATCATCTTTTCTGCCAGAGCGTTAAGTTCTTTGGCCCTAGCCTCTGTTGTCTCTATTTTACCATGTTTGAGCAAGGAAGTGACGATATTTCTAAGCAAGGCCTTACGTTTGCCCATATTTGCTCCAAGCTTGCGATAAGCCAACTATGATCCCCCCTTTAGTTTAATCTTCCGATTTACGGAATGACAAGCCTAGTTCTTTGAGTTTATTATCTACTTCTTCTAAAGACTTGCGCCCAAGATTACGCACTTTCATCATATCTTCTTCGGTTCTCTGAATAAGCTCCTCTACAGTATTAATTCCCGCTCTTTTAAGGCAGTTATACGATCTTACCGACAAATCGAGTTCTTCAACAGTCATTTCCAGAATCTTGTCTTTTTCTTCTTCTTCTTTTTCGACCATTATTTCTACATCACCAATGTTGTCGGTAAGCCCAATAAACAATTGCAAGTGCTCACTTAAAATCTTAGCAGCAAGACTAATTGCCTCTCTAGGAGTAATACTGCCGTTCGACCATACTTCTAAGGTTAACTTATCAAAGTCGGTCATCATCCCAACCCGTGTATCTTCTACGGTATAATTCACTTTATAAATAGGAGTAAATATTGAATCAACCGGAATTACACCAATGGCCTGGTCTTGTTTTTTATTTTTCTCAGCAGAAACATATCCTCGGGAACGTTCTACAGTCATTTCCATATAGAGACGGCCGTCTTTATCCAGGGTGGCAATTTTTAAATCCGGATTCAAGATTTCAATATCTGGTCCTGTGATAATATCTCCGGCTGTGACAACTCCTTCTCCTTCACATTCCAATCGAAGGACACGAACTTCATCCGTATGTCCTTTTAGTGCCAAGGATTTGACATTGAGGATTATCTCCGTTACATCTTCCAAGACACCTGGAATGGTTGAGAATTCATGAAGTACCCCTTCTATTTTAACCGAGGTAACCGCCGAGCCGGGCAGAGAGGAGAGTAAAATGCGTCTTAGGGAGTTCCCAAGTGTGATGCCATAACCTCTCTCCAATGGTTCAATAACAAATTTGGCATAGGTATTATCTTCAGACCTCTCAACACACTCAATATTGGGCTTCTCGATTTCAAGCATCGGATGCACCTTCTTTCCTGGAAAAGTTTACCGTGAGTATTTCTCAACAATAAGATGCTCTTCAATAGGAATTTGAACATCTTCACGTGACGGCAATTGGATTACTGTCCCCGTTACTTTATCAACGTCAAGACTTAGCCAAGCCGGAACAGAGCGATCTTGCAGTCTTTCGATCATTTCTTTTATTCTGTTAAGTTCTCTGCTCTTTTCCTTGAAAGAGATTACATCACCGACTTTAACTTGGTAGGAAGCAATATCTACTCTTTTGCCGTTCACAGTAATATGCCCATGGGTAACAAACTGACGGGCTTCCGGTCTGGAAGCAGCAAATCCTAAACGATATACAACATTATCCAAACGTCTTTCGAGTATACGCAGGAGATTTTCGCCGGTCATACCTTTCTGACGAGCAGCTTTGGCAAAGTATCCTCTAAATTGTTTTTCCAAAACACCATAAATTCTTCTTGCTTTTTGCTTTTCTCTAAGCTGAATGCCGAATTCTGTCGGTTTCTTGCCTCTGCTCTGGCCATGCATACCGGGAGCATAAGGTCTGCGGTCGATAGCACATTTATTGGTATAACAGCGATCTCCTTTAAGGAATAATTTTTGTCCTTCACGCCGGCATAAACGGCACACTGGTTCTGTATATTTCGCCACAACTTACACCCCCTTATACTCTTCTGCGTTTGGGCGGGCGACACCCGTTATGAGGAATAGGAGTTACATCTCGGATAAGATTTACTTCTAAACCTGCAGCCTGCAATGCTCTTATGGCAGCTTCCCGGCCTGCTCCTGGGCCTTTAACATAACATTCCACCGTTTTGAGTCCATGCTCCATTGCAGCTTTAGCCGCAGCTTCAGCAGCAGATTGAGCGGCAAAAGGAGTGCTTTTACGTGAACCTTTAAAACCCAAGGAGCCTGCACTTGACCAGGATATAGCGTTTCCTGCAGGGTCAGTAATTGTAACGATGGTATTGTTAAACGTCGATCTAATATGAGCTACTCCGCTTTCAATATTCTTGCGTTCTCTTCTTCTGGTACGAACAACTTTACGTGCCATGCTTTAAATGCCCTCCTTTACTTTTTCTTTTTACCGCCAATGGCACGAGCCGGACCCTTGCGCGTGCGGGCATTTGTTTTTGTTCTTTGTCCTCGTACCGGAAGTCCGCGACGATGGCGGAAACCACGATAACACCCAATTTCAATAAGTCTCTTGATATTAAGAGCTACTTCGCGGCGCAGGTCACCTTCAACCATATATTCTTTATCAATTGTTTCTCTTATTCTGTTAATCTCATCATCGGTGAGATCTTTAACCCTCGTATCAGGATTAATCTGGTTTTTTGCCAATATTTTCCGAGATTGAGAAACCCCTATCCCATATATATAGGTCAGAGCTATCTCAACACGTTTATCTCGGGGTATATCTACCCCAGCAATACGTGCCATGTAATGCGTACACCTCCATGTTATTGGTATTTACTTGTTCAACTATCCAAATTTAACCTTGGCGTTGTTTATGCTTTGGATTTACACAAATAACCATTACTTTACCATGTCGTTTAATAATTTTGCACTTTTCGCATATAGGTTTTACAGAAGGCCTTACTTTCACCTGTAATCCCTCCCTTTACTTATATCTGTAAGTTATTCTGCCTCTAGTCAGGTCATAGGGAGAGAGCTCCACGGTGACCCGATCTCCCGGTAAAATCCTGATAAAATGCATCCTGATTTTACCTGAGACATGTGCCAATACCTGGTGTCCGTTATTCAGTTCGACTTTAAACATGGCGTTAGGAAGCGGTTCCAGCACTTTTCCTTCTACCTCAATTACATCTTCCTTTGACATCAGTTATCCCTCCTTTGACTTTCCGGTTAAGACTTAAATTCGAGTTAATATCTCAGGGCCATTTTCGGTAATGGCCACTGTATGTTCGAAATGGGCCGAGGCTCGCCGGTCCTTTGTTATTACTGTCCAATTATCCTTAAGAGTTTCTACTTGATATCCCCCTAAGTTGACCATTGGTTCAATCGCCAGGGCCATTCCTATCTCGAGTCGCGGCCCTCTGCCGGGCTTGCCAAAGTTGGGTATCTGAGGCTCTTCGTGCATCTTCCTGCCAATACCATGACCGACATAATCACGGACCACAGACATCCCGTTTTTCTCTACATGACTCTGAATAGCGTATGAAATATTAAAAAGACGGTTCCCCTTAAAGGCTTGTGCAATACCCAGCTTTAAAGATTCCTCGCAAACTTTTAGAAGCTCCTGGCATTCTAGGCTAATTTCTCCCACCGGGAGAGTAATAGCCGAATCCCCATAGTAACCGTCGTATAAAACCCCACAATCAATACTGATAATATCTCCATTTTTCAAAGCTCTTAAACCGGGAATGCCGTGAACTACTTCCTCATTGACAGAGGTGCATAGGGTAGCCGGAAACCCGTTATAACCTTTGAAGGCAGGAATTGCTTGACATTTTCTAATGTACTGTTCCGCCGCCCTATCAAGTTCTCTCGTGGTTATCCCCGGTTTGACAATTTCTTTCAACATTGCCAGGGTTTCAGCCACGATTCGGCCCGCAGTACGCATTTTTTCAAGCTGTTCCTTATTTTTCAGTTCGATCATGGTTCTACTCCAAAACATTAAGAATTTCACTGAAGACCTGCTTTATTTCCTGGTCCCCCCGTACTCTTTTTAGTAAATTCCGTTCCTCATAATAGGCAATCAGAGGCTCGGTTTGATCATTATAGACTTGAAGGCGGTTTTGAGCGGTAGCGAGTGTATCATCACTTCGCTGGTAGAGTTCACCGCCACACTTGTCGCATACTCCAGGGGTTTGGGGGGAATTAAAGACAATATGATAGGTTGAGGCACATTGCTTGCACACTCTTCGGCCCGTAAGCCTTTTCAGCAGTTCTTCATCCTCCATCTCAATATTTATTACACCGTTAAGGGTCATGTTCAATGTTTTCAGGATTTTGGTCAAAGCATCCGCCTGGGCAGCCGTACGGGGAAACCCGTCCAGGAGGAAACCTTTCTGGCAGTCAGCCTGTTTAAGTCTGTCTTTTACAATCCCGATTGTTACTTCGTCCGGCACCAAAGCTCCGGAATCCATGTATTCCTTGGCTTTAAGTCCCAGAGGAGTTTGATCCTTAATGGCGGCTCTGAACATATCCCCTGTGGAGATATGCGGAATCTGAAAATGTTCAATAAGCAGCTCGGCTTGTGTCCCCTTGCCGGCGCCAGGAGGACCCATGAGTATTATTCTCATAAAACACTCCTCCTCTTACTTGAGAAATCCTTGATAGTGACGCTGCATAAGGTGAGTCTCCATTTGTTTCATGGTATCAAGAGCGACACTTACAACAATCAACAGAGATGTCCCACCTAAATAAATATTTTCAATCCTGGTCAGTCCCATAACAAGGCTGGGTAAAATAGCGATTATGGCCAAGAAAATCCCACCTGCCAGAGTGACCCGGTTAAGAATTTTAAACAGATAATCTGATGTCGGCCGTCCCGGGCGAATTCCGGGAATAAAACCGCCGTACTTTTTAAGATTCTCTGCTACATCAATAGGATTAAAGGTAATACCTGTATAAAAGTAGGTAAAGAAGATAATTAGTAGGGCATAAACCATTAAAAAGGGAATGGAATATACCGAACCATTCATGCTGAGCCATTTCTGGGTGAACATCGCAAACCCGGATGTTTGCGGCAGCCAGGTAGCGATTGTCGCCGGCAGCATGACGAGAGAAATACCAAAGATCAAAGGAATAACGCCTGCCTGATTAACCTTTAAAGGTATATGTGAGCTTTGTCCGCCATAGACCCTTCTGCCCACAACTCTCTTGGCATATTGAACCGGGATTCTTCTTTGGCCTTCTTGGATAAATACAACACCGGCGATAATTAAAGCTGCTATTATTGCTAAGCCAACTATTGAGACCCAGCTAATTTCTCCGACTTTCAGAAGCTGAATCAGATATTTAATTGCATCCGGTATTGCGGCCACGATTCCCGCGAAAATAATAAGCGATATTCCGTTACCGATTCCATTTTCGGTAATCTGTTCTCCTAACCACATAAGAAAAGCTGTTCCTGCGGTTAGTACCAGGGCAATCATGAGGTAAATCGGAATTTTATAGGCAGGATCCGGTATAATCAAGGCCCCTCTCAAGCCTATGGTAAGTCCGATACCGTTAATAAAACCTAAGACAACTGTTCCATATCTGGTAAGCTGAACAATTTTTTTCCGTCCTTCGTCCCCTTCTTTAGATAGCCTTTCCAGATAAGGGACCACTACCGTCAGGAGCTGAATGATAATAGAGGCGGTAATATAGGGCATGATACTTAAAGCAAATACTGAAAAGCGTCTAAGAGAACCGCCGGAGAAAGTATTAAAAAAGTCAAAGATTCCCCCGCTACCCATCATATTCGCCAATACTTCCCTGTCCATGAACGGGATTGGAATATGGGCTCCGATCCTGAAGACGAGAAGCATTAGCAGAGTGAACCCTATTTTTCTCCTAATGCTTGGAATTTTCCATGCATCTCTCAGGGTCTCTAGTATCATCTATTCCACCTCAACTTTTCCACCGGCCGCCACGATTTTTTCTGCAGCCGTTTTGCTAACCTTATTTACCTTAACGGTAAGGGCTTTGGTAATTTCACCATCACCCAAAAGTTTTACACCGTCCTTAACTTTTTTAATCAGACCAGCTGCATATAAGGACTCGATGGAAACCTCAGCCCCGTTTTCAAATTTTTCCTCTAAGTCGGAAACGTTTATAACAGTGTATTCTTTCTTGAAAATATTAGTAAAACCTCTTTTAGGCAGCCTACGCATCATAGGCATTTGACCGCCTTCAAATCCCGGGCGTACACCGCCGCCGGAACGGGACTTTTGACCCTTATGTCCTCTGCCGGACGTATTTCCTAATCCTGAGCCATCTCCGCGTCCAACACGTTTACGGCTTCGGGTTGAACCTTCAGCAGGTTTTAGTTCATGAAGTTTCAATTGCGGACACCTCCTTACATTCTAACGATGCTGCTACATTATTTCTTCAATTGTCTTGCCACGCAACTTTGCTACTTCGTGATCTCGCTTTAATGCCTTTAAACCTTCCATGGTAGCCTTAACTACATTTTGAGCGTTAGCAGATCCGAGCGATTTGGTTAGTATATCTTTAACTCCTGCCGCTTCCAGGACCGCACGCACAGGTCCGCCGGCAATAACCCCGGTACCTTTGGCAGCCGGCTTTAACATAACCCGACCAGCCCCAAATTTACCTATTATGGGATGAGGAATAGTAGTACCTTTCACTGGAATGGAAATCAAATTTTTCTTAGCATCTTCGATTCCTTTACGAATAGCTTCCGGAACTTCAGCTGCTTTGCCGAGGCCAGCCCCAACTATACCGTTACCGTCACCGACGACTACCAAAGCACTGAAACTAAAGCGTCTTCCACCTTTAACAACCTTGGCTACGCGGGAAATATGCACGATTCTTTCGCTGAGTTCCAATTTGCTGGGATCAATGTTGGACAATGATTTTCCCTCCTTTTCCATGACTTAAAACTCAAGCCCTGCTTTTCTTGCCGAGTCAGCCAGAGCTGCAACTCTACCGTGATATAAATTACCGCCACGATCATAAACCACTTTAGTGATACCCTTTTCCAAGGCTTTCTTAGCGACAAGTTCTCCAACTTTAGCGGCTCCTTCTACATTGCCGCCCGAAAGTCCGGTTGCTTTAAATTCTGGATCCAAAGAAGAAGCAACAGTAAGGGTTATACCAAGATCATCGTTTATTACCTGGGCATAAATATTATTCAAACTTCTGAAGACTGCAAGTCTCGGTCTCTCAGCAGTTCCATGAATTTTTTTGCGTACACTTTTGTGCTTTTTTTGAATTTTTTTTCGGCGGTCTTGTTCTTTAATCAAGTCTAATTCACCCTTTCTAGGCAGCAAGAGATTTTGCCCTTGCCTTATTTCTAAGCACCGGTTTTACCTTCTTTACGGCGAACTACTTCGTTTTCATACTTTATTCCTTTGCCTTTATAGGGCTCAGGTGGACGCTGACTTCTGATATCAGCTGCGAAAGCTCCGACTTTTTCTTTATCACTGCCTTTGACCGTGATTTTATTAGGTGCCGGGACTTCAATTTCAATTCCTTCCCAAGGTTCCATTTCTACCGGATGGGATTTCCCTACGGCCAGCACAAGCTTTTTACCTTGTAGCGAAGCACGATAACCGACCCCGACCAATTCCAGGTTCTTGCTGAAGCCCTTGGTTACCCCTTCTACCATGTTTGCAAGAAGGGTGCGGGTCAAACCGTGGAGGGAACGATGTAGCGGCTCATCACTGGAACGGGTAACATTGATGGTACTACCCTCAATTTCGATACTGATTTCCGGTCTAAACTCTTTGGTAAGAGTACCTTTAGGGCCTTTAACCGTAATTGCCTGACCCTCCTGTTTTACTTCCACCCCATCGGGAATGGTAATTGGCATTTTTCCAATACGAGACATATTCTACACCTCCATCCTTACCAAATATAGCAAATTACTTCTCCACCCAGGCCTTCTTTACGGGCCTGCCTATCGGGCATTATGCCTTTGGAGGTAGATATTACTGCAACTCCTAAGCCCCCCAGAACTTTAGGGATCTGGTCTTTTTTAGCATACACACGCAGTCCCGGCCGGCTGATTCTCTTTAAGCCGGTAATAACTCGTTCCCGGTTAGGGCCATATTTGAGATAAATTCTTATAATACCTTGTTTGTTATCCTCAATAAATTCATAATCCTTAATAAAACCTTCCTGCTTCATAAGTTCAGCCAAAGCTCTTTTAATATTAGAACCAGGAATTTCAACTTTATCATGGTATACCATTCCGGCATTACGGATACGGGTTAAGAAATCAGCAATAGGATCTGATGATGTGGACATTCGGTTTCCCCCTTTCTCCAAAAATGCTTACCAACTAGCTTTGGTAACTCCAGGCAATTCGCCTTTATAAGCTAGTTCTCTAAAGCATATCCTACATATTCCGAATTTCCGCATATAAGCATGTGGGCGTCCGCATAATTTGCAGCGGTTATGCCAACGAACGGAATATTTCGGTTTGCGCGATTGACGAACCATTTTAGATTTTTTGGCCATATTTTTAAGCCTCCTTAGTAAACTAGTCACGAAACGGCATTCCGAATCCTTTTAAAAGTTCCTTTGCTTCTTCATCGGTTTTGGCTGTAGTCACGAATACAATATCCATACCCCTGATCTTGTCGATTTTATCGTAACTTATTTCCGGGAAAATCAACTGTTCCTTGATACCTAGAGTGTAATTACCACGTCCGTCAAATGATTTACCCGATACACCTTGAAAATCCCTAACCCTGGGTAAAGCTACATTTAAAAGTCTATCGACAAACTCATACATTCTCTCGCCTCTTAAGGTAACCTTGACCCCAACAGGCATTCCCGTCCGAACTTTAAAGGCAGCAATTGATTTTTTGGCCCGAGTTACAATCGGTTTCTGACCGGTAATGGTCATAATATCATCCGTGGCTGAATCAATAACCTTCGGATTTTGAATTGCTTCCCCTATACCGACATTGACAACCACTTTTTCCAGACGGGGAGTTTGCATGATATTTTTATAATTAAACTTCTTCATAAGAGCAGGGGTTATTTCCTGTTTATAGATTTCTTTTAAGCGAGCCACCGGAGTACCTCCCTTCCAGACTTACTTCTTTTTTTGATCCGGTAAGTTGTTGCCGCATTTTTTGCAGACTCTTACTTTTCCTTCTCCGGTCTCTTTCATACTTCTTCTGGTTACAGAATTACATTCCGTGCAGAATAACATCACATTAGAAACGTGGATTGGGGATTCTATATCCATAATGCCACCTTGAGGCATTTCTTTAGTTGGTCTTTGATGTTTTTTTACTATATTGACTTTTTCTACGACTACTCTATTAGTTTTGGGAAAGACTTCGATTACTTTACCTTTTTTTCCGGCATCCTTTCCACTAATAACCATAACCATGTCGCCTTTTTTGACATTCATTTTAATTTTGGCGGCGGACATTTTTTCTTCACCTCCGTCCGACATATGTGTTCTAAATTACTTCCGGGGCAAGCGAAACAATTTTCATATAGTCTTTTTCTCTTAGTTCACGCGCTACCGGCCCAAAAATACGTGTCCCTCTTGGACTCTTGTCATCTTTAATAATAACAGCTGCGTTTTCCGAAAACTTTATATAGGAGCCGTCCGGTCTCTTTATTTCTTTGGTTGTACGAACTATAACAGCCTTAACGATTTCGCCCTTTTTAACAACGCCGCCTGGCGTTGCTTCTTTAACCGTAGCTACTATAACATCGCCGACAGTTGCATAGCGGCGTTTAGACCCACCCAAAACCCGGATACACATTAATTTCTTAGCTCCGGTATTATCTCCTACTTTTAGAGTTGACTCAGTCTGAATCATTGGGCGGAACCTCCTTTCCTGGCATTTGGTGTTTCCTTGGATTAGAGAGCAACTGCTTTTTCAACCACTTTAACCAGTCTCCAGCGTTTGTCTTTGCTTAAAGGCCGTGTTTCCATGATTAAAACAGTATCCCCAATTTTTGCTTCGTTATTTTCGTCATGGGCCTTATATTTTTTGGTGTACTTTACTGTCTTTTTATATAAAGGATGACTCTTTGTGGTCTCTACTTCTACGACAATAGTTTTATCCATCTTATCGCTTACCACTTTACCATATCTTGTTTTACGTAGCTTTCTTTCCAATGTAACTGCCTCCTTTCCCTAAGGCTCAAGCCCTCTTCAATTCGCGCTCACGGAGAATGGTCTTACCTCTGGCAATGTTTTTTCTAACCTCCCTGATGCGCATAGGGTTGTCAAGCTGTCCAGTAGCTAATTGGAAACGTAAATTAAACAGTTCCGTTTTGAAGGCATCAATTTCTTTTAGCAATTCTTCATCCGTCATATCACGAAAATTCTTATCCTTCGCCATCTACGCCACCTCCAGCTTGCTCGATGTCCATATCTTCTTTACGGACAAACTTGCATTTAATCGGAAGCTTATGGGCCGCAAGCCTTAAGGCTTCCTTCGCTACTTCCTCGGGAATTCCGGCCAATTCAAACATAATTCTGTTAGGCTTGACTACAGCTACCCAATATTCGGGGGTACCTTTACCGCTACCCATCCGAGTTTCTGCAGGTTTAGCCGTAATAGGCCTGTCAGGAAATATATTAATCCAAACTTTACCGCCACGCTTAATGTAGCGAGTCATAGCGATACGGGCGGCTTCTATTTGACGATTAGTAATCCAGGCATTCTCTAAAGCCATCAAACCATATTCGCCGTAAACAACCTTATTGCCTTTATGAGCTGTGCCTTTTAATGAAGGACGATGCTGTTTACGATATTTAACCCTAGTTGGAACTAGCATTTTATAATCCTCCTTCCCCCTCGGCGGACTTCTTAGCAGGAAGAACTTCGCCACGGTAAATCCATACTTTTACTCCGATTTTACCGTAGGTTGTATTTGCTTCGGCAAATCCGTAGTCGATATCGGCACGCAAGGTATGGAGAGGTACTTTTCCCTCGTTATACCATTCTGTACGTGCGATTTCTGCACCGCCAAGCCTTCCGCTGCAGGAAATTTTTATTCCTTGGGCACCGGCTCTCATAGTCCGTCCCACGGTCTGTTTCATAGCCCTTCGGAAGGAAACACGTTTCTCCAATTGCTGGGCGACATTTTCAGCGACTAGTTTAGCATCCAGTTCCGGTTTTTTAATTTCAATTATATTAACCGCTACCTGTTTACCGGTCATTTTTTCCAATATTTTGCGTAAGTTTTCTACTTCTTGGCCTCCGCGGCCGATTACAATCCCAGGTTTCGCGGCATGGATAGACACTTTTACTCTATTGGCTGCTCTTTCTATTTCAACTTTAGGAACCCCGGCTTGCTGGAGTTTTTTCATCAAAAATTTACGAATTTTTAAATCTTCATGGAGGAGTTCCCCATAGTTTTTATCAGCATACCAGCGGCCTTCCCATGTATGGATAATACCGATTCGAAGACCCTTGGGGTTTACTTTTTGACCCATGCTTAGCCTATTCCTCCTTCTTATCGCCAACAAACACTGTTATATGACTGGTCCGCTTGCGGATCCTGTCTGCCCTTCCCTGTGCCCGAGGCTTTATTCGTTTCAAGGTTGGTCCCTGATCAACATAAATTCTAGTTACAAACAACTCTTCAGAACTTAAATCCAAGTTGTGTTCCGCATTGGCAATAGCCGATTTAAGAACTTTACTCACCGGTTCGGTAGAAATCTTGGGCGTGAATTTTAGGATAGCCAGCGCCTCGTCTACTTTCTTACCCCGGATTAAATCCACAACCTGGCGTACTTTACGAGGAGATATGCGGACATATCTTGCAACTGCTTTGGTTTCCATTCTTTATTACCTCCTCTCAATCAGCGTAAACCGCTGGATTTTTCGCTTCCCGCATGTCCTTTAAACGTCCTTGTCGGCGCAAACTCACCTAGTTTATGTCCGACCATATCTTCCGTAAGATAAACAGGTACATGTTTTCGCCCGTCATGAACAGCTATAGTATGCCCGACCATCTGCGGAAAAATAGTAGAGCGCCTGGACCAGGTCTTTATAACTCTTTTTTCGCCCGATTTGTTCATCTCTTCTATTCTTTGCAGAAGGCGAGTGCAAACGTATGGTCCTTTTTTAAGAGATCTGCCCATCATGAGCTCTCCTTTCGCTTAAAATTTATCCTCTGCGTTTAACGATAAATTTATCGCTTTGGTTCTTCTTTTTTCTTGTTTTAGCACCCAGAGCAGGTTTGCCCCAAGGTGTCACTGGATTCCTACCAATGGGACTGCGTCCTTCACCGCCACCATGAGGGTGATCTACAGGGTTCATAGCTGAACCGCGGACTGTAGGTCGAATACCTAACCAACGCTTTCTTCCTGCTTTCCCAATGGTAACGTTTTCATGTTCTGTATTTCCCACCTGACCGATTGTTGCTCGGCATTCCAGGTGAACCATTCTCATTTCGCCTGAAGGAAGTCTTATGGTAGCGTAATTGCCTTCCTTAGCCATAAGTTGTGCTGCACCGCCGGCTGAACGAACCAACTGTCCGCCTTTGCCCGGTTTGAGCTCAATATTATGAATCATGGCACCTAAGGGGATATTTCTAAGTTTGAGTGAGTTGCCAACAATAATATCCGCTTGCTCGCCACTTAAAACCTCTTGCCCCACTTTCAGACCATGGGGAGCTATGATATAGGCTTTACTACCATCTATATAGTTGAGCAGAGCAATATTTGCCGAACGATTAGGATCATATTCAATACTGGCTACTCTGGCCACTACTCCGTCTTTATTTCTTTTGAAGTCAATAATACGATAGCGTCTTTTATGCCCGCCACCCCGATGCCTAACAGTCTGACGGCCCTGGTTATTTCTTCCGCCCTTACTCTTCAAGGGGGCGAGAAGGGAACGTTCCGGCTTTGTTCTTGTAATTTCTTCGAAAGTAAGCGCTGTCATCTGCCTGCGTCCTGGAGATGTCGGTTTATATGATCTAATAGACATATTATTTCCCTCCTTTACCTAAAAACTTATTACAGACCTGCAAATCCTTCAATCTTATGACCAGGTTCGAGAGTAACGATAGCTTTTTTCCGATTTGGAGTCATTCCTGAATAACGACCCATCCGTTTTTCTTTACCCTTAACGGTTAAAGTGCGAACTTCCTTGACTTTAACTTTAAACATTTTTTCCACGGCAGCTTTGATTTCTATTTTGTTAGCCGCCGTATTTACCCAAAATGAGTATTTATTATCTTCTACCAAACCAACTGATTTTTCAGAAATAACCGGCCGGATTAGTACATCGCGAGCATCACGCATTGCTTAGCACCTCCTCCGTTTTGGCTACGGATGATTTACTGAAAACAACGGTATCATATTTTAAAAGATCAATTACATTCAGAGTATCAGATCTGGTGGTAAGCACACCTTGAATATTACGAGCTGAAAGCTGGACATTTTGATCTGTCCCGTCTAAAACGAACAGAGCTTTCTTGTCAATTTTCAAGGCTTGGAGAAGCTTCACCATTTCTTTGGTTTTAGGTTGGTCAAAACTAATCTGTTCCACTACAACCAGGTTGTTCTCTTTAACTTTGCTGGAAAGCGCTGAGCAAAGAGCTAATCTCTTAACTTTTTTAGGCAATTTCTTGCTATAGTCTCTTGGCTTCGGGCCAAATATAACGCCGCCGCCTCTCCAGAGAGGGGAACGTATGGTACCTGCTCTGGCCCGGCCCGTACCCTTTTGCCGCCAGGGCTTACGTCCACCGCCCCTAACCTCGCTGCGTCCCAAAGCGGAATGAGTACCTACCCGGGCATTAGCCCGCTGAGCTACTACAGCAGCATGCATAACAGGTATGTTAGGCTCGATACCAAAAATTTGTTCATTTAATTCTATCTCTCCTACCGGAGCACCTTGCATATTAACTACTTGTACCTTAGGCATTGCTTCATCCTCCTTTCCACTCAGATTACTTCGCCTTTACAGATTGCTTTAAGATAAGTAGGCTTTTTTTCGCACCAGGTACGCATCCTTTTACCAAAATAAGATTTTTATCCGAATCAACTCTGACAACTTCCAGGTTTTGTACAGTAACCCTGTCGCCACCCAGACGTCCGGGTAATTCTCTTCCTTTAAATACTCTGCCCGGCCCTTTCGCTCCCATGGAACCGGTCCGATGATGGTACTTAGATCCATGGCTCATAGGCCCGCGGCGTCCGCCATGTCTTTTTTGCATTCCGGCGAAACCTTTCCCTTTGGATGTTCCGGTAACATCCACTTTGTCCCCTTCGGCAAAGATATCCGCTTTAATCTCTTGCCCTACTTCATAAGAGTCTACTTCAGAGGTTCTAAATTCTCTGACAAAACGCAACGTTTTTGTTCCTGCTTTTTTAAAATGGCCCAATTTAGGTTTAGTTGCCAAGTTTTCTCTAATTTCATCAAAACCCACCTGAATTGCGTTGTAGCCATCAGAAGCTATTGTTTTTTTCTGCAGAACATAACATGGTCCGGCCTGTATAACTGTTACCGGGATCACACTGCCGTCTTCTGCAAAGATTTGGGTCATTCCCACTTTTTTACCCAGAATCCCTTTAGACACGACGCCACCTCCTATACACTTTGAAGTGCACCAGTCCAAGCTGGAGCACGAGAGTGTCTAATGTTTAGAATTAACTTGGGATTATTCTATGCTAAGCACCCTTGAAGATGTACCACACCTCCGGGTGTTTCGCGCGAAAAACATACCAATTATACCACACTAGCCTGGCAAATTCAATGTTTTAATCAAAATTTAGGCAGTTAAATGCGATTTTTTTTAGTTTTCAGCCCTAAAGTTTTATCTCAATGTCCACACCAGATGGCAGATCCAACCTCATAAGAGCATCAACGGTTTTAGGTGTGGGATCAAGTATATCAATAAGTCTTTTATGAGTCCGCATTTCGAACTGCTCACGGGAATCCTTGTTCACGTGAGGGGAACGGAGAATGGTATAAATATTTTTTTCGGTCGGCAACGGAATGGGACCGCTGACGCTAGCACCTGTTCTCTTAGCGGTTTCCACAATTCTCTCTGCAGATTGATCCAAAGTTTTATGATCAAAAGCTTTCAGTCTAATCCTTATTTTTTGGTTCATGAAATAAACCCTCCTATTTTTTTGTCTGTTTTACAGACCTTGAGCACAGAAATTACCTGTAGGCAGGCGGAGTTACCAAACCGCAGCAACCTTCTGTGCCAAACGAGCTTAGAATAGGGAAGCTGTTTTTGCAGCTTCCCTCTATTTGAATTATTCAATGATCTTAGCTACAACGCCCGAGGCAACAGTTCTGCCACCTTCGCGCACTGCAAAGCGCAAACCTTCTTCCATAGCAATCGGAGTAATAAGTTCGCACTCAATAGTTACACGGTCACCGGGCATAACCATTTCAGTACCTTCCGGAAGTTGGATAATACCGGTAACGTCAGTTGTCCGGAAATAGAACTGAGGACGATAGTTATTGAAGAAAGGAGTATGACGACCACCTTCTTCTTTACTCAGAACATAGATTTCACCGGTAAACTTGGTATGAGGTTTAATGCTGGCCGGTTTAGCCAAGACTTGTCCACGCTCGATCTCTTTACGCTCAACACCGCGCAGCAAAGCTCCGATGTTGTCTCCGGCTTCAGCCTGGTCTAGCAATTTACGGAACATTTCAACGCCGGT
This sequence comes from Peptococcaceae bacterium, assembly GCA_012521215.1. GTDB lineage: Bacteria > Bacillota > Desulfitobacteriia > Desulfitobacteriales > Syntrophobotulaceae > JAAYMU01. The sequence continues at coordinate 15,906 of JAAYMU010000201.1, read as the reverse complement.
GCAAACTGTTTTACGAGGTTTTTCTTGAAGACCTACGATTTCGATTTCGTCACCAACTTTAAGTACGCCACGTTCTACACGACCGGTAGCTACAGTTCCGCGACCGGTAATAGTGAACACGTCTTCAACCGGCATGAGGAACGGTTTGTCGACAGCACGTTCCGGCTGGGGAACATATTCGTCCACAGCATCCATAAGATTCCATATCCTACCACACCATTCGCAATCTCTGGAACCACAGCCGCACTCCAAAGCTTTAAGACCGGAACCAGGAATAACCGGTATATCATCACCGGGGAAATCATATTCACTTAACAGTTCACGGACTTCCATCTCAACCAGTTCGAGAAGTTCAGGATCATCAACCATATCAACTTTATTCAGCCAAACAACAATGTAGGGCACGCCTACCTGACGAGCGAGCAGGATGTGCTCACGGGTCTGAGGCATGGGGCCGTCAGCTGCAGATACAACCAGGATAGCACCGTCCATTTGGGCAGCACCGGTAATCATGTTTTTAACATAGTCAGCGTGACCCGGGCAGTCAACGTGAGCATAGTGACGGTTTTCAGTTTCGTATTCCACGTGGGAGGTTGAAATCGTGATTCCACGTGCTTTTTCTTCCGGAGCCTTGTCGATTTGGTCAAAGGCTTGGGCAATAGCGCCACCTGCTTTAGATAATACTTGGGTAATAGCTGCTGTAGAAGTAGTTTTACCATGGTCAACGTGACCAATGGTACCGATGTTAACGTGCGGTTTCGTACGTTCAAACTTTTGTTTTGCCATTTTAATGTTCAACTCCTTATACATAATATAAATTTAAGATGTATTTATTAAGCCCCCTGCCTTTTGGCAATTATACCTTCGGCAATATTTTTGGGCACTTCTTCATAATGATCAAACTGCATAACATAAACGCCCCTGCCCTGAGTCTTAGAGCGAAGGTCCGTTGCATATCCAAACATCTCGGCTAAGGGAACAAAACCACGGATAATTTGAGCCCCGGCATGAGCTTCCATGCCTTCAATTTTCCCCCGGCGAGAGTTTAAATCACCGATGACGTCTCCCATATATTCTTCAGGGACAGTAACTTCAACCCTCATCACAGGTTCAAGTAAGACCGGATCGGCTTTGGTCGCTGCGGCTTTGAAAGCCATAGAACCGGCAATTTTAAAGGCCATTTCGGAAGAGTCAACATCATGATAGGAACCATCGTAGACTGTAGCTTTAACATCGAGCACAGGATAACCGGCCAGAATACCATTCTGCATTGCTTCCTGAATCCCCGCTTCAATAGGGGGAATGTACTCTTTGGGAATTACTCCGCCCACGATTTTGCTTTCAAACACAAATCCTGAAGCAGGCTCCAGCGGTTCGAACTCTACCCAGCAATGCCCATATTGGCCTCGTCCACCCGATTGCCGTACATATTTACCTTCAGCTTTAACAGCCTTACGGATAGTCTCTTTATAAGCAACTTGGGGACGCCCAACATTACAGTCGACCTTAAACTCTCTTTGCAGTCTGTCTACAATGATTTCCAGATGGAGTTCACCCATGCCGGAGATTATGGTCTGCCCTGTTTCTTCATCGGTGTGTGTTCTAAATGTCGGGTCCTCTTCCGCCAGTTTGGCCAAGGCACCGCCGAGTTTCTCCTGATCGGCTTTGGTTTTAGGCTCTATAGCAATGTGAATCACAGGTTCGGGGAATTGTATGGCTTCCAAAATAACTCGGGAATTCTCATCGCATAAAGTATCCCCTGTGCTGACATCCTTAATACCGACTGCTGCCGCGATATCGCCGGCATGCACTTCTTCAACATCTTCCCTGTGGTTAGCATGCATCCTTAAAATTCTACCAATTCTTTCTCTCTTACCTTTAATTGAATTGTAGATATAGGAACCAGAAGTCAAGGTCCCAGAATATACCCGGAAAAAAGTCAGTTTGCCTACATAAGGATCGGCCATTATTTTAAAGGCCAAAGCCGAGAAGGGGGCATTATCATCCGAATTTCTGCTTTCCTCTTCGCCGGTTTCCGGATTGATACCGGTAATTGAAGGCACGTCCAGCGGTGAAGGCATGTAATCTACAACAGCATCTAACAAGGGTTGGACTCCTTTGTTTTTAAAAGATGAACCGCAAAGGACCGGTATGAAATTTAAACCGATAGTCCCTTTACGTACAGCCTTCTTTATTTCTTGTTCAGTAATCTCCTCACCGTTCAGATACTTCTCCATCAAATCATCGTCAACTTCAGCCACAGCTTCCAAAAGTTTTTCCCTATATTCCTGGGCCAGCGGCATTATATCTTCCGGTATATCCCCAACATCGCTTGTCGTTCCCAGGTCATCCGTATAAATTCTGGCTTTCATGGTTATTAGATCCACCATGCCTACAAATTTTTCTTCGGCACCGATAGGAAGCTGAAGAGGTACCGGATTAGAACCTAAACGTTCGGAAATCATGGAAACTCCTCTAAAGAAGTCCGCGCCAACCCTATCCATTTTATTAATATAAGCAATCCGCGGAACACCATATTTATCAGCTTGCCGCCACACCGTTTCCGATTGGGGTTCAACCCCTCCTACGGAACAAAACACAGCAATAGCTCCATCCAAAACGCGCAGGGATCTTTCTACCTCTACGGTGAAATCAACGTGTCCGGGTGTATCTATAATATTGATACTATGGCCTTTCCAATGGCAGGTCGTAGCTGCAGAAGTAATCGTTATGCCACGCTCCTGCTCCTGAACCATCCAGTCCATAGTAGCGGAACCATCATGCGTTTCGCCAACCTTATGAACCCGACCGGTATAAAATAAGATGCGCTCCGTGGTTGTTGTCTTACCGGCATCTATATGGGCCATAATCCCAATATTTCTAGTTTTTTCTAAAGGAACTTTTCTTGCCACTTATTATCAGCCTTTCTTTTCCAGAGGGTACAGATCCCCTATCGCTAATCAAGCTTCTTCCATATTTACCAGCGATAATGAGCAAATGCCTTGTTTGCCTCAGCCATCTTATGGGTATCTTCTTTTTTCTTATATGCTCCGCCGGTATTGTTGGCAGCGTCCATAAGCTCTGCTGCCAGTCGCTCTTGCATTGTCTTTTCACCGCGTTTGCGAGCACTTTCGACTATCCAGCGAAGTCCTAAGGTCTGACGGCGGTCGGCACGGACTTCGATTGGGACTTGATAGTTAGCACCACCCACTCGGCGGGCCTTGACTTCAAGTACCGGCATAACATTTTTCAGAGCAGTTTCGAAAACTTCAATGGGATCTTTCCCCGTTTTTTCCCTTATAATCTCAAAAGCATTGTAGCAATTTGCTTCTGCTACGCCTTTTTTGCCATCAAGCATAATTTGATTGATAAACTTGCTAACAACTTTATTTTGATAGATAGGATCCGGGAGGATCTCTCTTTTAGCTACATAACCTTTTCTGGGCATTTTTTCCCTCCTTTTCTTTAGTTTTACATTTATGAGCTATAATTAAACTTATTTCTTTTTAGGCGCCTTGGTCCCGTATTTGGAACGGGCTTGACTTCTATCCTGAACCCCACTGGTATCCAGAGCACCACGTACAATATGGTAACGAACCCCTGGGAGGTCCTTTACACGGCCTCCGCGTACAAGTACTACAGAGTGCTCCTGGAGGTTATGACCGATTCCTGGAATATATGAGGATATTTCGATACCGTTCGTCAAACGAACACGAGCTACTTTCCTTAAAGCGGAGTTAGGTTTTTTAGGTGTTGTTGTATATACTCTGGTGCACACCCCTCTTTTTTGAGGAGAACCACCCGAGGGAAAATCCTTGCGTTTTAAAGCGTTATATCCCCATTGCAACGCAGGAGCATTTGATTTGTAAACAACCTTTTTTCTTCCCTTGCGAATTAGCTGTTGAATGGTCGGCATAGCTGCACCTCCTTTCATTTTATTACTTATGGTAAGGATTTTACGGATGAAGCAACTTTAGACATCCAGCACAGATGCCACAGCAGCTCCAACTTTTATCCCACAAGCCTTGCCCAATTCCGCCATACTAGGTACTTCTTTGATTTCAATTCCCTTAGCCTTGCATGTTTCAATAATTGGTTTTAAAAGACGACCATCGGCATCCTGGGCAAGATAAACAACTTTGACTTTACCCTTTTCCAAAGCCCGGCTTGTTTGTCTCAAGCCTACTACAACATTGGATGAGTTTTTTAAAGATTCATCAAGCATTGAACAATGCTTTCCTCCTCTATTCCAAAATCAGACTACATTATTTTAGCAGTAGCCTTTTTTTATGTCAAGCGGAGTGAGAACGGCTTTGTATCTTCACACTCCGCCCCCCACTAAATCCATAAGCCTTAGAGTACGTTAGTTTGAGCTTCGGTTTCAACCTCAGTTTGAACATCGGTTTGAAGCTCGGAAGAATCCTCCACAGGAACTTCATCTCCAACCTCTCTAACCTTGAGAGTTCGATATCTGGACATTCCTGTTCCTGCGGGAATAAGTTTACCAATAATAACATTCTCTTTGAGACCAATTAGCGGATCAACTTTACCTTTAATCGCTGCTTCAGTAAGTACTCTGGTTGTCTCTTGGAAAGAAGCGGCTGAAAGGAAAGAGTCGGTCGCCAGAGAAGCTTTAGTGATACCTAGAAGCACCGGTTTGGCAACTGCAGGTTTGCCACCCTGCTGTTCTATCAATTTATTCTCTTCTTCGAATTCGAAGACGTCAATTAACCCGCCTGGGAGTAGGCTGGTATCGCCGGCATCCTCAACCTTAACTTTACGTAGCATTTGCCGAACCATGACTTCGATATGTTTGTCGTTGATATCCACACCCTGTAGGCGATAGACGCGTTGAACCTCTCCGAGCAAGTAGACCTGTACGCCGCTAATACCCTTAATTTTCAAAGTATCATGGGGATTAACGCTTCCTTCGGTTAGTTCGTCTCCGGGAGCGATTATTTGCCCCTCTTTTACCCTCAAACGTGATCCAAAGGGTATAGCGTAAGTTTCACGTTCACCGTTTTCATTAGTTACTTCAACTTCTCGACGGCCTTTAACTTCTCTAATAGCTACCGTACCGGCAATCTCGGAAATAATAGCCTGACCTTTAGGCTTGCGGGCTTCAAATAGCTCCTCTACCCTAGGCAAACCTTGAGTAATGTCATCCCCAGCCACTCCGCCGGTATGGAAAGTACGCATAGTTAACTGGGTACCGGGTTCACCGATGGATTGAGCGGCGATAATACCGACCGCTTCGCCGATTTCCACCAGGCGTCCGGTAGCGAGATTTCGACCGTAACATTTTTTGCAGACCCCGTAGCGAGTCCTGCAAGTCAGTACTGATCTTATTTCAACTTTATCATAGACCTCAGCAATAGCTTTAGCCTTTTCTTCGCTTATTTCTTCGTCGGGAGTAGCTAGAATCTCATTAGTTTGCGGATGACGGATTTCATGGACCGGGAAGCGCCCAATCAAGCGTTCTTCCAGCTTTTCAATCATTTCGCCGCCTTCTTTGATGTCTTCAACCTCAATGCCATGGTCTACGCCGCAGTCATCTTCCCTGACAATAACATCCTGTGACACGTCAACCAATCTACGGGTAAGGTAACCGGAATCCGCAGTTTTCAAAGCGGTATCGGCCAAACCTTTACGTGCACCGTGAGAAGATATAAAGTACTCTAAAACGGTTAAGCCTTCACGGAAGTTAGCCTTAATAGGCAACTCGATTGTTCGGCCCGAAGGGTCGGCCATGAGCCCGCGCATCCCTGCCAATTGGCGAAGCTGTTGAATATTTCCGCGTGCCCCGGAATTAGCCATCATGTAGACCGGATTAAACTTATCGAGAGATTCCATTAATGATTTGGTAACCAAATCATTGGCTTTGGTCCAAATATCAATGACTAAGGCTTTGCGCTCTTCATCGGTAATCAAACCACGGCGATATTGTTTTTCCGTTTCGTTGACACTGGCATCGGCTTCAGCCAGAATGGTTTTTTTAGCCGGAGGCACTTGGATATCATTAATTCCAACGGTGATCCCAGCCAGGGTAGAATATTTGAACCCAAGGTTTTTGATACCGTCAAGAAGTTTAGCTGTTTTATCATAACCACAGAGACGGTAGGTTTTAGCTACGATTTTGTCTAACGCTTTTTTGTTGATGGTTTCGTTGAAGAAACCGACTTCTTCGGGAATCACCGAGTTGAAAATCAGTCTGCCGGCTGTTGTTTCCAGCATTTTGCCATCTTTGCGGACCTTAATTACAGCCTGGAGATCAATCGCCTTGGCATCGTAAGCCAAAACTGCTTCATCGGCATCTTTAAAGACTTTACCTTCACCCATGGCACCAGGTTTTTCTATGGTGAGATAATAACAACCCAGTACCATGTCTTTGGTTGGTGAAGCTACCGGCCGGCCGTCTTTGGGGTTAAGAATGTTATGAGAAGATAACATGAGCAAACGGGCTTCGGCTTGAGCTTCTGCGGAAAGTGGAACGTGAACGGCCATCTGGTCCCCGTCAAAGTCTGCGTTATAGGCGGTGCAAACCAAAGGATGAATCTGCAAAGCTTTCCCTTCGACCAGTACCGGTTCAAAAGCTTGAATGCCCAAACGGTGCAAGGTCGGAGCGCGATTTAAAAGCACAGGATGCTCAGAAATGACCTTTTCCAGGACGTCCCAAACCTCAGGGCGCACTCTCTCTACCATTCTTTTTGCGCTTTTAATATTATGAGCATAACCCTCGTTGACCAAATTTTTCATAACAAAGGGCTTGAAAAGCTCAAGGGCCATTTCTTTAGGCAAACCGCATTGAGACAGTTTGAGAGAAGGCCCGACCACGATTACAGAGCGTCCTGAATAGTCCACCCTCTTGCCAAGCAGATTTTGCCGAAACCTCCCTTGTTTTCCTTTCAACATATCACTTAAGGATTTTAGAGGTCTGTTCCCCGGCCCGGTAACAGGACGCCCGCGGCGGCCATTATCGATCAAGGCATCCACCGCTTCCTGAAGCATTCTTTTTTCGTTACGAACAATAATATCCGGAGCCCCTAAATCCAGTAGCTTTTTTAAACGGTTATTACGGTTTATAACACGACGGTAAAGATCGTTTAGGTCTGAAGTGGCGAACCTGCCACCGTCCAGTTGAACCATAGGTCTGAGTTCCGGTGGGATTACCGGAATTGTATCCAGGATCATCCATTCCGGTCTATTTCCAGACTTTTTAAAAGCCTCCACAACTTCCAGCCTTCTAATCGCTCTTATTTTTCGTTGGCCGGACACCTCTTTAAGTTCCGTTCGTAATTCTTCATTAAGCTTATCTAGATCTATATCCACTAAAAGTTCCTTGATGGCTTCAGCTCCCATCGCAGCTCTAAAACTATTGCCATACTTATCTCTGGCCTCACGATATTCTGTTTCGGTCAGTAGCTGTTTCTTCAGGAGCGAAGTATCTCCGGGATCAATAACAATATAAGCTACAAAATATAATACTTTTTCCAAAGAACGCGGTGACATATCTAAAAGCAAGCCCATTCTGCTGGGTATGCCCTTGAAATACCAAATATGAGAGACCGGGGCTGCTAATTCGATATGGCCCATTCTTTCTCTACGAACCTTGGACCTTGTTACTTCCACACCACAGCGGTCACAAACAATACCCTTGTAACGAACTCTTTTGTATTTTCCGCAATGGCATTCCCAGTCACGGGTAGGTCCGAATATCTTCTCGCAGAACAAACCATCCCTTTCAGGTTTTAAGGTGCGGTAGTTGATGGTTTCAGGTTTTTTAACCTCGCCATAAGACCACTTGCGAATCATATCCGGAGAAGCCAAACCGATACGCATTCTTTCAAAATTATTTACATCAAGCACGGTATTCTCTCCTTTCACCCGTCAAACCGTTAACATAAACAAACTATTTTGGGTAATGATCATAATTGTCTTATCCTTTTAATTCTCATAATCCGAAGTAAGTTTGTCGCTCAAAACTCCCAGGTCTTCACTCAAAACCTCATCGACTTCCAAGTCTTCACCCAGATTGTTTTCCGCGGTATCAATATCTATAAAGTCTTCATCTTCGTCTATATTATCTTCATCGAAATTATCTTCTTCGAAGGATTCCTCAGCCTCTTGATAATCCTGTTTATCATCATCGCCGGCATCGGTCACATCTACTACCGAGAATTGCTCATCCATTCCTAATTCCTGAGCCATTTCCGTTTCATCATCATCTAGATCCTTAATTTCAACCATCTGGTCTTCTTCGGAAAGGACGGAAACATCAAGAGCCAGGCTCTGCAATTCCTTGATCAATACTTTGAAGGATTCAGGAACACCAGGTTCTGGAATGTTTTCTCCTTTAACAATAGCTTCATAGGTTTTTACTCTGCCGACAACATCATCTGATTTGACGGTTAGGATTTCCTGTAAAGTATAAGAAGCACCGTAAGCCTCAAGCGCCCAAACCTCCATTTCACCAAAACGCTGGCCGCCAAACTGGGCTTTACCTCCCAAAGGCTGCTGGGTAACCAAGGAATAGGGGCCGGTAGAACGGGCATGGATTTTATCATCAACCAGATGGTGGAGTTTAAGCATATACATGTAACCCACGGTTATTTCGTTATCAAAGGGTTCGCCGGTTCTACCATCGTAAAGGATAGACTTGCCACTTGTGGGAAGTCCGGCTTTCTGCAGGGTTTCAAAAATATCATTCTCGCTGGCACCGTCAAAAACAGGCGTAGCAATGTACATGTCCAAAGCTTTAGCCGCCCATCCAAGATGGGTTTCCATTACCTGTCCGATATTCATTCGAGAAGGTACGCCTAACGGGTTAAGCACAATTTCAATAGGTGTTCCATCCGGCATGAAAGGCATATCTTCTTGCCTCATGATTCTGGAAATAACCCCTTTATTGCCGTGCCTGCCGGCCATTTTATCACCAACTGAAATTTTACGTTTTTGAGCAATATAGACCCGAACAAGCTGGTTGACACCGGGGGCTAGTTCATCTCCATTTTCCCTTTTAAAGACCTTAACGTCCACAACTTTTCCTGCTTCCCCGTGAGGTACCCTTAGAGATGTATCTCTGACTTCTCTTGCTTTCTCCCCAAAAATCGCCCTCAGAAGGCGTTCCTCAGCTGTAAGCTCGGTTTCCCCTTTTGGGGTAACTTTTCCTACCAGGATATCACCGGGTCTTACTTCAGCCCCGATTCTGATAATACCCCGTTCATCGAGATCTTTAAGTACGTCTTCGCCTACGTTAGGGATATCTCTGGTTATTTCTTCGGGCCCCAGCTTAGTATCCCGAGCATCAGATTCGTACTCTTCAATATGGATAGAAGTAAAATAGTCCTCTCTAACCAGCTTCTCGCTGATAAGAATAGCATCCTCGTAGTTATAACCTTCCCAGGGCATAAATGCTACCAAAACATTACGCCCTAAGGCCAGCTCCCCATGATCGGTAGAAGGCCCATCGGCTATAACTTGACCTTCTTCAATTCTCTCGCCTTTCCTAACAATCGGCTTTTGATTGATACAAGTACCCTGGTTGCTGCGCATAAACTTGAGCAATTTATATTTTGTCGTTGTATTATCATCATTTTGAACAATGATTTCATCGGATGTTACGCGAACAACAGTTCCCGATTTTTGAGCCAAAACGCAGATTCCGGAGTCTACGGCAGCCTTGTATTCCATACCGGTGCCAATATAGGGGGCATCAGTCTTGAGCAAAGGAACGGCTTGCCGTTGCATGTTAGAGCCCATGAGGGCCCGGTTGGCATCGTCATGCTCTAAAAAGGGAATAAGAGCTGTCGCTATGGAAACCATTTGCTTTGGTGAAACGTCCATATATTGAATTCTGTCCGGAGGCACGAGAATAAAGTTTTCCCCATGTCTAACCTCGACCTTAGGACTTAAAAACTCACCGTTTTCACCGATGGCAGCATTAGCCTGGGCAATGACAAATTTCTCCTCTTCGTCAGCGGTCAAATAATGTATTTCATCAGTTACTCTACCGTTTTCCACTTTACGATAAGGAGCCTCGATAAAACCATATTCGTTTATTCGACCATAGGTGCTCAATGAACCGATAAGACCAATATTCGGACCCTCGGGAGTCTCAATAGGACACATCCTGCCATAGTGAGAATGGTGCACGTCACGAACCTCAAAGCCGGCCCTTTCTCTGCTTAATCCTCCCGGTCCCAGCGCACTGAGCCGTCTTTTATGGGTCAGTTCGGCTAGGGGGTTTGTTTGGTCCATAAACTGCGATAATTGGCTACTGCCAAAAAACTCTTTAATCGCAGCTACTACGGGGCGGATGTTAATAAGTACCTGAGGGGTAATGCCTTCTATATCCTGAATAGTCATTCTCTCCCTGACTACTCTTTCCATACGGGAAAGCCCTATCCTAAACTGGTTTTGCAAAAGCTCACCTACAGAGCGTAGGCGTCTGTTTCCCAAATGGTCGATATCATCAACCTGGCCCTTGCCTTCAATAATCCTAAGCAAATGGGTTATGGAGGCAATAATATCTTCCGGGGTTAAATGTCTCATAGACATCGGAATATCCAGTTCTAATTTTTTATTGAGTTTATATCGTCCTACTTTAGCTAAATCGTAACGTTTAGAATCAAAGAACAAGGACTCCAGTAAAGCTTTGGCACTTTCTACCGTAGGAGGTTCTCCCGGACGAAGGCGTTTATAAATTTCAACCAAAGCCTCCTCTGTCGATTCCGTATTATCTCTCTCCAAGGTAATCCTAATATATTCGTTATCTTCAAAGGCTTCCATAATCCGGCCATTAGTTGAATAGCCTAGGGCTCTTATCAGGACAGTTGCGGGAAGCTTACGCGTCCGGTCCACACGAACAAATATGTTATCATTAACATCTGTTTCAAATTCCAGCCAGGCACCCCTGTTGGGTATTATGGTCGCTCCGTAAATTTTCTTACCACTGGTATCAATACTTTCTGAATAATAAACACCGGGCGAACGCACCAACTGACTGACAATAACCCGTTCCGCACCATTGATGATAAAGGTGCCTTTATCCGTCATGAGAGGGAAATCCCCCATAAATACTTCCTGCTCTTTGACTTCGCCTGTTTCCTTGTTGATCAACCGCACTTTGACCCGCAAAGGAGCCGCATAGGTAACATCTCGTTCTTTACATTCTTCAACTTCATATTTGGGCTGACCCAAGCTGTAGTCAATAAATTCCAAAACTAAATTACCTGTAAAGTCCTGGATAGGCGATATATCGCGAAAGATCTCCCTTAAGCCTTCATCCAGAAACCATTGGTAGGAATTTTGTTGGATCTCGATTAGATTTGGCATATCCAAAACTTCCCGGAGCCTGGCATAGCTCCACCGCTCCCTGTTTCCGACCTTAATTGGATAAACCATAAATGTCTTCACCCTCTCAGTGTATTTTCCGTAAACATGCCTCAAATCGGTATAAACAAAATCCAAATTATATATAAATGGAATAGTTAAATTAATTAACTCAGTATAATTGATTAGTATATGAAATTAAGTATAATAATAAATAATAATATTAATAGACTAAAGCACCGGACTGGTTTTAAATTAGCTTTAAATTTGTTTTAAACCAAGGGAAAAATATTATTGATAGAAACAATGAAAAGCAAGGCCTTATAATAAAAAAACCTCGCTCTTATATTATGGAGCTATCTCATATGCGATGAAATACATCCACACTATTATCTCCCTACATTATTGCTTTTTTCAGGCTTTAAGCCACAGTGACAGTTATTAATCTTACCAAAGGTGCCAGTCTTTGTCAAGAAAAAATATCGCGAAAATAACTAAAAATTACGCCATTATACTGAAAATTATACCATAAAAACAACTTAAAATAAAAATAATGTTCAAGTAATGTTTATTTTTATATTATGGCCCATTTAATTATTAATAAGGCAAAAAGCCGCCACCCTTCGTTTAGAAGGGATTGCGGCTATTCTTTTTGTGAGTTTGCTGTCTATTCTTTTTTAGACTACGTCCCAAAACTTAAGTCCGGGATTGTCGGTCAATATTTCCCCTAATTGCAACACATACTCGGGAGGTTGGGCAAATAAGAGTTTACGGCTGATCCAGGCGGATCCTCCTTTATTCATAGCAACCAAGGTTTCTGTCAATTTAATTGCTTGGCTGAGAACATCGGCTACAGCTACTCCGTCAATCTCCGTAAGCCCGTTAGGATATTTTTCTTCCGCTCCCGGAGCAAAGCGTATAGTCGGAGACATTAGGGAACAACCGGGAATAATAACCTCAGCTCCATCAGCAATTAGTTCGCGGGCCGTAGTTATAAAGGCTTCAATAGTTGATGTTGAGTCTGTCAGCCCGTCTTGGGCACCGGTGTCGGCCCAGTCGGCGATGGCCCGCAGGCCCACACAGCGGTCTTTTAGTCCATACCTTATTACATGCTCTTCCGTTTCGGGGATATTATAAGGAGAGATATGCACAATACCGAACTTGTGCCCCATAAGAGCAGAAAGAAGCATGCTGGACTCCCCAATGCCAATTACCGGGATATTTAAAGCCTGACGTACTTCCCACAGCATTGGATCCCCGAAACAGTTAATAACCACGGCATCGAATCCTTCTTTCTCGGCGTTGGCCGCCGCAAAATAGACCATTCTGGAAGCTAAGTGATCCAAATAGCGATAAAATGCTACATCAATCGGCCCCATTCCCCACTCGCAAAAACGGAAGACAATTTCCGTATCCCGTTGCTTAACTAGAGCCAAATTTTTTTTTAACAACGGAACATAGGCATTTTTAACAAAATGCTCAAATTCGCCATTTTCCGGTCCGCTGGGAATGTTGACAAACAATACTCTCATTATCATAGACCCCCTCTAGATTATAACCCCTCTAGAAAATGAACTCCCAAACAATTACTTTTTGAATAATAACCTCAAGCTTGCACCGGGGAAGTCTTATTATTTTTTTCTAGGGGGAAGTTTGCCCAAAGATTCCAGCTCATCAGCCACTTCCTTCAGGCCGTATTTTTCATAGGTTTCTCTTGTCGGCCATCCGGTTTCTTTGTCCCACCCGCGAGCTTCATAATACATATCTGTTAAATCGTTCCACTCTTCCCAGGTTACAGTTTCATTGTTGGGATCCGGGTAAGTCATAATGGGGAAGATGGCATTGACTTCCAAATCCCTGTCGCGGCCGTAATTACGAATGAGAATAGCTCGGAAAAGGAGTCTGGAACGGACAGCGGCCTTATCCAGTTCCTCTTCTGTCATTTTGATTCCTGTAGCCGCCTCAAACATTTGGGCTTCCATCTCTGTCCAAAAAACATTGGGACTCTGCCACTCGCAGGTAGTAACGGAGTCTTTCAATTCTGATCTGTTTTCATCGAAAATAACTCCTTGCACAGTAAGAGGACTACGGCAGGGGTCGTCCTTCATTTTCAGATAGTTTTCATAGGTATCATGATGATGGGCTGCCGTCATTGTATCGCGGGTAGAAAGCATTTGCAGTAAATTGTGGCAAACCCAGCCGGGTTTATTAATAGTTGCTTCAAAACCCCGTCCCTGCCAATGAACGGAGTGACCCCAGGCAGCTTCGAGACTTATGGGAATATCCAGTCTTAAGCCGGGAATTTTTTGCGAATAACGGCCTTTATAAATAGTGTCGCCAAACTTTTCTTTCCCTAAGGCCCGTATGGCTCTGGCCATTCCTTCCGCCAGCAAATCGCCATAATAGGTTTTTCTATACACAATTATATCAAAAAGGTATCTGATAAATTCTTCTGATTCTACGTCTATTTCCATACCAAAATCAATTTCGTCAAAAACGCCTTCTTTTTTGCCCATAGATAACCATGGAAGCAACCAGACAATGACATCCCATTTATCAATACCGTATTCATTGCAAAGATCATTAATAATGCTTCCTCTATCAAAATCGGGCTCCCAATAGTTAACAATATCTCCTCTTTCGGTTTTGTACAGTTCCTCAAAATAAGGATCGCTGGGATCAGGCGGTAAGGGTTCTTTACTAAACATTTTACAAGCTAAATTATGATTTTTCTCCGTGCCGAAGACCTCTATCGGGGTCCAAGGACAGTCCTCTTTAAAACCAAAGGCAAAAATACTGACGCATTTCTCCACATGATTAACCTTTTCGTCCTTGAAAGCGGATTTCATACCGAACATCAAGGTGTTGCAGTGCTGATTGCAGCCGTGGCTGCAGGCAACCTGGCCCCTAATCCAACCTCCTTCAACCGGAATTTCATTGCCCATCATGCCAATGGTTTTTTCATGCACAACAGGATTGGGACGCATATAAGGATAGCCCATTTTCATACGCAATTCCATCACTTTTTTGATATCGGCCGGAATAACAACTCCTGTACCACGGACAGCAATCGCTTTAAGGTTCTTAGAGCCAAACACGGCTCCAAAACCGCTCTTGGCAGCGACATTATCGTTACTGGTGGTTATACTGGCATTACGGATCAAATTTTCGCCGGCCGGGCCGATTACTATGCTTTTAACTTTTTTACCGTGAAGTTCTTCAAGTTTATGTTGAGTTTCGTGCACTAATTTCCCCCACAAGTTTTTAGCGGAGAGAAATTTGACTTCACCATCTTCTATTAGGATATAAGTTGGTTCCGGGGCTTTGCCCTCTAATATAAAACCGTCATAACCGGCAAATTTTAATTCGGCTCCAAACCATCCCCCAATGCCGCTCCAGGAATACTGCTCCGGATAACTATTAGGCGAAATACCGGTAAATACTGTCCTCCCACCGGTGGGAATCCCGGTAGCCGTAGTTGGCCCGGTCATAAATATCAACTTATTTTCCGGGTCAAAAGCCTTGACCCCGGGGCCAACTTCATCCCAGAAAATCTTATGACAAACACTGCGTCCACCAATGTACTTAGGTACATATTTAGAAGTAGGTATTATGGAAACCGTACTCTCGGTCAAATTAATACGGGCAATTTTACCTACATATCCGTATAATTTATCCATCCTGGCCGCCTCCTTCTTTTACATGGAAATCAAGCTGCTTACTTGCCGGTATCGGCTCATCGCTTAAGCCTATACATCTTACTTGACAATATTCAATGCAGGCTGGGCCTTCCGGACGAGTTCGACAAAGATCACATTTTTTTGCTTTTCTTTTTGTTTTATCTTTGCTCCATACGTAATTGATGCGAGGTGGATCAAATACACAGGCCTTAATACATCTTTTGCAACCTGTGCAATACTCCTCGTTAATATAGACAATACCATTCTCATCCAGACACATGGCTTTATCCTTGAGGGGACAGGCTTCATAACAGGGATGATCAACACAGTGCTGACAAGCCAGAATTGTATGAACCATAGAGGAAGTTCCTCTTTCCACAAAAATTCTGTTGTAACTTGGGCTAACTACTCCGTCATGAGTAAGGGCACACATAATTTCACAGGCTGCACAACCGGCACAAAGAGAGTATTCCATTGGATACTGCACGATATGCCGCCCATATTTTCTCGTTGTTTCGCTTTGTTTTTTCATAATTCCCTCCTCAAGCAATCTATCAATAAGCTCCTTAACAGATTTATTAACATTAATTCAGCCCGATAGCTTTATAGAATATCATGAAAATAGTTAAAATTTTTCATAGGAAACTACTAATAAGTTGGTGAAAGACTTGCGAAACAAAGATTGGAAGGGGCATACCTTAAGCGACGCCTTGACGCTTACCCAACTGACTTTCACAGCTAGATAAGGCGTGCTTAGCGGGCACGCTACAAAAAAGGTTCTATAATAAATATTGGGGTAAGTAGCAGGAAAAAAATAAAGCATAAGCGAAAACCTACCGGGTAAATAAACCCACCACGATCATTTACAGGAGGTTTTGCTTATGCTTAACTCTAA
>JAAYMU010000200.1 GCA_012521215.1 Peptococcaceae bacterium | reverse complement strand
TCAAAATAGCAAAGCTTTTAGAGGAAGCAGGAGTGGATCTGCTACATGTTTCTGCCGGTATAGAAAGTCCTGATGTTCCCCTTCCCCAGCCTCCTCAAAATTTCCCTTTTAACTGGATAGTCTATTGCGGAACTGAGATAAAAAAGAATGTGAGTATACCCGTCATTGTGGTAAATGGAATTCGTACCAGCAGTCAGGCTGCACTAATTATAGAAAACAGGCTGGCGGATTTTGTTGCTGTAGGTCGAGGCCATCTTGTTGATCCAGAATGGACCAACAAGGCAATTAATAAAATTGAAGCTGTGCCATGTCTGGAGTGTAAACCCTGTAAATGGTTTAAAAACGGAGACCTTTGTCCCCGACACTCTATTTAGTATCCTTTAAACTCTTCTTATACCTTTCCTTTGCTACACGGATTACTTTGATGGCTTCTTCTTTATCTCTCCAGCCCTCAATAGTTACTTCCTTTTCCTCCAGGTCTTTATAGACATCAAAGAAATGTTCTATTTCCTTAAGAAGATGGGGTGGCACATCTTCCAAGCTTTCAATATAATTCCACAAAGGATCATTCTTGGGGACGCAGAGTATCTTCTCGTCCTCCCCTTTCTCATCTCGCATCATAAATAGCCCTATGGGAAAGGCCTCTATCACACAACCAGGAAAGGTTGATTCCCATACCAATACCAAAGCGTCTAGAGGATCTCCATCTAGAGCCAAGGTCTCAGGAATAAATCCATAATCAGCGGGATAGTGTACTGGCGAAAAAAGCATCCGATCAAAGCGAATCACTCTTTTTTCCGGATCATATTCATACTTATTTCTACTTCCCTTTGGTATCTCGATCATGACATCAAAAGTTTCTCTTTCCATAATATCATCCCTCTCGTATTTAACTTGTATATAATGTTATAAATATTATGTCCAAAATTATAGGTAAAACTAAATTTTTGTCAAATGCTTACCAAAAACAAAGCCTGTGAAAAACATAAAGAGTTTACACAGGCTTTTAAGCATATGAGTTCTGTATAATTTTTGTGCTTTCTATGCTTTAGCTCTTCTATTGCTTATAAATCTTCCAGTCTGCTTCAAGGCGCTAAATAGTATTGAAACCAAGATAGTGTTTCCCACCACAGCAGGTAACACCGCTGTTGCAAATGCGGGTAAAAAAGCCACTCTGGGCAATACACCCATTAGGATAGCCGATAGTAGAAATACAGTACCGCTAAATAAGGTTCCTAATATTGGCATGGAAATGGAAATAATATAAGGATTTATACGAGTCCTTGCTATCCGCATTAAAAACAGAAGAAAAGCAGTAGTGGCTATCTTGTCAATAACATTTGGGAAAAAGCCTCCCGGAAGTCCTGTAGTCATACCTGCTAATATGCCTGCTGCTATGCCAACTACAAAACCTAAAGTAACATCCTCAAACATTAACAAACACACAAAAAGCATAGCTAGCAAAAAATCTGGCTTTACTGGTGTTCCTGTGGGTGGTACTATGGCATGTAGCACAAGACCCACAGCTAATAACAATCCTGCCAAAACAAAATCTCTTAAATTTTTCATAAATCATCTCTCCTCTTCTCATCTAATCTCTTTTTTAGGTTCCTATCCAAAAACTTAGGTCCCCAGAAAAACTATACTCAGCTCAACTCCTC
>JAAYMU010000199.1 GCA_012521215.1 Peptococcaceae bacterium | reverse complement strand
TCAAAATAGCAAAGCTTTTAGAGGAAGCAGGAGTGGATCTGCTACATGTTTCTGCCGGTATAGAAAGTCCTGATGTTCCCCTTCCCCAGCCTCCTCAAAATTTCCCTTTTAACTGGATAGTCTATTGTGGAACTGAGATAAAAAAGAATGTAAGTATTCCTGTCATTGTGGTAAATGGAATTCGCACCAGCAGCCAGGCTGCACTTATTATAGAAAACCGGCTGGCTGATTTTGTAGCCGTAGGTCGAGGGCACCTTGTGGATCCAAACTGGGCTAATAAAGCCATTAAAAAAATGGAAACTGTTTCATGTCTGGAATGTAAACCCTGTAAGTGGTTTGAAAATGGGGATCTTTGTCCCCGACACTCTATTTAGTTTCCTTTAAACTTCTCTTGTATCTTTCCCTGGCTACACGGATTACTTTGATGGCTTCTTCTTTATCTCTCCAGCCCTCAATAGTTACTTCCTTTTCTTCCAAGTCTTTATAGACGTCAAAGAAATGTTCTATTTCTCTAAGAAGATGGGGTGGCACATCTTCCAAGCTTTCAATATAATTCCACAAAGGATCATTCTTGGGGACGCAGAGTATCTTCTCGTCCTCCCCTTTCTCATCTCGCATCATAAATAATCCTATGGGAAAGGCCTCTATCAAGCAACCAGGAAAGGTTGATTCCCATACCAGCACCAAAGCGTCTAAAGGATCTCCATCTAAAGCCAGGGTCTCAGGAATAAATCCATAATCTGCAGGATAGTGTACTGGTGAAAAAAGCATCCTATCAAAGCGAATCACTTTTTTTTCGGGATCATATTCATATTTGTTTCTGCTTCCCTTGGGTATCTCGATCATGACATCAAAAGTTTCTCTTTCCATAATATCATTCCTCTCGTATTTAGCTTATATATAATAATATTATAAATATTATGCCTAAAATTATAGATAAAACTACACTTTTGTCAAATCCTTACTAAAAACAAAGCCTGTGAAAACATAAAGAGTTTACACAGGCTTTTAAGCAATTAAGTTCTGTATAATATTTTATGCTTTAGCTCTTCTATTGCTAATAAACCTTCCGGTCTGCTTCAAAGCGCTAAATAGTATTGAAACCAAGATGGTGTTTCCGATAACAGCCGGCAATACCGCTGTTCCAAATGCCGGTAAAAAAGCTACTCTGGGTAAAACGCCCATTAAGATAGCCGCTAATAGAAATACAGTACCACTAAATAAGGTGCCTAGTATTGGAGTGGCAATGGAAATAATATAAGGATTTATACGAGTCCTGGCTATCCGGATTAAAAACAGAAGGAAAGCAGTAGTGGCTATCTTGTCTATAAGATTGGGGAAAAAGCCTCCCGGAAGCCCTGTAGTCATACCTGCTAGTATTCCTGCTGCTATGCCAACTACAAAACCTAAAGCAACATCCTCAAAAATTAATAAACATACAAAAAGCATAGCTAGCAAAAAGTCTGGCTTTACTGGTGTTCCTGTAGGCGGTACTATGGCATGAAGTACAAGACCTACAGCTAATAATAATCCTGCCAAAACAAAATCTCTTAAATTTTTCATAAATCATCTCTCCTCTTCTCATCTAATCTCTTTTTTAGGTTCCTATCCAAAAACTTAGGTCCCCAGAAAAACTATACTCAGCTCAACTCCTC
>JAAYMU010000198.1 GCA_012521215.1 Peptococcaceae bacterium | reverse complement strand
TAATTAGAGTTAAGCATAAGCAAAACCTCCTGTAAATGATCGTGGTGGGTTTATTTACCCGGTAGGTTTTCGCTTATGCTTTGTTTTTTTCCTGCTACTTACCCCAATATTTATTATAGAACCTAATCAAAAAACTCCAGCATATTGGCCGGAGTTATTATTAAGAAAAAACAATATCTCTATATTAATATTCCTACGCCTGTAGATCCGAATATCGTTCCAAAAAGCGAATGGTGCGTTCCTGTTTTGGGTTGCCGAATACCTCTTCCGGCGTACCGGTTTCCACTACTATTCCGTCATCCATAAACACAACCTTGTCCGCCACATCCCGCGCAAATTGCATCTCATGCGTTACGATAACCATGGTGGTGTTTTTTTCAGCAAGACCTCGGATGACCTTAAGAACCTCGCCTGTCAGCTCAGGATCAAGAGCACTGGTAGGCTCGTCAAAGCAGAGAACATCCGGAGAAAGTGCCAAAGCACGAGCGATTGCCACGCGCTGCTGCTGCCCGCCGGAAAGTTGATGGGGATAAAGATGCATTTTATCGCTAAGCCCTACTTGCTGGAGAAGGCCGCGTGCTTTTTCATCGATTTCCTGCAAAATCATCTTTTTCTTTTCCTTGTAATCTTCCCTTTCTTTGGCGAGAAGTCCACAGGCCAGCTTAACATTGTCCAGCGCCGTATATTGAGGAAAAAGGTTGAATGATTGAAATACAAGCCCGAAATGAAGGCGCTTTTTCCGGATATCCTTTTCCGAAAACTGTGTACCGCTTGACGCATCAAGCAATGTTTCGCCGTTAACGATAATCTGTCCGCTGTCCGGAGTCTCCAAAAAGTTTAGACAACGCAAAAGGGTAGTTTTGCCGCTACCGGAGGAGCCGATGATAGCAATGACCTCACCCTTTTCCAGCGTAAACCCAACATCTTTCAAAACCTGAGTCTTGCCAAAGCTCTTGGAGATATTTTTGACCTCAAGTACTGGCATTTTGCATCCTCCTTAAACCCGGAAATATTCGAGCTTCTTTTCCAAGCTTCCCAGCAATAGCGTAAGAATACCACTGAAAGCCAGGTAGTATACACCGGTAAAAAACAGCGGCCAGATAATACCGTCAGACTTAATAAATGCCTGTCCACTCCATATAATTTCGTATACTGCAATCACCCGAGCAAGGGAAGTGTCTTTCACCAAGGTGATGATCTCGTTACCCATGGGCGGAATGATTCGCTTTATGACCTGCAGCAAAATAACATGAAAAAAGATCTGCCCCTTAGTCATGCCCAATACCTGTCCGGCCTCGTATTGCCCTCTAGGTATGCTCTCTATACCGCCACGGTAAATCTCGGAAAAATAACAGGCATAATTGATAATAAAGGCTACCGCCGCCGCCGTAAAGCGGCCGGAAGCGCCGTTACCCCACCAGTTGTCGCCCAGAATCAGTCCCGGTCCATAGTAAATAATAAGCAACTGGAGCATAAGCGGTGTGCCCCTCACGCACCAGACAATAAATTTGACTACATATCGTAAGGGCCGAAAATGGTTTATAGAGCCAAAAGAGATAATGAGCCCCAGAGGGATTGCACCAAGTAATGTTAACGCAAATAATTCCAGGGTTTTTAAAAAACCCTCGTTTAACGAAGCCAAAACTGTTTGGAACATTGCAAAACCTCGTATAATATTACTTTTCATTGTCAAAGGCAGAAAGCGAGCGCTCTCTGCCTTTGTGACTCGACATGTTATTGGTGTTATCGCTTACTGAGCTATGATTGATTCTTGTACGCCGTAGGTTTTTGCGTAATCCAACATGGACCCGTCAGCATAAGCCTTAGCAAAGAATTCATTCAACTTTTCAGCCAGGTCACTTCCTTTACGGAAACCTACGCCGTATTCCTCGGAGTTAAGAGCAACGGTATAAGTTAACTGGGGATAGCTGGTTCCTTCGCCAATCATGGCCCCAGCCATCAACAGGTCGATAACACAGGCATCGGCGGTACCGGCCGCAACTTCCATAAGAGCGGAAGATTGAGTTTGTACTGCAATGCTTTCGTAGCCAAGCTCTTTAATTACCTTTTCGCCAGCAGAACCGGATTCCACCGCAAAGCTAAGTTCTGCAATGCTTTCCTTATCCTGGTATTTGTCGGCTACTTCAGAAGGAACAACGACAACCTGCGCGTTATTACAGTAAGGATTTGAACACTCCATACCATTTTTTACTTCGTCGGTAAGAGTCATACCGTTCCAGACGCAGTCTATAGCCTTGGAATTGAGCTCCATGATCTTATTGTCCCAATCTATCTCTACAAACTCCACATCGACACCTAAATATTCAGCAAAATCTCTGGCCATATCGGCATCAAAACCAATCCAATTACCGTTTTCATCTTTATAATCCATAGGTGCGAAATCAGTAATTCCGACAACTAGGACTCCCTTATCCTGGATATACTCCAAATCCGTCATGTCCCCGGACACCTCTTCGGCAGCGGGTTTTGAACAGCCAGTTAGACAACAGGCAAACACTAAAGCAAGCACAAGCATAAGTACGGTTATTCTTTTCATATAATATCCTCCAATTTTCCTCAAAATTAATTGCGGTCTATTGCGCCGCTTATTCTCTGTCACTTTAATATGATAACGTATTCCTGTAATAAAGCAAGAATAAATCCACAATTTTTTAAAAATATTTGTAAACTTTCTGCTATACTGTTCTCAAAGACTGTAAACACAGGGGGGGGAAATACCATGCGTACCTATCGAAATCAAGATCTTATCGTCTACTGGAAGCCGGAGAACTGCATCCACGTCGCCAATTGCATTCACAACCTGCCATCGGTCTTCAATAAAAAGAACAGTCCCTGGATTGATATTAACGGTGCTCCGCCGGAAGAAATCATCAAACTGATCGACACCTGTCCCTCAGGAGCCCTGTCTTATTCCCTGCCTGAAGGTTCCCGAGTCGATCCCGACCTGGGCAAAGGACCCGGTTCCCTTCACTACCGCCGCGAGGCACCCCAAGTGGAGATCCGCCTGCTGAAAAACGGCCCGATACTGATCAAGGGGCCAAGCGTGTTATATGACGAGTCAGGTGCGCAGCTTAAAGCTGGCAATTCTTTATCCCTGTGCCGCTGCGGCTATACAAAAAACCCGCCGCTTTGCGACGGGTCTCACAACTATTAACTAACTCCAGCGATATCAACTTTTCCTATTGTTTTTAAAAAGAAAGTGACATTTTCATAGTTGCTGTTACTATTCTAACCTACACGATTTTGCAACATTATTCTGAGTCGCCACTAATCGTTCAACAAATTCAACCGCATTTCTGACAATTTCTTCCGTCGGTACTTTGCCAAATTCTTTTTGATACCTAGCAATAAAGTCTTTAATAAAGAACTCCAGCTTCTCATTGCCTCTAATTCCCCAGGCCTTATAGTTATCCTCAATAAACACAAATATATCAACTATTATGTCAGTGTACTTTTTTATACGTAAGCGTCAAAGACACTGTCACATAGGATTGCAACTTTGAAGATAGTACAATCACAATGAGTAAGGTTGTGAAAGTTGAAAAAGTATGCAAACTTTTTCAACCAGAAATGGAGTGGTTGTATG
>JAAYMU010000197.1 GCA_012521215.1 Peptococcaceae bacterium | reverse complement strand
TGTTATTAACACCAAAAACCCTGTCCAACATAGTCTGCACGGATTTTTGTATATTGTCCTCCACGGCTTTCTGGTATTCAAGTTGGCTAGCCGTTAATCCCTGCACAGAACCACTGTCTAAAATATCAGACAGAACATTACCGTTGGTATCAACAATGGTTACTTTATCAGTGTCTAAACCCTCTACGGAATAGGCCAAAAGATTGGCGATTGCTTTTATCTGGTTCTCTCCTATTTCCGCACCGTACTTTCTTTTAATAGTTACGGCTGCGGTAGTATCTTTTTGATCCTCCATAAACAGAGATTTTGTGGGTATAACAAGATGCACTCTGGCATACTCCACTCCATCCATAGTCTCGATGGTTTGTTCCAATTCATGTTGCAAACCCAGCACATATCTTAGCTGGCGATCAGAATCTGTTTCCCCGAGTCTGGTTTGGTTTAAGTAATCGAAACTAAAAGTGCTCTTAGCGGGTAGTCCTTCATTGGCTAACTCCAAACGAACTTCAGCTGCATTTTTTTGGGGGACCCTAATAGTTGACCCATTGTCCGCCAACTCATATTCCACTTTCATTTCTTTCAGTTTAGCGGTAATAGCTCCGGCCTCCTCGGTCGGCAATCTGGTAAACAGATCAACATACTGAGGGCGGCTGGCCCAGAAAACTAGAGAAAAAAGAGCTAGAGCTACGATGAGTGGGGTTGCCACTAAAAGTACCTTTTGTGAGCGTGTAAGTTTTTTCCAAAAATTTTGCAAAGATTTTATTATTTCTGGCCAGGAAAAATTCAACTAATTCTCCCTCCGGAAAATTATATTTGCATACGCATGATTTCGTGGTAGGCTTCTAAAACCTTATTTCGAATATTGACTGCTAATCCCATTGTCAATGCAGCTTTCTCCATGGCAATGACCGGAGTATGAAAATCTTCAATATTACCGGTGACTAAATCCAAAGCGGCTTGATTTGCTTCTTGCTGAGTATTCTCCAGCTTTGTAATAGCCTTTTGCAATATTGAAGAAAAATCTGCGCCGGCGGTCCCTAAAGCATTATTCTGAACCGCATTATTATTATGTAAGGGTTTAAGTGGAGTTAGCGGGGATAAAGGATTGATTGAATTACTCATTTATCTTACCCCTTTCCAATTTCCAGAGCCTTAGAAGCCATTGTTTTAAAACTGTTGAGGACAGTCACATTAGCTTCATATGATCTCGATGCCGAAATTAAATCCGTCATTTCTTCTACCAAGTTGACATTAGGATACCGTACATAACCCACAGGAATTCCCGGTTCGGCTACCTTAGCCGCATCAGGAGAGTCAGGATTATATTCCAGGCGAAAAGGCTTATTGCTTTCCACAACCCTGGTTACCTCAACACCTTCACTGGCCAGGCTCTTTTGGCGAGCAGAAAGAAAAGAGGCAAAATCCTCCCTCGGTTTACGCGGAGAAAGAACCGCCACCTCACGGCGGTAAGGAATTGGATTCCCGCCAGGAGTGGTTTGTCCGGTATTAGTGGTATTAATATTGGCTATATTGTTGGCTATAAGGTCAAATCTCAATTTTTGAGCGCTTAGAGCCGAAGCGCTAATATTCATACCCGTAAATAATCCCATTCGAACTACCTCCTTTTTACACAATCTATGATTGCCCTGCTAATATCGCTGAGAGCCTCAATTCTATCAACCAGCCCGGCTTCAATTACCGCCCGGGGCATCCCATAAACAACGCACGTTTTTTCTGATTCCGCTATGCTAAAGCCCCCACTTTTTTTTAAAGCCTTCATGCCATTTAAGCCGTCATTGCCCATTCCGGTCATAATTACGCCTAAAACCCCAGCCCCGACTTCTTGGGCCAGAGACATAAGCATTACATCCACCGAAGGTTTATAGAAAGTTGTGATAGGCGAATTTTCACCAATATCTGCAATCAATTGGCCGCCGCTTTTCTTAAATTGGAATTGTTTACCCGCCTGTCCAATATATACTGTTCCCGCCTGCAGGAGTTCACCGTTTTCAACTTCCTTTACCCTGGTTGCACATAAGCTGTCCAGCCTGGCAGCCAGGGAAGCAGTGAATCCCACCGGCATATGCTGAGCAACGACCACCGGTACCGGAAAATCGGCAGGGAGTTTGCTTAATACAGTTTGTAAAGCGCTGGGCCCGCCTGTAGAAACACCGATGGCTACTACTTCAATTCTTTTAGCGGGAATTTGAGCCGTAGATCTAATTGTCCCTGCCCAAGCAGGCCTGTCTGGTTTTGTTTCTGTAGGAAATTGGAAACGAACCTGTTCTCTTTTGCCCAATAAGGATAGATTGCTTTCCGCTACGCTTTTAACTTTCAGTATTAAATCCCGAGCAAGAGTTGCCAGGCCGTCACCGTTTCGGCCGGAAGGTTTGGCCACCACTTCTACTGCTCCGGCCTCAAAAGCCTTCATGGTCTGCCTTGCTCCTTCAGTAGTAACCGCGCTAAGGATAATAACAGGTGTCGGCTGCCAGCGCATTATTTCTTCCAAAGCCTGGAGCCCATCCATAACCGGCATTTCAATATCCATGGTTACCACATCAGGTTTAAGGGCTTGAAGTTTAAGTATCCCTTCTTTGCCGTCCCGCGCTACATCAATAACTTTAATTTCGGGATCGGCAGAAAGAATTTTGGTTAAAGACATACGAATGAACGGAGAATCATCAACTATTAAGACCCTGATAGGCTTATGCCGTTTCTTCATTCATTAATTCTCCGTCCATTATTTTATCCAGCTCGAGGAGTATAAGCAGTCTATCCCCGATCTTACCTACCCCCCGAATAAAACTGGCATCCAACCCTAAAGCGATCGGCGGGGGCGGTTCAATCGAGTCACTACTTAAGCGCATTACCTCCGTGACCCCGTCAACCCTAACACCAAATATTTTATTGTCAATCTGCAAGACAATAATTCTGCTTAAGTCGGTTTCCTCGCCTGGAAGCATGCCGAAACGCACTCGGAGATTAACAACAGGAATAACATTTCCCCTAAGATTAATTACCCCTTCTATAAAATCCGGAGCCTTAGGCACTCTGGTAATGGGGGGAATCCGAATAATCTCCTGAACTTTCATAATATCAACACCGAATTCCTCAGATCCAAGTGAAAAAGTGACCATTTGTTCTTCTTGCATGTTCCTACCTCCTTGCTCATGGTATATCAGTGACCCACGGTCTAACTACTAACTCCTACCTCGAAATAAGTACGTCCTGAATCAGGGATCCTATATCCAGAATCAGGGTTACTTTGCCGTCGCCTAAAATGGTTGCACCGGCTATCCCTGGGATTCCGTTGAGGTCGCCCAAAGATTTGATAACAATTTCCTGCTGCCCCTGTAATTCATCGACAATAAGCCCGACGTTTTTATCTCCCAGTCCTACAACTACAACGTAAACTTCTTCTACTTCTTCCTCCCTTTCCGGCAAATCAAATTTTTGCCTTAAGGAAAGTAAGGGCAGGGTATTGCCTCTGATCTGAACCATCTGTAAACCGCCGACGGTTTTGATTTCCTTGGTATTCACCAAAAGGGTCTCAACGACAGATGATAAAGGTACAGCGTAAATCTCTTCCCCGAGTTCAACCAATAAGGCTTGAATAATTGCCAAGGTCAACGGCAAACGAATTATAAAGGAAGTGCCTTCACCTTTTTTGGTCTGAACATCAATCAGACCGCCCAAATTAGTTATGGCTTTTTTCACCACATCCATGCCAACCCCGCGTCCGGAGATATCCGTAATTTTATCGGCAGTACTAAATCCGGGATGGAAAATAAGATTAGTTAGATCTCTTTCCGACAACTCTTCATTCTCGGCAATCAAACCATTTTGCCGTCCCTTTTCTCTTATTTTCTCCAGATCAAGCCCCGCCCCGTCATCGGAAACAATAATAGCAATATGATTGCCTTCATGATAAGCATCCAAGGTAATAACCCCGGTCTTATCTTTACCGACGGCCAGTCTTTGCTCAGGGGGCTCAATGCCATGATCAACAGAATTGCGGATAATATGGGTTAAGGGATCACCGATCATTTCAATTACGGTTTTATCCAGTTCTGTTTCTTCCCCTTTGATTACTAGGTCTATTTTTTTGCCACTCTTGCGACAAAAATCCCTTACTAAGCGGGGGTAACGGCTAAACACAGTCCCTATCGGCACCATACGCAATCTCATTACACTTTCCTGCAGCTCGCTCATTAAACGTCCGAGATATACATTGGTGTCATTCAGGCTGTTCACCAGAGACACATTTTGGTTAGTATCCTTGAGATCATTGCCAATTTTGACAAGTCTGGTTCTGGTTATGACCATCTCCCCGACTAAATTGATTAGATTATCCATTCTATCCGTATCAACCCGAATAGTATGAACTTTGTTCTTATTGATTTGACCGGGTTCTAATCCTGCGGGGCTATTGATTTTTCCCTGCCCCGCCGCTTTTGGAGGTTCGTTGTGGGTAGCAGGCGATTCAGCTTGCACTTCAGCCTTGTTTTCAACTGCAAACCCATTCTGTGATACGGCATAGGCATAATTCAGGACTTTAACATCTAGTATTTCAGATATTTCTAAAATATCGGCTCTTATTTCTTCCGGCAATTCCATAGTTGTTAACAAGATGTGTATTTTATGCTGGTCATTGTTATCCAGCTCGTCCAGCGAGGGAAACATTTTGACAACAGTGCCATAAGCCTCAAGCCTTTGCATAACCATAACAGCCCGGACTGATTTCATTAAAGCATCCGGAGCCACAGTTACGTTTATTTGGTAAATTGCTTTGTTGGCAGCTTGGGCTTCCTCTAAAATTTGACGTTCCGAAAAGGTTAAAGGAAATTCTATCAGCAGATTTTCAGCTTGATTTACTACATCTTGCCGTGCAGGGGAAAAATTGCTTTCAGTTAAAGCTCCGGTTTCACTCAGAGCCTTCATTTGGGAAGTTAAATCATTATATTCTTCAGTGATAGGAACTTTTTGCTCAACCTGAGCCAACATAAGCTTTAGCCTATCCGTTACGGCCAGCAAAACATCAATAATCTCATTGGTTACAGCCATTTTACCTTGCCGTAATTTTTCCAGTAAATCCTCAGCCGCATGAGTTAGTTCCACAATCGGCGTAAATCCCATGGTCCCAGAAGCCCCTTTTAAACTATGAGCACTTCTGAATAATTCGTTAATAATGGCAATATTGTCAGTGTCTTTTTCAAGCTCTAAAAGGCCGGAACCAAGTTTCTCCACCTGTTCTTGAGAATCAAGCAGGTAAAACTCCAAAAAATCATCCAGTTCAATACCTAAATTTTTATCTTGGCCCATTCCCTACTCCTCTCTTCATATTGTTTTCACCGTGCATTTTGAATCTTATATGCCTAGGAACAAAATTCGCCATTTGGTAGCAAAATCCTCCAATATCAGCAAAAGAATAGTTAAATTCTTTCCCTTAGGCCCTACATTATATAGTATTTTCCAGTAATGTTAAAGAGGTTTATAGGGTTTTTTGATGAAGTAGTTTGAAAATTGACATAAAATTTCCCTTAGAGGAAATTTTAAGACATTTATCAGATTTTATCAATAAGTGAATCTTTTTTGAGTCTTTCCGCCTATAACTATGCATCTTTTTTTATCCAAAATAAGAATAAAAGTATTAATTTTTGAACGGTTTATCCTCAATTTTTAGTACTGTTGGTCCTATTAAATAAGAATAAGTAAAAAAAATAAACACCGAAAATTACCAGTGTTTTTAAATTTAGATCTTGTACTTTAAATGATTAAGAATTTTCTCCAGTAAATAAAACAAAATAGAAAAGACCGCTATATTAGATTATTTCTGGGATTGCGGTCTTTTGTAACTCCGATGTCAAGTTTTGTGACTTTGATGTCAGGTCTGAGTATTCTTAGATAGTATAGGTCTTAATTGGGAAAAAGTTCTTTCTTCAGTAAATTATTGGATTTTCACCTGATTCTATCAATAAAACGCGCTTCTTTTAGGTCTTTAGGCCTATAAATATTCTTTGTCTTCCTGGCGTTCTGTAGACGATTTAGCTCCTCCTTGACAGTTTCCAGTTCCCTTTGTAGTTTGGGAATTATTAGTTTGTCCAATTCCAGCACTTGTTTCATCTTTTGAGGCAGATCTTCACTTAGTTCGACAAGCTCCAGAAAACTTTCTTCCGTAAGATAAGGTTTAAGGCCGATGATTTTAAAAGCAGGTCCCGTTTCAGACGTAAGATGACTTTTTATTTTCGCAGCCTGCTGTGCTCTTTGTTGTAGACTCTGAAAACAATTATTACGGAAATCACAAAACTCTTGCAGAACTTTTTCTAAATTCTCATTTTGCTTTTTTTCAACCCCGAGTTCCAAAAAACCATGAAAACTCTTCATTTTTTCCAGAAGTCTACCATAGTCCTCGACATCTTGTTTGTACAATTCGATAAGATTTTGAACCAGTTTGGGGACCAGTTTTTCAACCATTATTTTGCTCCCATACGAACAATTTTGGCCGCCTCAATCCACATATCCCGGTAGGATTGCAAAAACTCCAGCACCGGCTGCAAATAGGAGGGGTCTTTTTTGAGATTAGCTTTAATAACTTCACCCTCATAGAATTCATACAAGGCACGAAGGTTGGCAGCAATTTGGCCCCCTTTTTCCATATTCAAAGAGTTATTTAATTCTGCAAGAATATCCTGTACCTTACAAAGGCTTTTACTGGCTAAGTCAAATTGCTTATCTTCAATGGCCTTCTTCCCCTGTTGCAAGTTTTTTATAGCCGCCGAATAAAGCATAATCAGCAGTTTCTCCGGAGGAGCCGTTTGGACGGATACCTGCTGGTAAGCTTTCTGGGGATTAGTTTTTATTGAAGAATCAGGCATTGTGTTCATCATGGATTGTCACTCCTAAACTCTGGTTATGTATTCGGCCTTCCGTAAAGTGAACTTAGTTGCGCCGCCAGCCAGCCGGCCTGGGAATTCAAGGAAGATAAACTGGCTTCTAAAGCGGAAAACTTGATTCTTAAATTTTCCTCATAAATGGCTGCTCTTTCTTCCAGACGGGTAATTTGGTCGTTTAAGTCTTTGATCTGATCATCCAGCCTTGTAGTTTTGCCAGCCAAGGCTCCACCATATTTGATAAGGGGGTGCAAATAATCACCCAAAATACTGGCCAAACCTTGATTTTCGTCCGGTTTCACCCCGTTATAAGAAGCACCGAACAAATTAGCAACACTTTGGGGGTCGGCTGCCAAAGCATTGTCAAATTTCGTTTCATCAAAGGCTAATTCGGCACTCCGGCCTGTCGTGGAAACTCCCACCTGACTTAACATAATATATTTACCGGACTCACCCAGCACGGAACCTACTTTTTGTCTCAAGGCAAACTGAATGGCCTGCAGGGATGAATCCCCTAATAAGACTCCGGCCTGCTTGGTCTCGGAATTGTAAGACATATATTTTTTTATGGCAGCCTGCACCGCATTGTATGCCTCGACAAATTTTTTAACTGCGTTTTTGGCCACCGAAGAATCCGAATCTATCGTAACTGTGGATTGCCCGGGACTGTTTAAGGTCAAAGTAACACCTGAAATAGCCCCCGATACCACATTGGATTCACTGGTAATTTGCAACCCGTTAACCGTAAGTACGGCATCCTGGGCTTTTAATAGTCTTCCTCCCTTGGACGGATCAGTAAGACTGGTCTCGGAATAATCGTCTATCGTTCCGCTGTCGTTGAAAATCCCTATAGTTTGCAAAAAGGAGTTAGGATCTCCGAAGGTAATGCCGTTAGCCTCCCCGGTCTGGCTGGAGCTAAAAGCGAGGCGATAGTTGCCGGAGCTGGACTGAATTAAACTGGCCCTTACTCCCGCATTGGCCCGGTTGATAGAGTTGACGATATCTTGCAGGGAAGGGGCGCTGGCTTCGGAATCAGTTTTCAGAACATAAACACTTTTGGTCTCGCCGTTGACCGTCAGAGTAAAGTCCCAATTGGATTCTGTGCCGTCCTCATTAATGCTATATGGCTCTCCAAGAGCTGAATTCATAAGAGCCTCCAGTGACGAATCCGTTAGTTCCATACTTACAACCGTCTCCGCCTGGGCTATTCTACTCACATTAACTTGATAATTACCCTGGACACCAGACCCGGTACCGGCAATGCTGAAATAACTGTTAGCATCCGGTGTAGTGGCCGTGGTCGCTTTCCAAATGGAGGAGTCTTTTAATTTCTCTAAAGCGGTATTCAAAGCCGATAGCTTCGTGTTAATATCCTGCCAAGCAGACTTCTCGCTGTTTAGCTTACTTACCTTATCAACCATCCGGTTTTGAGGCAGTTTGTAGGAATCAACCATAGCCTGAACAATTCCTGAAAAATCATAACCCGAAAGGCCTGACAGATACAAACCAGACATTTGTTATTACCTCCTTTCATATCAATTAGATTAAGTCCCATAGGACTATACTTTTTTATCTAAGAAAAAGCCAATCATTTCCGACAGCAAACTCATCATATCCAGAATTTTCTCCGGTGGAATTTCGTTGAGGACTTCCCCGGTTTTTTGATCAATAATTTTAACCATTATGCGCTGACTTTCTTCATGGACCGAGAATTTCATTCTCTTTTCAAACAACCCCATTAGGCGGTTCAGCTTATCAGCGGCCTTTTCAACATCTTCTCTGGGCACCTCTTCCCGGGCTGAAGAAGTTTCATTTTTCCGGTCCACAACCGGGCGGGGTACTTCTCTGGAATTCTCTACCTTCTGACCGGGGTAGGTGTCCATCGGCAAAGCCGCTGCCTGAGGATTAACTGGCGAAATTGGACCAATCATGACAGTATCCTCCTTTTAATCTTCTACTCATAAATTACTGTTTTAGTACAGTAACCACTTTCTCAGGTAGTGTGTAATTGAGTTTTGAAGAAGGAAGCCGACCGGCAGGGTCGCCGACCGGCTTGCGAGACAATAGCAGAAATTAACCCAATAACTTGAGAATAGATTGCGGTGCCATATTGGCCTGCGCCAACATCGCCACCCCGGCCTGGTTGAGAACTTGATTCTTAGTGAATTCGGACATTTCCGCAGCCATGTCCACATCACGAATACGTGAATTGGCAGCGGCAAGATTCTCTGCTGTAGTACCCAGGTTATTGATGGTATGCTCCAGACGGTTCTGGTAAGCACCGAGCTGGGCTCTTTGGGTAGAAATCTTTTTAATGGCAGTACCAATTGTCTCAATTGCGCTCTGTGCCGAAGTCTGGTCTGCAAGAGAAATTTTTGTTCCAGAACTTGGAGTAAGCCCTAAATTAGTTGCATCCGCCGCAGCAATTTTTAGTGTCATTTTATCGCTGGTGTCATTGCTGGCCCCTATTTGCAAGGAAACAGTCATGTTCGTTCCGCCTGATGTCCCGGCAACAAGCAATTGTTTTCCGTTAAATTTGGTGCTTTCAGCAATATGATTAATCTCATTGATTAACTCACTGACTTCTTTTTCAATATTTTCCAAGTCGGTGTCCTCATCATAGGTTCCGTTGGCAGCCTGAACAGCAAGTTCATTAAGTCTTTGGAGAATGGCATGGATTTCATTCAGGGCTCCTTCAGCCGTCTGAATCAGAGAAATCCCGTCCTGGGCGTTTCTTTTAGCCTGGTTTAACCCGTTGATCTGGGCTTTCATGGTTTCGGAAATAGCCAGACCGGCAGCATCGTCAGCCGCCCGGTTAATCCGGTAGCCGGAAGACAGTTTTTCCAAGGACTTCTGCATAGCATTGTTCGTAGCATACAGATTGCGCTGAGTATTTAAGCTGGCAATATTAGTGTTAAGAATCATTATTATCCCTCCATGTTTTTGTTAAACCCACATCCATGTGGCTTGTTTTTCCTCTTGCCGGCAGA
>JAAYMU010000196.1 GCA_012521215.1 Peptococcaceae bacterium | reverse complement strand
TGTCATTGGTTCTTGTCTTCGTGTTCATGGGACTCGCGTCATACTTTAACTCAGCTGGCGGCAAAGTAACAATTCGAGATATCTATTATCCAGACGCAGATGGCAACATTATGCATGGACAGCTCTATATTCCTAAAGGTGTTTCTTCTGCCAATCCTGCACCAGCAATCCTGAGTACACATGGTGGAAGTGACTATATTCAGATGGTCAGCAATTTCGCCCTAGAGCTTTCACGTCGTGGATATGTTGTTCTCGCTGTGGATGCATATGGCAGTGGTTCAACAGATTACGCGACAGGTAATGTGGCGACAAGCGCTGGCAGCGGTGAGTCATATCAAGATGGTGGTACTACGTTAGCGTTGAATCACCTTTTAAACTATGATTTTGTAGATTCTGATAACATTGGCTTGATGGGTCACTCTATGGGAGGAACGTATATTGCTAATGCAGCACTTGCCAATGCTGACAAAGTAAAAGCGATCTTCCCTTATGCTTCGGGTTCATTCTTCGACATGATGAAATCTACGGATTCAAGTAGATTTACATTTAACGTTGGATATACCCTTGGTAAGTATGACGAGTTTCTGATCTTCGCATCAGGACGAAATCCAGTGGAGTTACTTGGCGATGAAATGCTAATGGAGTTTTTCAAAACAGATCAGCCTATTGTACCAGGAAAAACTTACGGTTCTTTTGAAGACGCTACGGCACGTGTGATTTACGCCCCAGATATTAGCCATACAGAGAATACTATCAGCAAAAATATGATGGCCTCAGTCCTTGCATTTTTTGAGCAAGCAATGCCAAGCGGCACCAAAATACCCGCTGACCAACAGGTTTGGCCATTAAAAGAACTGTTTTCTGTATGTGCTATAGTAGCTTTGCTCTCCTTTGCCATCGGTATAGCTTTTGTACTGCTCAATACCGAAGTCTTCAAACCATTGGTGCAGTCAGAAAAGGTACAGATATCACCTTTAAATAAGTGGCACAGAACTATTGGTATACTACTTGCCATAGTAATACCAATGCTGACATACCACAGAGTTGGTCTGCGTTTGGCAACTGTCCCTGCTAGTCGATTCTTCCCCATGAGTTGGGCAAACAACTTCGCATGGCTCAGTCTCATAAACTCGGCGATCTTGTTGGGTGTTTTCCTTATCTGGTTTTTCGCCTATGGAAGGAAACACAGAAAAGGTGCACAAGCATATGGGTTGGCGATTGGCAGTCAAAAAACCGGCTGTTCTTGCAGACAAATTGCTAATGCTTTTCTGTATGCAGTAGCAGTCGTGTTCTGCGTCTATTTTGTTGTTAACCTCTGTTACTCCATGTTCAAAATCGATTTCCGATTCTGGCAGTTTGGGATAATGCCTATTACCTTAAAGCGCTTCAGTTACATTTGGGCATATCTGCTGTCATTTATCGCTGTTTTCGGTGTATTGAACGTCATCGGATACACGCTTGTTGGCTATTCTACAGATAGCAATGGGAAGTATGCTGCACTCAAGCAGTATGCTCTCAACTGGTTAGTGGGCGTTGGAGGATTTGCGATACTTCTCGTTGCATATTTCACCATCCTGAAAATCACGCACTATCCACCGTTCTTCATTGGATACCCACCTTTCCTGAATGGGCATCCCAATGCGCTTGTGTATAGTATGAAGTTGATAACTATGGTACCGTCCTTCACATTCGCATCCATCTTGAACACAGCTATTAATAGAAAGACGCAAAACATTTACGCTGGGTTCTTTACAGCAGCATTGTTTATCGCGATGCTTGTTGTGACCACAAACGCTTTTACTTTTTAAGCTTGATCTCAGTCGATGAACTAGTAAGCAGGGGCTTTGTCCCCTGCTTGCTTAATTTCCAGAAGTCTGCTGTGGGGGTGCGCCCCCGGGGCTATGCGAATCTCTAGTTCTCTTGGCGCCAGTTCATCTATCCATTGCGTCAACGACATCCCAAAGGCCAGAGCGCTCAGCCCATAGGCGGCAGAGCTCTTTCCGGCATTCGGGATTTGCCTGTCATCCACCAAACCACACTTTCATAAGTTTGAAGTACAGGCAATCGACGTACGCTGGCTGACTAGAAGCCCAGTCTCCTCAGCGTAGGCTCGGGTAATAACCGGAAAATGTTACGGACTGTGAAAATTATAGCAAACAAAGTGATAAGGTCAATACTGGGCATGGGGATCATCCGGTTACTGAATATCGAATTTCCGACGCTAAGCTGTCACAGAGCATCGTACCGAATCTCGAATTGGATTACGAATATCTGCCGTTCAAACGGCCCTCTAAGTGGAGGAAAGTTGACAAAATATTCGTTTAAGCGTAAAATATATATTGTACCTGTAATGTATCCAGGCTAAAAAGACGAGATTGAAAGGCCCGTATTTACTGACACCAGGCTAACGGCCAACAAGTTGGCAGAGGTAGCTCTAAATATAACGCGAACAAACAGAAGGGGGAGAGTCTAGGGCCAGATAACGAAACTCGGAAGGTGTTTTTAGGAACGTTCGAAGGGGTACCTTGCTTACGTCTAAAAAAATCGAGGAGGTTTCATGATGAAAAGGTTGCCGAAAATAGGGTTACTGTTAGCGGTCATTTTGGTATTGTCATGCGGGTCAGCAATTGTAGCGGCACAAGAATTGATTAAGGTTGGCATTGTTAACTTGCCACCGGAAGAATCCGGCTATCGTCAGGCCAACGTATAAGACATGAATGAAGTCTTCTCAAGGGAGAACGGCTATGATGGCAAGCAAACCAACACCGCCGACAACAGCGAGCAGATCGCAGCGGCCAGAGGCTATATTCGTGATGGTGTGGACTTTCTCCTGATTTCGGCGGCAAATGCCTCCGGATGGGATGATGTTCTGCAGTCCGCAAAACGGGCTGGCGAAGCAACTACGGTGAACACACTAAGAAAGGATTGATAGTTGTGGAACGAAACAAAAGTACACTGTCATCTAAGCACACAGCAAAAGTTCTTGCCTTCGTGTCATTGGTTCTTGTCTTCGTGTTCATGGGACTCGCGTCATACTTTAACTCAGCTGGCGGCAAAGTAACAATTCGAGATATCTATTATCCAGACGCAGATGGCAACATTATGCATGGACAGCTCTA
>JAAYMU010000195.1 GCA_012521215.1 Peptococcaceae bacterium | reverse complement strand
AGCCTTACTGATATCTTGTACCTATTTGCCAAAATTATGCATTATTAAAGAAATCAATTCCCAATTTTTTGTCGCTCATGCTACAATTAATCTAAAAAACAGGCATGGGGTACAAGATGTATTACTTTTTGATTCAGGCCGAGTGGCCCTTTATTTTACTTTATACTTACTTTATTGCCATTAATATTTACGCCCTTTTAAGCATTGGTTGGGATAAATTCAAAGCTAAAAAGCAGAAGCGGCGAACGCCGGAAAAGCATTTTCTTTACCTGGGCTTAATTGGCGGAGCGCTCGGAATTTTCATAGGAATGCAGATTTTCAGGCACAAAACCAAACATGCTAAATTCAAGTATGGTGTGCCTGTATTAATTATTTATAATATAGCTCTTGTTTACTATATTTATTATTTCCTGGATTTAATAATTGCCTAACTCGGAGGGTGCTAGTATGCTTTATACCCCTAGCATCCTCTATACCCGGTTACGCTACGGTCGGCTCTGAGGTTAGTCATAAGTTGGGAAAAAGTATTGGGCTGGCTGGTGGACCATACTGAACCGTAGCCCCAGGCATACCATGGAAAACACGGTATGGAAGCGCAAGAGGGGCAATCATAAATAGTTCCTCTGGTTGTGTTGCCGCTGCCATCGTACACATCAACATGGATATGACCTCCTACGCTCATTTTGTTCCAATAAGAAGTCCCCGGACGCTTAATTACTTCTATTCTACGAAATCCGGCGTTATAAGCCGCTTGAGCCACCTGAATAAATGTTCTTGCAGGTACGGAAATATCTGCGGCTAGGCCTGAACCATGGGTCGTACCGCTTCGATAGCCGCTGGTTATAATAATCGGGGCGCCCAGAGCCCAGCGCATTCTCTGCAGTTGGTCAACCAGTTTCCTCATCACCCCATAAGGACGTACTCCTGCAGGATTAAATTCTCTCATCCTAAAATTCGGAGCCACAAAGGCCCAATCAGAGTGGTAAGTACATCTGCCGTCATATTCCCTGATAAGTCCATGGCCGGCAGGTACACGCCATAAACAGCCTGTGTCTTGAACACCCAAGTTAAACCCTCCTCCATAACAAAACAAAAAAGACTTATAAGAAACCGTGAAATGGGATTAAAATAATTTTTAAAATAAAAATTCAATAGTTAAAAAGTATGTTTAAAATAAAAG
This sequence comes from Peptococcaceae bacterium, assembly GCA_012521215.1. GTDB lineage: Bacteria > Bacillota > Desulfitobacteriia > Desulfitobacteriales > Syntrophobotulaceae > JAAYMU01. The sequence continues at coordinate 2,277 of JAAYMU010000195.1, read as the reverse complement.
CTTAAAATATAGTTATAATATGATATGTTAGAGTCTTAATAGGTGCTAAGTATAAACAGGCTAACCTATAAGGATATTTATGGAAAAGAACATGCAATTATGGTGTAAAATAGCAGGCAAAATTTTGGGACGGTCTCTATACTAGAGAACCGTCCCGAAATAATTAATCCTTATTTTTATTTTTTAGGTTTAAAAGTATCACATTGAGTTTCTTCCGATCCATTAGCCCTGCGTACGCCGCTATGATTGATTTGGATCATGGGCGCATCACACATAACGTCCTTATTATAATGACATTCTTGAACAGTACATTTAATTGATCCCATAATGTTTTCCCTCCTAAAAAAACTAGTTTAAAAGCTGTTTATCTTATTATGGACAGAAATTCAAAAAAAGATGTCTCCAAACATTAAAGTTAAGAGACATCGCAGGAGATATGGACTAGGTTTACCATATTTTATGTATTTGGCACTAGATTTGTGTTGCCTGACTAACATTTTTCTAGAATCTGGAATAAATTTGGTCCGGCTGTCTATTCCGGCTGCATACTATATAGGGGTGATGAAGTAAAGGAGACTAAACAAGATGAAAGCTACTTCCTATTATTATAGAAAATATTGCCCTCCTAATTCGCTGTTTACAGCCAATTTAACTCCATACCATAAAAAAGTCTTAGAGCAGGTCCGTCGGGAAAGGTATATTTCTGCTACTTCTACCCCTGCTACTTCCCTTGCCCATATGCTGTTATTGACTCCGGTAATTTTCGGAGGAGCGGCAACCTTTATCTTAGGGTTTGTATTCTTTGGTCGCTCTCTAAAGGCAGGATATAAAAAGTTTATTACTTTTATGAATATATTAGGCTTACTTGTCACTTTTGGTACGGCAATTTATGTTTATCAATTGTTCAAGGCAGGTGACAACAACCTAAAGTTTAACACTGTAGTTTGGGCCTCAGCAATAATTATCTTATTTTACGGTTCTACTTTTAATTTAATCTATTCCTTATATCCGCATACCTTTGAAGGTATTATCGGTAAAACCCCTCTAACTCAGTTTTTGTCTTTTTTGATGTTATCCATAGGAAGTGTCTCTATTGGAGAAAGCTTCGGCGTAAATGTTGCCGATACTGGAGTACAAGTTTTGGCTGGAATAGAAGCTCTGTTCAATTTATATGTACTCAGCTTAATTGTGTCTTTAGTGGTATAAATACTTGGCAATATTAGAAGCCGCTGCAGGCTACATGTTTGTCCCCCGCAGCGGCTCGTTAATCTCGAACGCGGAAGTTAAAAACGCCTCCGCCTTCTTACCGGCAAACAAATAATCTGCCCCACTTGAAGATTCAAAGGATCTACTCCTGGATTGGCGGCGGTTAAAGCGGCTACAGACAGACCATATCTTTGAGCCAGTTTGGAAAAAGTATCACCGGCTTTAATAACATACCTGTTCGCTGGGGAACAGGGAACAACTTTCCTTCTTACAGGAATGCAAATATTTTGGCCGACACGAAGGTTCTTGGGGTCCACTCCGGGATTGACCGATATTATGGCAGCCACTTGGGTATTAAACCTTCGGGCGATGCTATGGTAAGTGTCACCGGATTTAATGCGGTAAGAAATAGTTCCTCTCGGACATGGGGACATGAAGCTCACTCCTGTATAAAATATTTCTTATTTATCTTATGTTTGTTACCCTTGTCTGTCTGCCAACAGGACAGCTTCTAATATCTTATTTTTTTTGACACCATGACAGTTAGTTTGATTATAAAACTATTTGACAACCAAATTATAAATAGGGTAATATTTCTTTAAGTGCTACAGGGTATAGAATTTTTGCCGAAACTGAATAAATTAATAAGGACAAATTATGGAAAGTTTTACAAAATAACAAACTCGCTTATGATATAAAAAATCTAGTGATAAGAGGAACTGTAATGATGTTTGATATTGAAATAATCGGCACAGGAAGATATGTTCCGGAAAATAAAGTAACCAACCATGATCTGGCTGCCTTAGTGGATACCAGCGATGAATGGATAACCCAAAGGACGGGCATAAAAGAGCGCAGAATTTCTCTGGGCGAAGATACGACGGAAATGGCAGTTCAAGCGTCTTTAAAAGCTCTCGAAGACGCAGGCTACAGGCCGGAGGAAATAGATTTAATTATATTGGCAACAGTGACCCCTACTTACTATTTTCCTTCCGCCGCCTGTCTGGTGCAGGCCAGGTTAGGTGCGGGTCAGGCAACCAGCTTTGATATCAGTGCCGGCTGTACCGGTTT
>JAAYMU010000194.1 GCA_012521215.1 Peptococcaceae bacterium | reverse complement strand
GCCGCCCCCATGTAAAGTCTAATCTGGGGTCAAGATAAAATAATCTACCAAGCAGAAAATCAAATTTGCGAAAGATTATTGACAGTACCAATGCTCCCATAGGTCCCATTCTCTTTTTCCGCCCGTTCTAATTCCACCTTCTTATGTTTAAAAATTTAAAGCTTCTTACGAAGCTTTTTATGTTTATGGCGGAGAAGGTGGGATTCGAACCCACGTGCCCTTGCGGACAACCGCATTTCGAGTGCGGCGCGTTATGACCACTTCGCTACTTCTCCATAATCTATTCTAATGTTGGCTAAACCTATTTAAGATGCAAATGAAACTGTAGATCATGCTGTAGATTTGCATGTATCTTTTCATGTCTAATTTTATGTTTATTTTGTATGAATTTTTTTATGTGTTTTTTAGAATTATTTTATACTCTTTTATTTCGAAAAAATTCTCTTAAGAGCTTAGCACATTCTTCTTCTAGGACTCCGGCAGTGACCTCTACTTTGTGATTCCATAGTTTATCCTGAAGTAACTTAGTAACGGACTCTACGGCACCACCTTTGGGATCGGATGCTCCGTAGATTAAATGTTTTATTCTGGCTTGAACAATTGCTCCTGCACACATAGGGCAAGGTTCTAGGGTCACATAAAGAGAGGCGCCTGATAAACGCCAATGTCCTAAAGCTTCCGCAGCTCGTCTTATAGCGAGAATTTCAGCATGAGCAGTCGGATCCTGGTCGTATTCTTTTTGGTTATGGGCAGTTGCCAAAACTCGTCCCTTAAGGACGAGAACAGCTCCAATCGGAACTTCATTCAATATAAACGCTTGTTTTGCTTCATCAAGAGCATGACGCATCCAATCTTCATGTCTCATTCCGGCGCCTGGCTCCTTTCAGCTAAGAGAAATAAATACCAAAAAACGTTAGTCAAATGGTGGCCCCGGGAGGACTCGAACCCCCGCAAGACAGGGTTTAGGAAACCCCCGCTCTATCCACCTGAGCTACGAGGCCATGGCGGAGGGGGTGGGATTCGAACCCACGGCACCTTGCGGTGTCACCGGTTTTCAAGACCGGCTCCTTAAACCACTCGGACACCCCTCCAAGAATGAGACGATAGATAGTATAACACAATCTTTGTCCCTAGACAAGAAGTAGATAAAACCATTCTTTTAGTAATTTCATCTTCTATAATTTTATCTAATTAAATTCTTAAATTGCAAGCAAAATGTGAAATTATTAATCCAAACTAACAATAAAAAAGGGCTGGTCTAGCTATGATAAGCATTATTCGATATACTGGACTCCCATATACGGTTGTAGGGCTTGAGGAACCTTTACTCGGCCGTCTTCTTGCTGGTAATTTTCCAGAATAGCCGCTACTGTTCTGCCAATTGCCAAGCCACTTCCGTTGAGAGTATGTACATACTCAGGTTTTTCTTTAAGTCCTCTCCGAAATCTAATGTTTGCTCTTCTTGCCTGGAAATCCTCAAAGTTACTGCAAGAAGAAATTTCTCGATAAGAATTAAAACTAGGAAGCCACACTTCCAGGTCATAAGTTTTAGCCGAACTAAACCCTAAATCACCGCTGGATAAAACAACTACTCTATAGGGGAGTCCTAACTCCTGAAGAATAGCCTCGGCATCCGCAGTTAGATTTTCCAGTTCCTGATAAGAGTTTTCGGGCAAAGAGAATTTTACTAATTCAACTTTATTAAATTGGTGCTGTCTGATCAGTCCCCTGGTATCTCTGCCTGCTGCTCCGGCTTCAGCCCTAAAACAGCCACTATAAGCGCAATAGGATAAAGGCAACTTTTCAGCGTCTAAGATCTCATCCCGGTGATAGTTTGTTATCGGTACTTCAGCGGTCGGTATCAAAAAATATTCAGTATTTTCTATTTTAAAAGCATCTTGTTCAAATTTGGGAAGTTGACCCGTTCCGAACATGGATTGCCTATTAACTATAAACGGCGGAAATATTTCTGTATACCCTTTTTTGCTATGCCTATCAAGCATGAAGTTAATTAAAGCTCTTTCCAGTTTGGCACCTAATCCTTTATAAAAAGTAAACCTGGCCCCGGTAACTTTTCCCGCCCTGCCAAAATCCAAAATATCTAAGCGTTCGCCCAATTCAAAATGGGACAGGGGGGTAAAATTAAATTGCCGTGGTTCTTCCCATTTGCGAACTTCCAGGTTATCTTTTTCATCTTTGCCTACAGGAACCGATTCATGCGGAATATTGGGAATAGTATAAAGTACTTCTTGCATTTTGTTGTCGATTTCAGATAATTTTTGATCTAATTCCTTAATTTTAGCCCCAACGTCTCGCATTAAAGATATCAAATGCTCAGCATTTTCGCCGTTTTTTTTCAGCCTGGCCACTTCATCGGAAGTTTTATTGCGCTCAGCTTTATATTTTTCAACTTCAAATATAAGCTGCCTCCTTTGTTCTTCCTGGCGTAAAAAATCATCCAGGTTTATTTCGGCATGGCGTTTGGCCAGGGCCTCCTTAACTATTTCAGGGTTCGTCCGCACAAATTTGAGATCAAGCATAGGGAAACCTCCTGTTAGAACCTACGAAATCATTTTTAAAAACACTCATACACTTTTTGATCATTCGTTAAGCCGGAGGGAAAAGTGCTAGCCAGTTGACTACCCTGGCGAACAAAACACTTTTCCCTGTATTCAGTTATTCAGTAAGGATTCAATCTATTTTTTACTTACCATCCCCGTTCTTGCATCCGTTCCGCAGGAGCGATTGTAGATATCTCAATTCCAGGCATCGCTTCCCCTAAATCCTCGGAAAGTTTGGCTAGCATTTCTGCATCTTTGTAATGGGCTGTAGCTGAAACAATGGCCCGTGCTCTTTTAGCAGGATCAGAAGATTTAAAAATGCCCGATCCAACAAATATACCATCGCACCCAAGGTGCATCATAAGAGCAGCATCAGCGGGAGTGGCAATGCCACCGGCCGCAAAATTTGGAACCGGCAATTTACCATGCTCAGCAACGTATTGTACTAAATCATACGGAGCAGCCATTTCTTTGGCTGCATTCATTAGTTCTTCTTTAGGTAAGGTAGTGAGTCTACGAATTTCCGCCATAACAGTACGCATATGACGGACAGCTTCTACAACATTCCCGGTACCGGGTTCTCCTTTGGTCCTGATCATAGAAGCTCCTTCGCCTATACGACGCAATGCTTCACCAAGGTTGCGAGCCCCACAAACAAAAGGAACTTTAAACTCATTTTTAGCAATATGAAACATATCATCAGCCGGAGTTAATACTTCACTTTCGTCTATGAAATCCACCCCTAAGGCTTCTAAAATCTTAGCTTCGACAAAATGGCCGATTCTGGCTTTAGCCATTACGGGTATGGTTACAGCCTTCATAATATTTTTGATGACAGTAGCATCAGCCATTCTGGCAACTCCACCAGCAGCTCTTATATCAGCCGGTACTCTTTCCAAAGCCATGACAGCACAAGCTCCGGCCTCTTCAGCGATTTTGGCCTGTTCGGGTGTCGTAACATCCATAATGACACCGCCCTTTAACTTCTCAGCCAATCCATTATTTACTTTCCATGACGTAACTTCAGCCATGATAATTCCCCCCTATTCTTCGTCTTTGCTAACCACTTTAGCAATAGCTGCAATTTTACTATCACCAGTTCTCATAGCCGTTACTCCCTGAGCTGCTCTGCCTTGAACCGATATTCCGCTTACTTCCTGGCGAATCACAATTCCTTCATCAGTAATAAACATTAATTCTTCGTCGGCATTAACAACTTTGATTCCAGCTAAAAGCCCTGTTTTAGATGTAATTCTATGACCAATAACGCCTTTGCCGGCTCGGCCCTGCCTACGAAACTCTTCCAGAAGGCTTCTTTTGGCAAATCCGTTTTCGGTTACGGTTAATAATTCTAAATTTTCCCCGTTTTTATCGACAACATCTATGCCTACAACATAGTCAGATTCATCCAAGTTAATTCCTTTAACACCCCTGGCCGTTCTCCCCATAGTACGTACATCCTCTTCGGAAAAACGGATAACCAGACCTTTTCGAGTAGCAATTAGTACATCGTCATCTCCTCTAGTCAAATGTACTCCAATTAATTCGTCATTATCATCCAAAGTAAGAGCAATCAGTCCATCCCGTCTTTTGGTTTCATAATCTTTAAGTGCTGTCTTTTTAACAATGCCATTTCTGGTTGCTGTTAGCAAATTGTAATTATCATTAAATTCTTTGATTGCCATGGTAGCAGTAACCTGTTCATCCGAGGATAGATTAAGGAGGTTGACAATAGCGGTTCCTCTAGCTGTCCTGCTAGCCTCCGGTATTTCATATGCTCTCAGACGATAAACTTTTCCCTTGGACGTAAACACTAAAATATAATGGTGAGTAGAAGCGATGAATAACCTGTCTACAAAGTCATTTTCAACTGTGGTCATCCCGCTTACCCCACGGCCGCCCCTTCTTTGACTGCGGTAAGTATCTAATGGCAATCTTTTAATATATCCTCTGTGGGTAACCGTAATAACTATATCTTCTTCGGCAATCAAATCTTCAATGTCCATATCGGTAACATCTAAAGTAATTTCTGAACGTCTCTCATCACCAAACTTATCCTTGATTTCCTTTAATTCTGTTTTTATTATTTCCCGAACCATTTTATCAGAGCTTAAAACAGCTTTAAGGTAAGCAATTTCATCAAGAAGCTTTTGGTATTGTTCATCAAGCTTAGTCCTTTCCAATCCGGTAAGCCTTCTCAGACGCATATCTAAAATAGCCTGCGCTTGCCTGTCGCTGAACTCGAAGCGTTCAATAAGCCTAGTTTTAGCCGTACTATCATCTTTTGAGGATCTGATAATGTCAATAACTTCATCTATAAAATCTAAGGCTTTGCGCAAACCCTCAACGATATGGGCTTCATCTTCAGCTTTCCTTAACTCATACTGGCTTCTTCTGGTAATAACTTCCTTTTGGTGGTTAATAAAATGCACCAGCATTTCTTTTAAATTCAAGACCTTAGGTACATCATCAACCAAAGCCAATAAGTTTATACCAAAGCTACTTTCCATTTGGGTATGCTTATAAAGCTGATTTAAAATTATCTGCGGATTGACATCTCTTCTAAGCTCAATAACAATCCGCATACCTTTACGAGTTGTTTCATCCCTTAAATCCGTAATACCTTCAATTTTCTTTTCATTAACCAATTCAGCGATTTTTTCTATTAATTTCGCCTTATTAACCATAAAAGGAATTTCGGTAACCACAATTTGCATTTTACCGGACTTTCCTATTCTTTCAGTATTTGCTTTGGCCCGGATTTTGATTGTTGCTCTACCTGTGGTGTAAGCGTTGATAATTTCTTCTGTTCCCATAATAAGGCCACCGGTAGGAAAGTCAGGGCCTTTTATGAATTTCATAATATTTTTTATGGTAACTTTCTCCAGACCATCCGGTTTATCTTGACTATCTAAAAGATATACTACAGCATCAATTACTTCCCTTAAATTATGAGGAGGAATATTAGTAGCCATGCCAACAGCTATCCCGGAAGAACCATTGACCAAAAGATTAGGGAACTTCGCAGGAAGAACTACCGGCTCTTTTTCTTTTTCATCATAATTAGGCTTAAAATCTACGGTTTCTTTTTCGATATCAGCCAGCATATAAGAAGCCAGCGGTGCCATTCTGAGTTCCGTATAGCGCATTGCAGCAGCTGAGTCGCCGTCAATTGAGCCAAAGTTACCATGCCCGTCGATCAATGGGTAACGGCTGGCAAAATCTTGAGCCATCCGCACAACTGCATCGTATATGGAAGAATCGCCATGAGGATGGAATTTTCCCATGCAATCCCCCACAAGTCTTGCTGACTTGCTATAGGACTTATTCGGGGTCATTCCTAAGACATGCAAAGTATAAAGAATTCTGCGGTGCACAGGCTTAAGCCCGTCTCTAACATCTGGAAGAGCCCGGCTGACAATTACACTCATAGAGTAATCAATAAATGATTTTTTTAGTTCCTCAGAAATCTCTATCGGTACTACTTTACCTTCAAATAAATCCATGGACATCGATTTTGCTCCCTTTCTTAAATATCCAGATTACGTACTTCTCTAGCGTGTTTTTGGATAAACTCTCTACGAGGTTCAACTTTATCACCCATCAGCATAGTAAAAAGTTCATCCGCTTTCATGGCATCTTCCATTTTAACCTGTAAAATTGTTCTGGTTGCTGGATCCATAGTTGTTTCCCATAATTGTTCAGGGTTCATTTCCCCTAAGCCTTTATAACGCTGAATCTCAACTTTTTCTCTGCCCATTTCATCTAAAATGCGGTCAAGTTCAGCATCACTATAGGCATATTTTATTACTTTGCCCTTTTGAATCTTGTATAAAGGCGGTTGAGTAATATAAACAAAGTTATTTTCAATCAGAGGTCTCATATACCGATAAAAGAAAGTAAGCAATAAAATACGAATATGAGATCCGTCAACATCGGCGTCAGTCATAATCATAATTTTATGATAGCGGGCTTTTTCGATATCAAAATCCTCGGAAATTCCTGTTCCCAAAGCAGTAATCATTGCTCTGATTTCAGCATTGGCCAATATTTTATCCAGGCGGGCTTTTTCTACATTTAATATTTTTCCCCGTAAAGGAAGAATAGCCTGAAACTTTTGATCCCTGCCCTGCTTTGCTGAACCGCCGGCACTATCCCCTTCAACAATGTACATTTCGCAATAGCGAGGGTCTTTCCAGGTACAGTCGGCAAGTTTACCCGGGAGAGAAGTACTCTCCAAAGCGCTTTTACGCCGAGTAAGATCTCTAGCCTTACGGGCAGCCAGTCTAGCTCTGGCAGCTTGAAGTCCTTTTTCCACAATTTTTCTGGCAATAGCAGGATTTTCCTCAAAAAATACTGATAAACCTTCGCCAACTACACTATCAACTATAGAGCGTACTTCACTGTTGCCAAGTTTAGTTTTGGTCTGGCCTTCAAATTGAGGTTCCGGAACTTTAACCGAAAGAATAGAAGTAATTCCTTCCCGTACATCTTCACCGCTTAAATTACTTTCATTACTTTTCAAAATATTGTTCTTACGGGCATAATCGTTAATTACGCGAGTAAGCGCGGCTTTAAATCCGGCTTCGTGAGTTCCGCCTTCAGTGGTATTAATATTATTGGTATAAGAAAAAAGGTTCTCTGTGTAACTATCAGTATACTGCAGCGCTACTTCCACCTGAACATTGTCTTTTTTAGCTTCTATGACAATTGGTTTAGGGTGAAGCGGATCTTTATTTTTATTAAGATATTTTACAAAATCAATGAGTCCACCGCTATATTTATAAACTTCTTTAGTGTTTGTCCTTTCATCGATTAAGGTAATTGCTACATTTTTGTTTAGAAATGAAAGTTCTTTTAATCTCTGGGCCAGAATTTCAAAGTCATAAACAACATCTTCAAATATTTCAGGATCGGGTTCAAAACTTATTAAGGTTCCTGATTGGCCTTTATAAGACCCTACTTCTTTTAATTCGGTCATGGCTTTTCCGCGAGAGAATTCCTGAACATATTTTTTGCCATCTTTTTTTACTTCAACTCTAAGTCTAACGGAAAGAGCATTGACAACGCTCATCCCAACTCCATGCAGACCACCTGAGACTTTATAGGCGCCATTATTAAACTTTCCTCCAGCATGAAGGACTGTTAGACATACTTCAACTGTAGGTTTACCCATCTTGGGATGAATATCAACCGGTATACCTCGGCCGTTATCTTTTACAGTAATACCGTTATTCTGGTGAATAATCACCTGAATATTGTCGCAAAAACCGGCCATGGCTTCATCAATACTGTTATCGACTATTTCGTAGACCAAATGATGAAGTCCCCGGCTACTTGTTGATCCGATATACATACCGGGTCTTTTACGAACGGCCTCTAACCCCTCCAGCACTTCTATTTGCTCTGCATTATAATCAGAAACAAATTCATTGTTGTTACCTAGGTCTGCACTATTTTGCAAAACTACTTCCTCCCAAAATCATCCTCAATAATCTCAATAATATCCTTATAACCTTTTTATTGTATTATAAATAATTTATTTTTTCAATTATATAAACCTCTCTT
>JAAYMU010000193.1 GCA_012521215.1 Peptococcaceae bacterium | reverse complement strand
CTGATAGCGGTGCAGGATTATGAAAATTGTCGCACTTTAGTCCGCTTAATTTTGGAGGCTTGTCAACAATTTATAGAATAAAAGCAATACCGTTGCATTATGTATAGGAGGTTGTCATGACTGAGAATTTGACCTTAGACTATAATTTATTGAAGGATTTAACTCAGGCCTACGGTCCGTCCGGAAATGAAAAGCAAGTAGCGGCTCTTATTAAAGAATATGCCGAAAACTTTGTTGATTCTGTCGAGACGGATACCCTTGGTAATCTGATACTCAGAAAGAACGGGTCAGGTAAGGGATCAAATAAAAAGAAAATTATGATTGCCGCTCATATGGATGAAGTGGGATTGATTGTTACTTATATTGACCGCAACGGTTATCTTTATTTCTCGCCGGTAGGCGGAATTAAAGTAGCTGAGCTTCCTGGCAGGAGGGTGATGTTTGGCAGCGGCTTAAAAGGGGTAATTGCCCGGGAAAGAAAGGTAAACGAACAGGGCAAGCCCATAGGGAAATGTTTTATCGATATCGGTGCCCTGGGGGAAAAAGAAGCCAGAAGCAAAGTCCAGGAAGGGGATATGGCCATTCTAACCGGAGAATTTGTTGAGACTGACAGCCACATTATGGCCAAAGCGCTGGATGATCGTCTGGGCTGCTTTATTGCCCTGCAGGCTTGTAAAAGTTACCAGGGAGAACATGATTTATACTTTACTTTTACGGTCCAAGAAGAAGTGGGCGCTCGTGGAGCCAAAACCGCAGCCTATAGTATTGAACCCGACCTGGCCCTGATAATAGATACAACTATCAGCTATGATACCCCGAGAGAAGAATATGGTACGGCAGTAAACAAAGGAGTAGCTATTAAGGCCATGGACAGGACCATTATTGTTTCTCCTAGGATAAAGCAATGGATGACAGATACTGCGGATCGGCATTCTATTCCTTACCAGTGTGAAGTCATCTCCACCGGCGGCACGGATTCCGGCCCTGTGCACTTAAGTAAGGGCGGCGTACCCACGGGTGGTCTGGCTGTCCCGGTGAGGTATTTGCATACGGCCAGCGAAGTGGCAGCTAAAGCCGATATTGAGGCAGCGTATGCCCTGCTGAGTGAGCTATTAAAAAATCCGCTGGAGATTTAAGGAGCAGCCTGTTATGGATGATAAATTACGAGATATTTTAATGAAAATACGAACCCGGCAAATAGATATCGATATGGGTCTTGAGGAAATAAAAAAAATGCACTATTACGATATGGAATATGCAGTTTTAGACACTCACAGGCAGCAACGCAAGGGTTTCCCCGAGGTGATTTTCTGTCAGGGCAAGACTACAGAACAGGTTGTAGCCATTGCTCAGCGGCTGGTAGCTGTATCTGAACGTAATGTATTGGCTACCCGCGCCACTTATGAATGTTATAAGGCTTTAGTTGAGCACATTCCGGTCGCCGAATACAATGAAAGGGCCAAAACCATTGTGATTCGTCAAGGAGAGCAGAATCGGCTGGGAAATATCCTGGTGGTTTCCGCCGGAACGGCCGACATCCCTGTAGCGGAAGAAGCCGCAGTCACCGCGGAAGCTATGGGCAATAAAGTTGTACGGATGTATGATGTAGGAGTCGCAGGCCTACATCGACTACTCTCGCAGACCAACAAGCTGCTGGAGGCCAAAGTGGTAATTGTTGTTGCCGGTATGGACGGGGCTTTACCCAGTGTAATCGGGGGGCTTATCGCTAAACCTGTTATAGCGGTACCGACCAGCATTGGTTATGGAGCGAGTTTTGGCGGAATAGCAGCGCTGTTGTCTATGCTTAACAGTTGTTCATCCGGGATTGGGGTAGTTAATATTGACAACGGTTTTGGGGCGGGGTATCTGGCTTCCCTGATTAATCAAGGGACATAAATCACATGCAAGTTTTGTGTGTTTTAGGGAAACCTATGATTATCCATAGAGCTATTTGCGCAGGAATAAATTAATTTAAACAGAATATATATGTTAAATTAACAGAATATTTGTATTTATATCTTCATATCAATAATATTTATTTATTATGCATATATTTATTTATTACTGAAAAGATATTTTTTTAAATAAACAATATAAGCTTAGGAGGGTTATTGTTATGACCGTAAAAGTTGGGATTAATGGTTTCGGAAGAATTGGGAGATTATGTTTTAAAGCTTATTTGCAATCTCCCGGGGATTTGGAAATAGTAGCAATTAATGATTTAGGCAAACCCGATATTTTGGGTCATTTATTGAAATATGATTCCAATCATGGCACCCTTCCTTATGATGTTGAAGTGAATGGCGATATTCTGAAGGTTAATAATAAATCCTTTAAGCTCTTAGCGGAAAAGGATCCTGCATCTTTGCCTTGGAAAGATCTGAACGTTGATATTGTTATTGAATCGACGGGTAAATTTGTGGCCCGAGAAGGTGCCGGCAAACATATTCAAGCCGGAGCAAGAAAAGTAGTGATTTCTGCACCGGCCAAGGATGAAGATATTACTATTGTTATGGGAGTAAACCAGGATAAATATGATCCCCAAGTCCATCATATTATTTCCAATGCCTCCTGCACCACCAACTGTTTAGCTCCTGTAGCCAAAGTGATTTTAAGAGAATTTGGTATTGAACAGGGATTTATGACTACTACTCACTCCGTGACCAATGATCAACGTATTCTGGACTTTGAACATAAAGATTGGCGAAGGGCCAGAAATGCTTTTCAGTCTATGATCCCAACCACCACAGGGGCTGCCAAAGCGGTATCCCTTGTCCTGCCGGAATTAAAAGGCAAACTTGATGGTTTGGCCATTAGGGTACCAACTCCCAATGTATCTCTGGTTGATTTGGTAGTCAATGTCAGTAAGCCGACGACTAGGGAAGAAGTAAATGCCAAGCTCAAACAGGCCGCTGAAACCGAACTTAAAGGCATAATGGATTTTAGTGAACAGCCGCTCGTTTCTATCGACTACAATGATAATGACCATAGCTCTATAGTTGACGGGTTATCAACCATGGTGTCAGGTAATAAAATGGTTAAGGTTCTGGCCTGGTATGATAATGAATGGGCTTATTCCAAGAGAGTTATTGATTTGGTGCAGCTAATTGCTTCCAAGGGCTTTTAAACAGGCTTAACTTTAGATTTATAGTTAATAAGAATAAAAGATAAGAATAAAAGAAAACAAAAGATTTTAATATTAAGAGGGCGGTTAGTTTGAGAAGAACCAAAATAATATGTACGATTGGCCCTGCAAGTGAATCACCGGAAAAAATCCAACAATTACTGGATGCCGGTATGAATGTGGCAAGGCTTAATCTTTCCCACGGCAATCAAGAAGAACATCTGAAACGAATTCGAGTCTTACGAGAAGTATCGGCCAGAATGGAAACCAATTTGGGTATTTTGCTTGACACTAAAGGACCGGAAATTCGTACCGGCTTAGTGCCTGATGACGGAGTAATGCTCAAAAACGGTAGTCAATTTATTTTAGATACTGACAAACAAACCGGTTCGGCGACAAGAGTGTATATCAGTTATGAAAACCTTTGGCGGGAGGTCCATCCCGGCACTCGAATTTTAGTGGATGATGGGCTTATGGAGCTGGAAGTTACTGCCGTACAAGAGGGGAAAATTATCACGAAAGTTATCAACGGCGGTATCCTTAAGTCCAGGAAAGGGGTCAACGTCCCCGGAGTTGCTGTTCAGCTGCCGGCCTTGACGACCAAAGATGTAGAAGATATCCGCTTCGGGATTAATAATGATATTGATTTTATTGCGGCTTCTTTTACCCGTAAGGCTGCTGATATACTTGAAGTCCGTAAACTAATTGAAGAGGCCGGATCCGATGTTAAAATTATCGCCAAGATCGAGAGTAGGGAAGGAATCGATAATATAGACGGCATACTTAGTGTGGCTGACGGCGTTATGATAGCAAGGGGTGACCTCGGGGTAGAAATTCCGGTGGAAGATGTTCCTGTCTGTCAGAAAGAGATCATTGCCAAATGTAACGAACTGGGTAAGATTGTGATTGTAGCCACCCAAATGCTTGATTCTATGATTCGCCAGCCCCGGCCTACAAGGGCGGAAGCCAGTGATGTCGCTAATGCCATACTTGACGGAGCAGATGCGATTATGCTGTCCGGGGAAACGGCTGCCGGTTCTTTCCCGGTTGAAGCGGTCCAAACTATGGATAGGATTGCTCGCAAAACGGAAAGCATATTCTTTAAAAACAATGAATCGGCTGTTATACCGGCTAATAAAGGCCGAGACATTGCCGATGCTATTGGCCATGCCTGTAAAACCATAGCCACGGATTTAAATGCTGCGGCCATTATTACTCCCACGCAATCGGGTACGACGGCCAGGCTAATTTCCCGTTATCGTCCTAAATCTTTAATTATTGCGGCAACTCCTTATCCAGCTGTTGCCAGAAAGCTTTCTTTAAACTGGGGAGTAAATACTATCCTGGTAGAGGAAAGTAGCGGTACGGATGAACTGCTTTCCATGGCTGTGTCCAAAGCTGTAGATAAGCATGTTCTTAAAACCGGTGACTTGGTTGTATTAACCGCAGGAGTTCCTGTAGGTAAAGTGGGGACAACTAATTTAATCAAAGTTCAGGTAGTTGGCAATATTCTTACGCGCGGAACGGGAATAAATAAGAAATCCTATTCAGGTACCGCCCGACATAAAAAATCCGGTTTATTTAACCGAGGGGACATTCTGGTTACGGAAGCAACAGAAGCGGAAGATCTCTCGCTTATAGCCAAGGCCGGCGCTCTGGTTGTCGAACGGGGAGGGATCACTTCCCATGCGGCTATTCTGGCAATTGAATATGGAATTCCCGCTATTGTCGGAGCCCCAGATGCGGTGCAAAAAATTGAAGAAGGTTCAATTATAACTGTTGTTCCTTCTTCCGGCGTGGTCTATGAGGGCTACGTCAGTATGATTTAGTGACGGCGCTTTATTTTCTAGGATGAAACGGCAATATCGTCAACTTCGACTGCATAATCACTGGCTACAACCAAGCCCACCTCACCTTTGAGAGCGGAATCAAATATAATGGTGTAATTTACCCCTAACTCTTGAGCCTTTTGCCGGTATTTCTCTCTGGCCTTGAAAGGGAGATCCCCATTAATTAGTAGCTTGGTGGCCCTCTGATCTTGGAGGGCAGTGATGATTTCCCGGTAGAGTTTATCTTCAACAACTTGCTGTTTGGTTAGATACTTAAGTACTCTTTCTTTAAAGACACCTAAAAACTGTAACTTTTCCTCACGTTTTATTTCCGGGGCTCCACCTATTCCGGAAGCAATAGTTCTTTCCAGTTCGCTTTTTTGAGCCCAGTTGCTAATTATTTCCTTATCGAAGTTTTTACTCATATATTGCAACAACCTTTCTAAGATATTTGCTAATAATCAAAACTATATTATTATTCCCATTCTTCTAATGTAATGTCAACAAAATTGTAAGATTAACGAACCTAACTAGATACAAAAATTTAGGTCCCGCCAAATCCTTCTCCAAGGGATTGGCGGGACTTAAGGTTTTGGTCTGTTAATCGTTAATCAGTTTAATTGTTTAGAAGTTTATCGACCACTATCCTGCCATCCCGGAGAACCATTTTGATGTCTCGGGTATTTTTTATATCCTGAAGCGGATTGGAGCCAAGTACAACCAAGTCGGCAGCTTTGCCGGGCTCGACGGTACCGAAAAAATGTTCTTGGCCAAACATTTTAGCGTTTCCGCCTGTAGCGGCTGTTATAGCTGCCAGAGGGGACATGCCGGCTTCGGTTAAAAGCTCCATTTCCAGATGAACACATTCGCCATAAGGAACGAAAGGAATGCCGGAGTCGCAGCCCACACCGATTTTAACACCGGCTTTAATAAATTCTCTAACTACCTTTTCCAGTGTAGCATAAACCGGCGGAATACCGGGCATGGCATCGTGATTTTTGATGGCGATCATTGTCGGCACGACCCAAACATCACGGCTGGTTAAGGTTTTTAATAATTCATCTGTTAGTTCATGGTTAGAACTACCGACACTAATGATATGTTCGATTGTATCGGCACCGATGGCAATAGCTTCAGCCATATCTTTTAAATCATCGACATGGACCATCAGGCGTTTGCCGTATTTGTGAGCGGCGTCTGCGATCCGTTTTAACTGCTCATTAGACAGGCGGGGGACAGAATTAGGATAGTCCATCTTATTGTCATCGGAAATAACGGTTTTGATAAAATCTACCCCGGCCTCAACCAGTTTTTTAACTTCTGCTTCGATATCGGTCTGGTCATTTACCAGGACCATGGCATTGTCAAGAATATTTTGATCGGCTGAAAATACGGCGTATCCCGGATATCCGTTCTGAGCCTGAATGAAACGTCCGCAGGCTAAAATACGTGGAGAGCGGAATTTCCCTTCATTTACTTCGTCACGAAACTCCAGAATTTCCGGTGTAAAATCTCCGGCGCTTCGGACAGCGGTAACTCCCCATTCCAGCGCTGCTTCCCTGTTTTGAGCATAATTATAATTGGCAAAGCGACTGGTCAATCCGGGGCGGTCTAAACTGTCGCTACCGCCAAGATGGGTATGAGCATCGGAAAAACCAGGAAGGAGCGGTTTATGTTTAAGATCGATAACCTGTGCATCTTCCGGAATAGTAATATCTCTGCCAACTTGGACAATTGTTTTTCCCTGCACGACGACAGTAACCCCTTCTTGTGGGTTTTGCCCGGTTCCATCTACTAAGAAGGCGTTTTTAAGACAAAGCATAGTCAACATCCTTTCCCCTAGGTATTTTTTATTTCTATACTTCATTTATTTCTAAATCCCCGTAGGCATCTGTTCTTTTATGAATGTTCCATGAATGTATATACTTTATACTTGTTTGTTCGAAAAAACAAGCATAATTAACACCGGTCGTATAAAGTAATACCGTTATAAAAAAGGATGCCTGAGCTAATTTAAGCTCAGACATCCTTCTCTAAGTTCGTGAGTGGGTCGGTATGAGCTGTACAGTTATTATTTGGCAGTGGCACCTAATTTGGCTTTTCTTCTTTCCAGTACCAGCGGCGCAGTTTCATAGATTCCAAAGGCTACAAAGAAGCCGACGACCATTAGACCGGCGCATAGCCACATCACAGCGCTGAGACCGAAAGCATCGGCCAGAATACCGGCTATAGCTACAAATCCGACAGCTCCGATTAGCTCGCCGGCCAGCTGAACTGTAGCTACAGCACTGGAAGCGAATTTGGGGTTCACGGATTCAGTAGGCACAGCAGCTTCGAAAACGGGGAAAATACCAGCTCCGCACCAGCCGATGAAACAGCAGAGCGCCATGAGTAAGGGTGAAGAAGCCGGGGTGAAAAGCAAGCCCAGCGGTGCAAAAAGCGTGATAATGGAGAAAATAATAATGATCGGTTTTCGACCAAAACGGTCAGATAAGGAAGGAACAACCATTCCCCACAGTATAGCTCCTGCACCCAAAGCAGACATAATAAAACTCATGTGGGTTGGGCTTAATCCTTTGACCTCGGTTAAAAACAGCGGGCTAAAGGAAAGCATGGTGACATACCAACCGATAATGAAGATGGAATAGATACATGTTACAATAACGTTCCTGTTTTTGAGAACATCAGTAAATTTGACTTTTTCTTTCTGCTCAGGGGCACTAGTGGAGGCAAACGATTCCATATCCGGCTCTATTAAATATTTGAGAATGAGAAAGACAAGTATCAGGCCCGGAATAATAGTCAAGAAGAATGTAGCTCTCCACCCGATAGCTGTAGCCAGTGCAACGACAATGATGGGACCGAGTAAACTGGAAATCAAACCAACTCCTGAGGTGGTCATAACCCCCATGTTAAAACCACGGCGGGAGGGGGTGGACTGAACCAGCATAAAACTTTGATTAAGAGGAAGAACGGGTCCTTCAAACAAACCCATAACAATGCGGATTAAAAGCAGGGATATAAAGCCAACGGCAAAACCTGTGGCTAAAGAGCAGATAGAGAATAACAACACAAATACGGCCAGGAATTTCTTCTTTTGTCTACGCAAATCGGAAGTTAAACAGCCGATGAATCCGGAAATTGCCCAAGCAAAGGCGAATGCCGACATAATAAAGCCAAACTGGCTATTATTTAATCCCAGTTCAGGATTAACAAAGGGGGCCAGGTTGGTAAGGGCAAAGCGGTCAAACATAACAAAGCCGAAGACCAAGGTAAGAATAATTACCATACCGTTTTCATAGCGGAAGAATCCCTTTTTCTTAGTGTCCATAAATTCACTCCTCTAAAAAAATTTGCTGTACTCCATAATCCTAACCAAAATCAGGCCAACTCCGACAAAATCACCCCTTTCTATTGTTTGAATTCTCTGAAAATTATTGTTACGAAGGTAGTGCTTAAATAGTGCTTAAATAATGCTAAGGCCCCTGAAACATAATTTTTACTATCTTTAAGCAAATAGGATGCCAAACTGTGGGTGATGAATAAAGCTGACTTTCTTGAGCATCGGAAAGGCATTATTAAAGAAAAAAAGCTCTGAATTAAGATATACGTAAAAAAGCGGACATTAATTCATTATGAGTGGACAGTAGAAGCTGATTTTGTAGTGCTTTTGAACACATACACCAGTTAAAAGCAAAGATTGTCTTGCTGGGTGTCTGAATATTGTGTATACTGATAAAAACTATTTTTACCATAAATGTGATTACCAGACATTGAGAGTTTATAGTCATTTGCATTTGGTTGGCAGTCTGGAAGGAGTGATCTTTTTGTATTCTCTGAATAATATTCTGAGCCCGATGATTTTCCAAACTTACCGGACCAGCATGCAAAATGTGACCACCAATGAACTTGAGCTTCTGGAGAAAATTCGCAATTACAAAATTGATTTACTTACCAAGCCTGGGCCTCACCCGCGTGGGGATTTTGTCCGCCCTGAGGTTGTTGAATCTTGGCAGAGATCTTATAATAACCAGCTTAAGCTTTTTGATTATAACTACGGGCCACTTCTAACTGAAACGGAATTTTCAGAAGTACTGCGTGAAAAAAATATCTTGTTAAAAGCGGCCGATCCCTACATTCACCAGATGGAGTGTATTTTAACCAATATGGAAAGCATAATTTTGCTATCGGATGAAAATGGTGTTATGCTTAGGGTTATTGTGGGTAGCAAGGAAAAACTGGCCGAGCAGAACAAAAGATTTAAATTAGAGCCAGGGTCAGTATGGACTGAAAAGACAGTTGGAACCTGTGCCCACGGTTTAAGCCTTATCTTGGGAATCCCAATGTAAATCTGTGGGCCGGAACATTACTGCGAAAAATACGAAGATATTTCTTGTTCGTCGGCTCCGATTTTTGATGCCTATAATGTTTTAGCCGGGACATTATCAATTGTTACTCCCAGTTTTCAGCATCAAAATTCTCATACCTTGGCTTTAGCGCTTAACATGGCCAGTGCTATCCAAAGCGTTTTCCAGTACCAGTTAGAAATTGAATTGCATAATGAATTACTCAAGGTTACATTCGATGTCTCCGATGAAGGATTAATAACCTTGAATAAAAACGGCACTATTATAAAGGCCAATACTAAAGCTAAGGAGCTGTTCTCATTTCCGGATCGGGACCTAATAGGTATGCCTGTGGAAGAAATTATTGGTAACTATTCTCTGGTGAAGTCAGTTTTAGAAACCGGCCAAGCGGTAAAGGTCGATTATGAATTTAAACGGGCCAAACAAAAATTGGTTTTGAGTTCCGTTAAGCCTTTAATAAGCGATTGTGACATTTGTTTTGGCTGTGTTTTAACTATTAAAAAAATCAATGAGCTCTCTAAAGCCGAGCTTTTGACAAACAGCGTCAACGAAACAGAGAGCAAATATAGCTTTGAACGTATTGTGGGCAGTTCACCCCAAATGAAAGAAACTATAAAGAAGGCTAAAAAAATTGCCTGTTTCGATGACCCTGTTCTTATCCAAGGGGAAAGCGGAACGGGAAAAGAACTTTTTGCCCAAGCAATTCATTACACCAGCCGCCCCCAAGGGCCTATAATCGCTCTTAATTGTGCGGCCATTCCCAAAACCTTGATTGAAAGTGAACTTTTTGGTTATGAGGGAGGAGCTTTTACCGGGGCTGAGCGGCAGGGCCGTCGGGGCAAAATTGAATTGGCCAACGGTGGGACGCTATTTTTGGATGAGATCGGGGATATGCCTTTAGAATTGCAACCGGTTCTGTTGCGGGTGCTTGAAGATAAACAAGTGATGCGGGTAGGGGGGAGCCAGTACATACCCGTTGATTTTCGTTTAATTGCGGCAACGAACAAGAATCTGGCCCAGTTGGTCCGGGAAGATAAATTTCGAGCCGATTTGTATTACCGTTTAGCCGTTTACACTTTGAAGATTCCTCCTTTACGTGAAAGGCGTTCGGATATAAGAGAGTTGTTGAGATACTTTCTTTGGGAGGAGGCTGAAAAACAACAGATTCGAGTGCCCGCCCTGAGCAATGCTGCCAAACTTTTGTTATACAGTTATGATTGGCCGGGAAATGTCCGGCAGCTAAAAAACACTGTGATGTACGCCATAAACATGTCTTCCGGTGGTGTAATTAGGCCCCAGGACCTTCCCGACGTGATAAGAGAAGCGGAAGAAACAGACGGTATTATAACGGAAAAACCGGTTTCCCCGGATAGAAAGACTAAATCGGCGTTGGAAGCGGTTCCGTCTTTAAGTGAAGTGGAAAGAGAAGTTATTCAAGAAGTCCTGGCCCAAAAAGACTATTGTATTAGCCATGCGGCCAAAGCCTTAGGGATGAGCCGGTCAACTTTATATAAAAAAATTAAGGATTATAACCTTTACCGTATGAAATAAGGCTAGATAAAGATAAGTAAACTGAAAAGTAGCCTCAACGGCTACTTTTTACGTTCTATCACCCACTTTTGGAGAACTGCTTTGCGAAAACCTAATCTTTAGTGCCGGACATGCACAGGACAAATAATACTGGACAATAGGACAAAAGGCCTGAAGGAAATACCCTCCATCTGTAGAAAAGTATACAATGGTAATTATATTCCGGTTAGAAATTTTGTGCTTATCCCCAAAAACAAGAAGATTCCCGGCTTGGTATCAAGAATTTGTTTAACCAAGAATTTGAATTAGATAGCGGGTGCAATGATTGGTTGAAAATATTGCTGCAATACTCCTTTTTTCTATCCCGGAGGGAATTGTAGTTACCTATTTGGCCTCCAGTTTGCAAGCAAGAAAAATAAAAATGGCCCAAATTGTACTGATAGGTATTCTGTTTGGCTTGGCGGTTTATGGCATTAGAGCAATAACCGGGAACTATATCCTGAATATTTGTTGCTCAACCATCTTACTGATTGTCCTGTTAAAGTATTTGGGTTCAATTCCTAACTTTGATTCACTGATAGCAGGGATTACTTCAATTTCCTTGTATTTGGCGGTTGAGTTTCTAAATGTTTCTTTCTTGCAAACTATAACCGGAGTAGAACCGACTCGGCTGCAAGCGGACTTCAGTCTCCGCCTGCTCTGGTTTTTATCTCAGGTGTTTATAGTAGTGGTGCTTTCCTTGATTATTAGATGTTTTTTAGTTCGAAAGCTCGAAAGAAAAAAAACTGATCATGACTGTGGATAGGTCATTTCGTTCCTTGAAATGACATTTTCGTTCCAAATTTAACATTTCATGGGAAAAGCAGTGTATAATAAATCACACTAACCAATGTAAGGCCTTTATTATTATGGGGAGGTGTGAGATATGAAAGCAAGGAAGAAAGCAGCTCCGTCTTTGCTTCTATCTGTGCTGGGTTTAATTGGTACATTAGGAATCATAACACCGAATTGCCTGGGGTGGTTTTACGAGCCAAAGAAGCCCGAAGGTATTATTTAGCATAACTAACCATATGAACATAAGCTGAAGCCGGATAAGGTTGTGACTAAAGGGTTGCGACTATGTCAAAGTATGTATAATCCCCCATTACTATTATAGAATGGG
>JAAYMU010000192.1 GCA_012521215.1 Peptococcaceae bacterium | reverse complement strand
CTTATGCTTGCGAAACTTGTTGGACCCTGTACCTTTTTATTCAAAAAATATCTCGAAAATTTGATTTGATTCTCTGACATAATATGGAATAAAATCTTCAAAAAAGTCGAAATCGCTTCTACCTGGATTAAGAGAACTAAAGCTGTTATCTATAAAAACTAGAATAAAAAAACACCTTCGGTTAGTACTGCTCTACCTTTTTGAGACCGAAACGGTGTTTTTTCTTATTCGCGCTTACGACGGCTATATATGTTCCAACAGATATATTTTTAACGGACAAAATTAGTAAAGACTTTCTTTTCAATATCCGGTTCGACAATTGTTCCTTTGCCGTTTTCAACCAGCTTTAAAAGCCAGGCCATATTTTTACCCAAAATTCTCATTATTTGTTTGCCTTCCTCATCCTGACTTACTTCCCCCGGCACTCGGCCATGGATAACATTCCAATAATTAGAGGCGGGTATGAGCATTTGGGCATACTGGAGGTAATGGTTCATCTGATCCAAAGCTGCCACCCCTCCCGAGCGACGAACAGCTACCACGGCGACTCCTACTTTGGACTTAAGTAAACCGTTGCCGGCGATGTAAAAAACCCTATCCAAAAAGGACTTCATAGTGCCGGCTATACCGGAGAAATAAACCGGCGAACCAAAAATAATTCCATCGGCTTCTACCATTTTCTGAATCCAATCATTAACCGGGTCATTTTCGGTGACGCATTTATTACTTTTGTTTTTAACACAGTTGTTACAGGCTAAACAGCCTTTGATAGTCTTATTTCCAACATGAATAATTTCAACTTCTATTCCTTCCTTTTCCAGTTCTTCCGCTACCATTTTAATTGCCTGGTAAGTATTTCCCTCTTTTTTAGGACTGCCGTTAAAAGCCACTACTTTCATAATATCACTCCTCTTGTAGTTATATTAAAATTGATTCCACTCCTTGTAGTTACTCTAAAAATAATTCCGGTTCCTTTCTGGCTGTTAATTTCATTTCCAGATCCTCTTTATGCCACAAATAATCACTGTCATCGAAATATTTAGCCTGGGTAGGACATTTTTTTATACAAGCGCAGCATTTAATACATACTCCGCTTACGACTGATACCTGATCAAAATCAATAGATCCCATAGGACAAACTCTAGCACACAGTTTGCAATCTATGCAATTGTCGTTGGTCTTAGGCTTTACTTTACGAATATCTACAGGGATGCCTTTTTTATTTTTAGGCATATAATGCTTTCTATAGGGCCGGTTTCCTTTTACATCTATTGTTGCAATGTCCCCCCGGCCTTTAAGTTTTTGACCGACCTGACGGGCAAATTCGCAGGCTAAAGCCAAATCCTTTTCATCCGGTCTGCCTTTGGCCAGAATTTTGGAAAAAGCATGTTCGCCTATAAAAGCTGCAGCAGCGATAATTTTAAAGCCGCCCTCTTCCAGAAGATCCCTCAACTCTATTAAAGCATCATCATAATCTCTGTTGCCGTAGAGTACGACCGGTATAGCTAACGCACCACGGCCCTGAACGCTGGCTATATACTTAACCATGAGATTAGGGACTCTGCCGGCATAAACCGGGACCCCAAATACTACCAGGTCTTCTTCCGTAAAGGTGACTGGGGTCTCTCTGGCTGCGGGCAAAGTAAAGTCAATAATCTTAAAATTAGAACTTCCGGAATAATGTTCTGATATTTCTTGAGCGATAGTACATACAATTTTTTTGGTAGTATCTGTGGCGCTGAAAAACATGGCGTTAATTTTTTTATTCATATATTATCCTGCCTCCGTATTTCCTTATGTACATTATTATCGCATAAAAGAACGCTTAGTACTATCCGTATCTAAGCGTCTTCCACATGATACTCTGATTTCCCTGCCTTTAGTTATCTTAGCTTTCCCGGTCAATGTTAAATAATTACACTTTTATTAGCCGGTCCACGTGGAGATTACTATTTTTTCGCATTTTCTACTGCCTATGGCGGCAAAGGCTATCACAGTGTCATACAACAGTATTAAGGCAAAGACAAACATGGTTAGAGCTTCAATATAGTAGAAGGGATACAGGGGAATCATGAGCACATTGGTCTGCGCCCCTCTACTTATAGCGGATAAGGCCTGCAAAATAGCGGCATAGCCCACGGCAACTGCCGTAAGCGTGGATAACAAGCCCATAAGACCATAGGCCATAAACTTAATAATCCTCGGAAAGTGTTTAATAAAAAGAGTGACATTGATGTGGGCTTTTTTAGACTGGGCATAAGCAAAGGAAGCCATAACAGTACAAAGCAGCAGAACCTCCGTTATTTCATAGGCACCGGTAATAGGTCTGGAAAGAGTTTTTAATAAAAGCACATCAGCAACATTAAGCACCATAATTGCCAGTACCCCTCCATAGCTTATCAGGCTCATAATAACTGTAATTCTATTTATAATTTTTCCGAGCTTGAACATAGACTAGCCTCCTATTTGGTTGGGAAGAAACATAACAGTCTGAGGAAAAAGATATATTATCAATATTCCTACCAGAATGGTAAACACAAAGGGCAGTGCACCTCTATAAATAGTACTTAAAGGTATGTCCTTGGCAATTCCCTGGATAATGAAGCAGTTGAGACCCACCGGAGGAGCGATAGCACCCAGTTCCATGACCAGGATTATATAGATCCCAAACCAAATGGTATCTACCCCATAACTGTGAACAATAGGCAGAAAAATAGGTACTGTAAGTAAAATCATAGGCAGCTCATCCATAATCATGCCCAGAAAAATGTAAACCACGGTCATCAAGATAAGCACGACCCCAAAAGATACATCCAGGTCGGCAATACTTTCAGCTAACAGGTAAGGAATCTTGGTAATAGCCAGGAAATTTGCAAACACGCTGGCTCCAATCAGGATTAAAAAAGTCATGGCAAAAGTAGTTACCGTACCTTGCATAGCGTTTTTAAAACTTGTCCAGGTAAGCCTTTTATGTACCGCTGTCAATAAAATAGCGAGAAAAGCTCCCACGGCAGCCGATTGGTTGACTGAGAAGAAGCCCGTAAACATTCCGCCTAAAACCACTCCGAACAGGACAACCACTCCAATTAGCCCCTTTAGGGAGGAAAAACGCTCCCGCCAAGAATAGCTTGTAGGAGGAGGCGCTATTTCCGGTTTAAGCTTAACCAGAATAGCAATAGTGATAATACACAGAATTGCCAGCATAATGCCGGGCAAAAAACCGGCGGCAAACATCTTGCCGATGGACTCTTCAGCCATAATACAGTAAATAATCATAGGTGTACTGGGGGGTATAAGAATTCCAAGCGTACCCCCCATTGCAATGGAACCGGTAGAAAGTCTGTCGGCATATTTGTACTTGCGCATTTCAGGCAGGGCAATGGTACCCATAGTGGCACAAGTCGCAGCGCAAGATCCGCATATAGCTCCAAAACCGGCTGAAGCGGCAATAGTTCCGCAGGCCAGATTGCCGGGGAAGCGAGACAGCCATTTGTGGCCGGCATTGTATAGAGCTGCCGATAGGCCTGACTGAAAAGCGAAGTTACCCATCATTATAAATAATGGTATGACAATAAAGGTATAAGTGCTGGCTTGGGTAGCCGGAACCTTGCGCAGCACTCCAATAGCGGCCGTAGGATTGACAACCGCAGCATAACCCAAAAAACCTACCAACAGTAGGGCCAGACCAATATTCATACCCAAAAATATCAAGCACAAGAAAACAACTATGCCGAGAATACCAATTGTTGTCAGGGACATGAACTTAATACATTCCTTTCGTTTACTGTCTACCAAGTAACAGATATGCTTGAGTTGGAAAGGAATTATTTACTGTGCTTTTGGATAATTGCCATGGCATCATCCAGAAATTCCTTGGCATCAAGGCCTTCGACCTTAACGGTTGCCGGCCAAGCAGCAATTATCTTTTCCGCGGCTTTTTCGAACTTGGCTTTGTTCTCATCGCTGACGGTTACAATCTCGCAACCGGCCGCAGCGATTGTTTTTTTGGCCGCCTCTACGGCTTCGTTAAAGTCTCGAGCCGCTTTCAGAGAACCTGCTCGCTGGGTGGTTTCCTCAAAAACTTTCTGATATTCAGCCGGCAGTGAATTCCATTTGTCCCAATTCATAACCAAGCCAAAGGCTCCGTTATACATGGGCATATCTGTCATGAATTTGGTAACTTCCTGCAGTTTGAAGTTGGTAATCCCGGCAGGCTCAAAAATATAAGAGTTAATATTATTCTTCTGTAGGGTTTCATATAAGTCCGGAGGAGCCATTACTACAGGGCTGGCGCCCAGCTGGGTCACATAGTCGGTTATAGGTCCGGCGGGAGTACGTATGACCAAGCCTTTAAGGTCGTCCGGAGAGTCAATGGGGGCAACATTGCTGGCAAACAGCATGCCTGGATTTCCATAAAGATATAGAAGCTTATATTTTTCCCATTCAGCGCGAACTTGGGGATATTTCTCATAAAGATCCCACAGGGCTTGGGTTGTAATTTCAGCATCACCAAAACCGGCCATGGGAATATTGGTCACATCGGTAAGAGGAAACTGACCCTTGTAGTAAGAAGTAAAGAGCCATCCAATATCTACCCCTCCGGTCTCCACCATTTCCCCGACATCGGCAGCTGTAGCCAGAGCCCCACTGGGATAAAGGGTGATTATAACCTCGCCGTTAGTTTTGGCGTTAATTTCATCGGCCCAGGCTTGTAAAAATCTACCGTTATTAGAAGTCAGCGGATCATGCAAGGACAGGGAAAATTCATAAGTTCCTGCATCCTGTTGTCGGGCAGGATCCGTGGTGTCTGTCCCACAAGCAGCTGGAAAGAGAACCAGGGCTAAAAAAATAGTTACAGTAGCAATTATCCGTTTGGTCTTCAAGATGTTTCCTCCTTTATAACAAAATAAGCCTTAGAGATGTCTAAATCTTGCTCTTGTTATTATTCATAGAATAGCCCGTTGTCATTCATGTAGGAGGAAACATAAGATAGATTAACTATGTTTATGCTAAATGGAATTTCTTTGTAGGACCGGGTGAAAAAACTATGCCCAAACTTACGGCCATGATGATTGTCCGTAATGAAGCAAAGCGATATTTGCAACGTTGTTTGAACTCTTTAGCCAAATATACAGACTCCATCGTAATCTTGGATGATGCTTCCGAAGACAATACGCCTGAAATTTGTCTTACTTATCGCCAGGTCAAGCTTTTTCGTCAAAAAGAATCCACTTTCCTGGACAACGAAGCTCAGTTAAGACACAAGCTATGGCATTACACCCTAAATGACCGGCCGGAATGGATTGTGGCAATTGATGCTGATGAATTCTTGGAAGAAGAGGCGATTAAAGAACTCCCTTATTTACTAAAGCAAAAGTACTTTAATGCCGTAAGCTTTCGACTTTTTGATTGTTGGGAGGGAGAAGAATATTTCCGGACTGACGGTCTATGGAATCCCTGGCGCCGCGGTTTTTCGATCTATATGGTTAGGTATCTTCCACAATTAAGCTCGGCCTGGCCGCCTTTAAAATTTCATTGTGGCCGTTTCCCTATCGCTTACAGGCAATTACCCCATTATGAAAGTAGTATCAGGATAAAACATTTAGGTTGGGCCAACGCAGTTTATAATCGGGCTAAATATGAGCGCGCCCTTCTGCAGGATCCTTCCTGCCAGTATATGAGTAAAGAACACTACGAAAGCATTCTTTGGCCTCCGGAAAAAATAAAACTCGAGAAATGGGTTGAACGTTCGTCCATTTAATTCCATATACTGACAATGGATTGTTTTCCCAAGAAAGGGGTGTAGACCATGCCTTTTACAGTAAGTGTCAATCAAGATAATAACACTTTCGGTACTGCGGATGTGGCCCTTACTTTAAGCCCAACGGATGCCCTTTTTAGTCCGGCTAACCTTGTTCCGGGTGAATCCCTGGGTTCACCACTGCTTAACGTTTCCAATAGCGGTACGACGGACAGCTACTATTTCATTTTTGCCGATTGGAGCCCGGGAGGCACTACGACTCCGCCGCAAGCCCAAGTTTTAGCTGACCGCTTAAACCTGACCATCACCGTTTCGCCTGCTACAGAGCTTTATAACGGTTCCATTGCTGACTTGAAAGAACAGCCTCCGGGAGGCCGCTTATTGGAATTTGAAGGAGAAGAAGATCTGATATTTGTTGTAAGCTTACCGCAATCAAGTAACAATCTTGTTGAAGGACTGGACCTTGAAGTAGATTTAGTCTTTGTGGCTCAGTCTTCACCAATAAGTTAAACAAAGCATTCATTGGGATTATTCTTGGTGGATAGCCTGGCTGGTATCAGCCAGGTTTATCAATCAAGAAAACAGTATCCTCAGGCAGATAGATTAAAAGAGGTGGGACAAATAAAAAATGAGCAAAAATGTTGCCTTACTAACAACTAACTTTTTCCATCCTAAAGGTGATCGTCTTATTATGGGAGGAGCGGAACGCTATCAAATGGATCTTTGCCGGCTATTGCGTGATCTGGGATATCACGTCGAAGTTTGGCAAATAGGGGACAGCTGGACCAAAGAATTTGATGGCATCAAAATACGTGGACTTCCCGTAAATAAAACAGAATATAATACTTTTCCGGAACTAAACATGGCCTTTTATGAGAATGCCATGTCCTTTGATTATGCTCTTTACTTTATCTTATCTCTTGCTTATCCTTTAGCCCGCGAAAAAAGTATTGGAATCAGTCACGGTGTCTATTGGGATTGGCCGGGGTTTGAGGTTGCCAACGGCAAA
Organism: Peptococcaceae bacterium; assembly: GCA_012521215.1. Lineage (GTDB taxonomy): Bacteria > Bacillota > Desulfitobacteriia > Desulfitobacteriales > Syntrophobotulaceae > JAAYMU01. Next base: position 3,070 of record JAAYMU010000192.1, on the reverse strand, counting down.
CAGGAAAACCGACAGGAATGGTTAAGACGAATGAGCATAGCTTTAGCCGGCCCTCAAAAACTTGTGTCGGTAGATACTAACACCATTAATTATTTTAATGCTACTTTACCGGGTTTTTATCATAAGTGGGAATATATCCCGAACTATGTAGACACGGAACTGTTCCGTCCTCCTGAAGAAACAAACCAGGCAAATGATAAAATTAGAATCCTGTTTCCCCGCCGGATGGTTCCGGTGCGAGGAGTAAATGAGACCATGCGGGCAGCCGAAATACTAACCCAAAAATACCCCCAGGTAGAGTTTCATTTTTGCGGCCGGGGGCATGATGATACTATGGAGATGCTAATGTCCCAATGGGCTGACAAACATGAGCGCTGCTACTATTATTGGAAACCTTTTGAGATGATGCCGGAAATATATCAACAAGCTGATATTGTCCTGATACCCTCGCGCTCTACCGAAGGAACCAGCCTGGCGGCATTAGAGGCTATGGCCTGTGGCAAGCCGGTCATTGTGGGCTATGCCGGCGGATTATCTAATCTTGTTCTTCAAGAGTACAACGGTTACCTAATTAAACCCACAGTAGAAAATCTAGTGGCAAGCATCGAAGAACTGCTTCATGATCCCAACAAAAGAAAACTAATGGGTAAACGGGGAAGAGAAATAGCCTTAAGCTTTGATAAAAAAAAGTGGCACGCAAAATGGGCCACAGTACTATCGTCAGTTTTCAGTTAATCTTCTATTTCCGATAATGACTGCTAATTACTGACAGAAAACTAATTATATTAGAGAAAAGTAGGAATACTCGTTATGGCTTTCACATCAAGTGCAACCAATAAAAACAATATATTTCATATTGGACCTAAGGGGCCGGGAGCAAACTTGCTCGTTGTGGTCAAGGAAACACTGGCGTTCAATCTTTGGCAACAAGCATTGCTCCGGATTCCCGGGATTCCGGTTAGGGAATTTTCTGCTTTAACTGCCCCAAAAACCACGGGGGAATTATTTCCAACGCTATGTATTAATGTTAAGCGCATGCTAAATTCAGCACGAAGAGAAGATGAAAACTTGCTTTGGAGAAGAATTAACGGCAACCCGGCCAAGATTATTTCCTGCTCAATCCAAAATGTTTCTTTAGTCGATAAATTTATTCCTCTTAACCACAACGAACAAGCTATCGCTGTAGCGATTTACCATTACACTGTAGAAATGAAATATGTTGATTCTTCGGGTCAGCTTTACCTGACAAGTATAGACTCCGGAACCCGTTACCAAAGAGTTATCTTCCCATCGTATACCGGTCAGCTTCAAATAAACTTGGAAAGCAACTGTATTTTTACGAAATTTTATCCGCTTTCTATGGCAAGTTATCCGCTTTCTATGACAAGCAAACTTGAGTTCGCTACAGATTTCTCTCCTCCTCAACCTACCCGGGTGTGGCTAAGGAGTTCAGCTATCAAATAAGCCTTCATTCTATTCTGTGGCATAATCATCAAAATAGCCCTGAATCAGGACAATTGGCGTTCCTTTGTCTCCGCTGCCGCTAGTTAAATCGCACAGGCTACCTAAAAGGTCGGTCAGCTTTCTGGGAGTGGTTCCTATGGATTCCGCACTGCCTGCCAGGTTTTTTTGCTTATCACGAATTTTTTGTTTCATTGCTTCTGTTTGGGCACTGCCTGCTAAATCCGCCAATTCATTATCGGCTATATATTTTAATTTAATCTCATTTGGTGTCCCTTGAAGACCGGCTGTATAGCCAGGTGAAACAACCGGATCAGCCAGTTCCCAAATCTTCCCCTGTGGGTCTTTAAAAGCACCATCGCCATAGACCAAGACTTCAATTCTTTTTTGAGTTTTTTCATAAAACAACTCTTGGATTTTATTAACCAGAGACTGGCAATCCCGCGGGAAAAGCTTTAAAGTCTCTTCGGTTGCTTTATTGGAGCCAAGCAGTCCATACTCCGGGTTAAAGCCGCTGCCATTAACCGGCTCGGTTAAAATTTCATCCAAACAGTAAACTCTTTCCGCCCCGGCCTGGAGCAAAATCTTTTGAGTCCTTTTTCTCTCATGAATATTGGCAACGAGAATTTCCTTCGTATACTGCAAAGCCACCCGGGGGTCGTTAGCCAGGTAGATCTCAATATTATTATCAACGGCCAGATCCTTATACATCTGCACATAGTCAATACCGGTAAAGGGGTGCGGTACCCTGGCTCCAAATAATTGACGGTATTCTGTCTCCGTAAGGACATCAATATAAGGATTCAGACCTTTTTCGTCCATCAAGTCAATATCCATCAGCGAGTTGCCTACTTCATCAGCGGGATAATTCAAAAATAGATGAATTTTTCTGCCGCTTAAGGCAATCCCTTTCAAAATCATAGAAAACCTATTGCGGCTTAAAATCGGGAAAAGAACAGCAATATCTCCCGAAAATTTCCGGCTGATATCCCGGGCGATGTCTTCAATACAAACATAGTTGCCCTGGGTGCGGGCGACAATCGATTCGGTAATACCGATGACATCTCTGTCTCTTAACTCATAACCCTCTGCTTCAGCAGATTGGAGAACTGCATCTGCTACCAGCTTTACCAAATCGTCCCCCTCTTTGGCAATCGGTGCCCGGATTCCTCTCACTGTGGTTCCTACAGTCCTGATCTTGGCCAATTGCTTTTCCTCCTCTGTGCAAAATCCTTAATTTCTAACCCAAACTATCAATCAATAATGGTACTTAAGCCCAAACGTTTGGGAAGAAATACTTTGGCACAATATTATAGTATATCACGATGTCAAAAAATATAAAGAAAAACATTTGCCTTTCTCAGACAAATGTAAAACCTCAAATGCAAAACCACAATACATATCGGACAAAGAGATAAAAGACCAGGACAATAAGCTAAACGTATTGTGGCAATATTACCTAGGGGCCTAAGTCCTTTATTGTATTCAAAAGCGTTTCCGGCACCGCTTTTTCTCCGCCCAGCGCCGTTACTTCCGTGTGGGGTTCAAGCACGGTTTGTAGGTACATAGCCATAGCCGGAGGTAAAACCTTCCCTGTTAAAATGAGCGG
>JAAYMU010000191.1 GCA_012521215.1 Peptococcaceae bacterium | reverse complement strand
TGTCAAGGGTTTCCGGCTTCGCCTCCGATAAACGAGCTTTGCTCGCCCTTGACATCAGGCCAACGTTAGTAAACTCAATTGGAAATTCTATAAATTTTGATTTCAAAACATATTATACGAGGAGTGATCTGTTTGCATGTTACAGCCCTGATTATAGCAATAATCTTCTTTATCATAGGCCTTATTGGTACCGTTCTGCCGGCATTGCCGGGTCCCATTCTCATTTTTGCCGGTATGCTCATCTATGGGCTAATGACAGATTTTGTCTCTTTAAATGTTTTCTTTTTTGTGCTGCAAGGATTGATTCTGGCTCTAATCTTCGCTGTAGATTATATCGCTTCCATGTTAGGTACCCGGCGTTTCGGCGGCAGCAAACAAGCGGGCTGGGGAGCAATCGCCGGGACAATAATCGGTGTAATTTTTTTAGGCCCTTTAGGAATTCTTATCGGTCCTTTTCTGGGGGCGGTATTGGTTGAATTACTGCAAAAGAACAGTTTATCAAAAGCCTGCCGTGCCGGACTGGGTACCCTGCTGGGCATCCTAGGCGGAACAGCGGTCAAGCTGGGCGTGGAAGTCCTAATGATTGCCTATTTTCTTTTTCAGGTTTTATAATCTTTAGGTTTTACAATCGGAATAAAGTTTAATATTAGGGTAAATATAAAATGTAACGCCTTAACAAGCAAAAATGGGGTGCATTATTATGACTTATCTTGATAACTTTATCCGTGGCAATTGGAATGCTGAAATAGATGTCCGTAATTTTATTCAACTCAACTATACTCCTTACACCGGAGACGCTTCTTTTTTGCAAGGGCCTACAGAAGCTACTAAAAAACTTTGGCAAAAGATTACCACTTTAATGGAAGAAGAAAGAAAAAAAGGTGGAGTACTGGACGTTGATACTCATACCATTTCTACTATTTGCTCCCATGCTCCAGGATACATAGATCAGGATTTAGAAAAAATAGTCGGTTTGCAGACCGATCAACCTCTGAAAAGGGCCATTATGCCTTTTGGGGGCTTAAGAATGGTCCAAAAAGGCTGCGAGGCCGCCGGCAAAGAACTTGACCCCCTGGTGGCCGAAATTTTTACCAAGTATCGCAAAACCCATAATCAAGGGGTTTACGATGTCTATACCCCGGAAATGCTCAAAGCCAAGAAAGCCGGCATTATTACCGGTCTCCCTGATGCTTACGGTCGAGGCAGAATAATCGGGGATTACAGGCGGGTAGCTTTATACGGAGTAGACAGGCTGATTGAGGAAAAGCAGGCCGAACTAACCCACCTGGAATACGATTATATAGATTATGAGACTACAAGGGACCGGGAAGAGATAAGAGAACAGATCTTAGCTCTTAAAGAGCTTAAGGAAATGGCTCGCCTTTATGGTTTTGATATCTCCGGCCCCGCCCAGGATGCCCGCCAGGCAATCCAATGGCTGTATTTTGCCTATCTTGGAGCTGTAAAAGAACAAAACGGAGCAGCAATGAGCATAGGCAGAATATCCACTTTTTTGGATATATACCTGGAAAACGATTTACGCCAAGGCCGGATTAGCGAACAAGAAGCTCAAGAACTAATCGATCATTTAGTTATAAAATTGCGCATTGTTCGCTTCTTACGAACACCGGAATACGACAAACTTTTCAGTGGCGATCCAACCTGGGTAACGGAAAGTATCGGCGGTATGGGTCTGGACGGCCGCACACTGGTTACCAAGACTTCTTTCCGCATGCTGAACACCCTATTTAATTTAGGTCCGGCTCCAGAACCCAATCTAACTGTGCTGTGGTCCGTTCATCTTCCCCAGGGTTTTAAGGAATTCTGCGCCAAAGTATCTATTGCCACCAGTTCCATTCAATATGAAAGTGACGATATTATGCGTTACCATTGGGGAGATGATTACGGCATAGCTTGCTGTGTATCGGCTATGCGGCTGGGTAAACAGATGCAGTTCTTCGGTGCTCGCTGCAACCTGGCTAAAGCTCTCCTTTATGCTTTGAATGGAGGAAGAGATGAAATCAGCGGTATTCAAGTGGCACCGATGTTTGCCGCCGTGGACACAGAGTATTTGGATTACGAAGATGTATGGAAACGCTTTGACATGCTACTGGATTGGTTGGCCAGACTGTATATTAATTCTCTTAACCTCATTCACTACATGCATGATAAATATGCCTACGAAAGATTACAAATGGCCCTACATGACCGGGAAGTATTCAGAACTATGGCCTGTGGTATAGCCGGACTGTCCGTAGTCACGGACTCCTTAAGCGCAATTAAATATGCCAAAGTGAAACCCATTAGGGACAGTAGGAATATAATTATTGATTTTGAAGTTGAAGGTGATTACCCCAGATTCGGCAATAACGACGAACGGGTAGACAGCATCGCTACGGAGATAGTTAAACTGTTTATGAACAAGCTGCGCAAACAAAGAACTTACCGTCATAGTACCCCTACCTTGTCCATCCTGACCATTACCTCTAATGTTGTTTATGGCCAAGCAACGGGTAACACTCCTGACGGTCGAAAAAAAGGTGAACCTCTGGCCCCCGGGGCCAATCCCATGCATGGCAGGGATGTTAATGGAGCACTGGCCGTCTTAAAATCTATTGCTAAATTGCCCTATGAGTACGCCCAAGACGGTATTTCATATACTTTTTCCATCATACCTAAAGCCCTGGGTCGAGAAGAACAAACACGCATCACAAATTTAACGGCTCTTTTGGATGGTTATTTCCGCGAGGGAGGCCACCATATTAATGTTAATGTTTTCGAGAAGGAAATGCTCTTGGATGCCATGGAACATCCGGAAAAATATCCCCAGCTAACTATCAGGGTTTCAGGTTATGCCGTCAACTTTATCCGACTGACTAGAGAACAGCAGCTTGATGTCATAAACAGAACAATTCATGGTCAAATCTAAAACAATGAAACGGGAGCCGGTTTATGACGCTTACAGGCAGGATACATTCCTTTGAAAGCTTTGGAACACTGGACGGACCAGGAATACGTTTTATTGTTTTTATGCAAGGTTGTCCCTTAAGATGCCTCTACTGTCATAATCGCGATACTTGGGACCCCAAAGGAGGCATCGAATTTACCGTTGATCAAGTGTTCCAAAAAGTAGAATCATATCGAAACTTTTTTGCTTATTCAGGAGGAGGCCTAACCGTTTCCGGAGGCGAGCCTACCCTTCAAGCTGAGTTTGTTACCGAGTTGTTTAAACGCTGCCACGCCTCCGGCATTCATACAGCGCTTGATACCTCTGGCTTTGTTGAGATCGACCGGGTTAAAGAACTTTTAAACTTTACAGACCTTATTTTGTTGGATATCAAACATCCTGAGGAAAACAAACACCTGGAAATTACCGGGGTAGGCACCTACAAAATTAAAAAGTTTATGCACTATACAACCCAGATAGGAATTCCCTTATGGATCAGATACGTTTTAATCCCCGGCTATACCGATAACGAAGAAACTCTAAAAGAGACTGCCTTTCTGCTTTGCAACATGGCTAATGTTAAAAAAATTGAAGTTCTACCCTATCATAGTCTGGGTAAATATAAATGGGAAAGATTAGGGGAAAATTACAAGTTAAGTCACGTCCGGGAACCGTCCGCTGAAGATGTGCGTAAAGCCAGTCGCATCTTACATGACTGTTTAAGTTTACTGACCAATAAAACATAAAAATTAACACCAAAAAATCTAAATCCTAATTCTATGCAAATCCGAATTATTATTCGGATTTTTTTGTAACTAATTAACACGATTGTCTTTATTTCATATTATAAACCAACAGCTTAATTACCAAAACATGGATAAGGAGGATAGTAATGTTATTTCAAAGAATGAGGAATAACAGATTACACTGGGCTAATTGGGAAAGTTATCAGCCCGATGCTATCTATAATACGGAAATTGCCGATCCTAATGATTTTGCTGACAATACGAATATTACGAATAATTCAGAGTTAATAGATTTCGAAGATAATCCCCCCCAAGAAGGAACGGGCAATGAGGATTTGGATGAATTAATCGAAATTTTTGGCTATGCTTATGATCCGGAACAAGATATATTTATTTCTCGCATGCACCCTTGGCAAAGGAAATTTGGCTATTGCCGACTTTTTGATGAATTATCCTCTCTTATGGGGATGATTATTGACTGTGAACCAATTTATTTCAACTATAACGGCAAGAAGTGGATGATAGGTATTTGGAAAGGCCAATATGATATGGTTACAGGCGGCGAAATTGGTTTATACAAAGGAATTTTCAATATCAACCTTCCCGGTATCTCCAGCGGTATCTATTACAGATCAGCCGACGATGATGAACTTCTGCCCATGTCTTTTACTCTTAAAAAGAAGGGGAAAGTTCTTTTTACCAGAGAAGGCATACATTGGTGGCTGACAGGTTTTAAGTTGGGTGAATTCTCCAACCCTTCTCAACTATCAATGGATATCAGTATAGATTTCCCTGATGAGATCATGCGGGACGCCTTTATTCAAGGAATAAAAAAAGCCGGATACAAGGATCGGGATTTAAAGGTTAACGAAAATACTGTGAGTTTTACCTTCGATAAACCGCGTACAGCACAGCCGATAACCAGAACCCGGGTTACGGATTGGATTATCCAGAGAAAGAACAAATTTTTATGTGATGAATACCTGCGCGTCACCGGAGAACATGACACAATCCAAGAAAAAGTAAGAGCTATTGAAGAACAATCCCCGGAAATTTATGAAAGATTATTGAGTATCGGCAGTAATAAACCCACCAGAGAGCTGTGGGGCATTGCCATTATAATCACAACTTTAGTTTTGTATTTGCTTACCCAAAATATTCCGGAATTAGATGAAGAGGAAGAAGAATATTAAAAACTAAACACAACATTTTCAATAATATTTACTCCCCTTGAGTCTTATAGGCTATTAGACACCTATAACTTAAGGGGAGTATATTTCCGAACTATTGTTCGAGATTTATTATCTCATATTCTCCGCCTGACCAGCCTAAGCCACTGGAAACTTGCAGTTTTAAGCCGCTAATATCTTGAGGAGTTTCGAAGACTATATAGCCGCTTTTACTGGTTCCGGGGTTTACTTGGGCCAAGAAAAAACCGCTGCCTTCATTAACATACAAATCTGCATCGGCCATGGCCGTATACTCTCGGTCTTCGGAATCATTTAATTTAAAAAGGCTAGTATCAATGGTTCTGGCTTCTTGGTCATTGTTGGTTACCTTTACTTTTACAAGTAGGAATTGATTTTCCGTGGTTTTTTGCAAAAATTCGTTCTCACCAATTTTATTATCCTTTTTTACCTCACTTACAACATATCCAAGATTACCGACTTTTACTTCTTCGTTTAAACTATACTCCTTACCGGCAGGTTCTTTTGTATTCTCCTTATCCGACCGGAGTAGCCTGGCCGCCACCGCTGCAAGCGCTCATAAATATTATGGGGATAATGATTAGCAGATAAAATAACCAACGTTTATATTTAGCTTTATTTGCCACTTTTGTTTTTCCCACCTTTGTAATTGATTAAACTACGTTTATTTTATCCTCAATTAAATATTTAATTCCCCAAATCTTTTGATAAAACCTAGCTTTTTCCCTGGCGCTCCCGCTTGAAGTATGCCGGCCGGTAAATGGTTATTTTCTTCAAGTGTATTGTTCTCCCAAGCCGGTATAGATAAGAATTGCATCTCTAAAAAACTCCGCTGCACCAGGCTGGATTTCATCGTAATAAGCCGCGAAACGGGGATCATTGACATACATTTGAGCCAACCCGGCATGGGCTTCTTTGCTGTAGCTGTTCCAGCTAAAACAAAGCCATCGGCGATGCAATTCCGCCGCTTTTTGAGCCAATTCCCCGGCAGGATCATTTGTTTGCACAGCAGCTTGCAGTGTCTCTTTGATTTCCTTTTCCAGGCTGGTAAATTCAGCATATTGTTCCGCAGTCATAGACATGAATTTTTTATTGGATTCCTCTACGGTTTTCTCTCCGTATTTGGCCCTTATTTCCTGGCCATATCTTTGTTCATTTTCCTCTATAAGTTTTCGTTTGAAACCTTCAAATTTTTCCTTGTCCATCATCTTTACTCTCCCTTGACGCTGAGCTATCGTTTTTTCCACATTTTGGATCAAAGTATCGAGTTGTTTTCGCTTAGCCAGAAGCTTTTCCCGGTGCTCGCATAAAGCTTTTACCTCGTCAAAGGCCAGTGAACTTATAATTTTTTTGATACTTTGTAAATCGACACCCAATTCTCGATAGAATAGAATTTGCTGCAGACGGTCCACTTCAGCCCGGCCGTAAATCCGGTATCCAGAAGAGTTGATTCTAGCCGGCTTAAGAATTCCTATCTCGTCATAATACCGTATAGTCCGGGCACTGATTCCTGCCAATTGACTCAGTTTTTGCACCGTGTATTCCATCTTGCTCCTCCTTAACTCTAGCTGATGACAGTATAAACCTTAACGTAACGTTAATGTAAATAGGGGTTCTAAAATTATTTATCCTCAGACTCTATTTATCCTCATGTCCAAAGAGAATCAACATTGTATAATCCGCAACATAATCTTTTTTATTATCATCAAAATTCAAATTAAGATGTTGTAAGATAATTTTGAGTTTATATCCCTTTTCCCTAACATCCAAAGTCAACTCTTCCGGTGGTAAACCTTCTTTAATAGAATTACCTTTTTCCTCCTTCAGCTCCTGAGCAAATCTATATAAACCTGTGCCGATAAGCTCAGTGCCGTCTGAATCATTTACTTTTATGCCAACCTCTTGATCCGATATACGACTAATAGTAAGAACATAATCAAGACCTTCCAAAGAAAAATTGTAGGTCTGATCTGCTTGGTTTGGGTGGGAGTAGGCTTGAATGGCAAGGTCATAGCCGGATATAGTTATTGGTTTTTGCTGGTCAAGACCTGCCCAAAAATAGTGCGTTTGATCTCCTATGTCAGACGGATAAGTAGGTTCAAAACCAAAAGTGTTTTTCATATCTTTGTAAATTTCAAAGTCTTGCGGTAACCATGAAATATATTGCAGAGAACTATGACTATCAAGATAACTGAGAATGTTGGTAGTTTCAATTTTGACCTGTTCGGAAGCATTGGCCGTGGCCGTGATTTTACCGTTAGAAAGAATATTTTCGCTGACCAAAATCTTTTCTAACCGGTTAATCTGACTTACACGGGATACCGTAAAAGCATCAACCGGAGGAATAATGGACACAATGGCCAGAGCAGCTGCCAGCAAAGCAATCATACTGTTTCTGGTAACGGGTTTAATACTCAGTAAGACGCCAATAATAATTGAAAAAATCCCAAATAAGACAACATAATAGCGTGATTCTGTCACTCCGTAAGCGTTAAGGCGAATTCCCACTGACACCAGTTGCAAAACAACTATCGGAATAAGAACTTTGGGAAATATTTTATAGTAAAATACAGCAAAGCGATTAGAAAGCAAACTAGCCAAGACCAAAATAACCAATCCCGCCGCAGAATAGATCAATACCATCGGGCCTAACTGGCCTGATGGCCAGTGCCAAGTGATCAGGATCTTAATAAAGTAAGCAAATAGCACTAGAGTATAGATCCCAACCAAGGGGATAGCAATATAAGACACCAGAATCTCTAGAAATTTCGGATAGCTCCTAGCAAGCTGCAACTTTTTAACCTCATTTTCTGTTTGGGAAATGAATCTGGGCAAAAGCGATAAATAATAGATAGGAGCAAATAGAATCCAGACAAAAGTTAGCATATAGGAATAAGCATCGTAATCAATACGGAACAGTAAAATATCTATGGCCGCCATTATTGCCGCCAGCCCTGCGGATAACACAACTGAATAAAGGGCCGAGATAAAAAGGGTTTTAAAGTGTATTAGGCATACTTCGTTAAAGTCCGCTTTGTTTTTATAGGCAGGAATCCAGAGAACAGCACAAACGAAGGCAAATATAGCTATAAAGGTCCGAACACTTATTTCCGCACTGATTTCTGGTACAGGCCAAAGAATTAGAAAATACCCCGCAGTCAGAATAATAGCTAAACCATAGACGGGTAGCCTTAAGGAGGATAGTTTCATAAATCTCTCCACTGCAAACTGAGCGGCCATACCGAGAACAGCGCTAACTAAAAAAGTATACATAAGCTTCTCAATAATTATGGGAGGTGATTGATCAAGGGCAATAAGATAACAAAGCAGTGACGCTACTCCGACCAGACAAACAATCGTCAGCGGGAAACGAATTACCGCTTCCGACATACCTCGGAGCAATTCATACAATATGTTTTTTATTTTTTTCAAAATATTTCCCCCTATCTTGTATAATTCTGTTGATTTTCTGACCTTGAAATTCTACTTAATAATTAAACTAAATATTGCCTTTAATTTCTTGATAATCTTCTAAACCCCTGCTTATTTTATGCTAACAGTCAAGAATATTTTGCGTTTATAAAAATATGGGAACAAATTCAAAGACTAAAAAAAGATGCCTTCAAGCAATGTACTGCCCCCCAAAAGTTAGACCTAAAATCTAATGATTGGGGGCAGTACAAAGAATGAAGACATCTTCTGCAAGTATGAAGCTTTAAGATATATAATCCTGCAAAGTTCCTCCTGCAAACTGAACTTGAATAAACGAGAGTCACCTACTTTGTTGAGACAGACATTTTGGTATCCTAAAAACTCGTTTTACTTTACACCTACTCCCAAATTTTATTGGGTGTAATTTAATCACAAAAGGAACGGACTTAACATTTTAAATTTTAAATTTTGGAGTTTAAAGTTTAAAATCTTAAACCTAACTTATTGTTTGTTAGAACCTGGCTGAGAAGAAACTCGAACAAAGTTAACGAAGCTGAAAACAATTATAGGGAACTGATACAATAGAACATAGGAGGAACTTCGCAGGAAACTTAACCTAAAAAGCCATCCTATTGGGAGCTTTAATCCGATTCGACAATTAGTTTTTCTACTTAAATGCCTTGGACTAAAACCAGACTTTGTTAGTAAAATTGAACCAGCTTTATTAACCTAATTTCTAAGTAAAGTTTATTACTCTCGGGAGTTAAAGTCAAGTTAAAGCCCCTGGTTATTACTGGTAATTATCTTAAGGAATTAATGGTAATTTAATCGGAAACTACTTCGCTGCGCAATCTTCCTACCATCTTCGGCACATCTATTTGCATTGGGCATCTTTCCACACAACGACCGCATCTCAGGCAGGTATAAAGCATGGGAGCCGCAGACTCTACTCCTTCGACAAAGGAAGTCCAGACAGAGCCGATACCGCTAAGATAAGTCCGGCCATAATGACCGGCCGTCACCTGAAAAACCGGGCATTCATACATACAACCGCCGCAACGCAAACAATGCAGAGCCTGGCGATAGTTTTCATCGCTCATCATGGCCTGGCGCCCATTGTTAACAAAAATTACATAAAATTCTTTCGGTCCATGGGCTCCGTAGGTAATAACTTTTTCAATGTCTCCTGTTCTACTGGGACCGCTGATAATATTTACATAACCTGGGGCCCCGTAATTGGCATAGCGCCAGGTTACTTCAGACACCTTCATGGCATCTTGAAATGTCGGCACCAGTTTTTCTATACCTACTATTACAATATGGACAGGTGGGACTCCGGTACACAACCTTACATTGCCTTCGTTTTCAATTATAACAATCTGGCCGGTATCCGCAGCCACCACATTGGCACCGCTGATTCCCACATCAGCTGCAAAATATTTCTCTCTTAGAAACTCCCTGACTACGCTGACTTCCTCGGCAATATCCGCCGGAATTTCTTTTTGAAAAAATTTACTGAAAATTTCTGCCACCTGCTCCCTTGGTACATGGATCGAGGGGGCTAAAATATGCATAGGCCGATCATTTTTCAACTGCAGAATAAACTCTCCCAAATCAGTTTCCCATACTTCGTTACCCTCTTCTTGCAACGCTTCTCTAAGATTTAGTTCTTCGGCCAACATACTCTTGCCTTTAACAATTATTTTTCCCTGGCCTACAATTTTTTTCACAATATTCATTGCCGCTTCTCTGTCTTCCGCATAAAAAGCCTGACCATGGTTACTCTCAATTGCTTGCATGGCTCGTTCCAATAATTCTTTATTGTTAGCCATAGAATAATCTTTAATAGTCCTCACTTCTTCTGCCAAGGCGGGAGTATGAGGATATTGGCTCATAGCCGCTTCTACGTTTTGACGATATGACTTGACAGTTCTGGTCACGGCCCGGGTTAGATTTTCATCCTGAGTAGCTTTATTTAAGTTTTTAGTATATTCGGCAAGCTCTTTCTTAAAGTTCGACATTATGGTTAACCCCCCTATATATAAACTCCACCAAATCCTCGATAACCATAGGCTTATCTGGATTTAAGCCGCCTTGCAAAGAAGATAAACAATAGGGGCAAGCAAGCAAAGCTTTCGAGGCTCCGGTGTCAGTAAGTTCAATCACCCGGCGCTTGGCAATAATCTTAGATATTTCCGGAAAAAGCATCTTTCCGGGTCCACCACAGCAGGTAGTCCATTCTTTATTGCGTATAGGTTCAACATAGGACACACCGACAGAATCCAAAATATCTCTAATTTCCTTGCTTATACCCAGATCCCTGGCCAAACGGCAAGAATCGTGAACTACCACCGGTGAATCAACAGGAATAGGCGAAAGTTTGTCTCTTTTTTCCCAAACCAATTCCACAAAAGTTTTAACCTCAAGTTCGGGGAATTCATTGAATTGGGGATAAACATGCTTAAACATCTCGGCTGCATGCGGCGAAAGGCACACTACTGTCTTAGCCTGTGTTTTCCTTATTGCTTGGCCTACTCTGACCGCATAAGACTGAAGATCTTGCCAAAATCCCAGCTCATAAAGAAGGGCTCCGCTGTATATTTCCCCTTGGGCATCATAACATAAATCATAGCCAAGTTTTTTTAAAATATAAGCGGCTTTATAATTTATGGAATTATAACGGTCCTTATCTTTCGCCAACATACCGGCGAATATTTTTTCAGGGGCAATACCAATAAAATTAACAAGTTTCCGTGCCCCCATTAGTAAAGAAAAAGTTCTGCCGGCAGGGTCAATATAGGTCATGGTTTTAAGGAGAGGTTCAAGATAGGGCAATAGTTGATATTCTCCTCCCGTATAAAAAAGAATTTCGCCTTTAGCAGGCAAATCCAGATCTTTTATCCAAGAAGAATTTTGACGATGATTTAAGGCTAAAGGATTGCCATATTTAATAATATTGTCACGGATTAATTCTAAGACGGGAGGAATATGTTTATTTGTAGTCATTTCCTACCTCTTTCATTATTAAAAATTTTAGGTATTCCATTAGATGAGGACAAGTCAGGAGTCATTCCTGTAATATTAAAACATATTCGCTTATAATTGTCACTGATCTTATAAGATTTATCTAATTTAAGGATAAGACAATTGCAAGCTTGGTCTAAAGAGCTAAAATATGGCTTTTGCCTTTATCCTGTGTTAAGATAAATGAAAGTATTTCGTTGGAAAAGAGGCGAATGTATGCAAGGCAATATAGTCCAGACCAAACCAACAAAATCCATTCTGAAATTACTTATTCCAATTATTATTTTGGTGATAATCCTTGCCGTTTTTATCTGGGACGGCTATGTTATAGTTGAACCCGGATATCGAGGGGTAAGCGTTACTTTGGGTAAAGTCAGCCCCACGGTTTTGAATGAAGGTTTTCATTTCAAAATACCTTTTATTGAAGAAGTAATACCTATGGATGTCAAAGTGCAAAAAGCCCAGTCCGAAGAAACTGCTTCCTCTAAAGACTTGCAAACCGTAGAAGCTGTAATCGCTGTAAATTACCGGCTTAACCCCGAAATGGTTCACAAGCTATATGATGATCTAAGATTGTCTTATAAGGAGATAATTGTGGACCCAGCCATTGCTGAGTCTCTAAAATCCGTAACCGCACAATATACCGCGGAAGAACTAATCTCTAAAAGAGCCGAGGTTAGCAGCAAAGTAAAAGAAACTCTCGGTAAAAAACTGTCTACTTACTATATGATTCTTAATGAAATAAACATTACAGAGTTTAGATTTAGTGAGGAATTCGATGCTGCAATCGAGCAAAAGCAAATTGCAGAACAACAAGCTTTAAAAGCTAATTTAGATCTTCAAAGAATCCAGGTTGAAGCCCAACAATTAATTGAGCAAGCCAAAGCACAGGCTGAAGCCCTGCGAATACAAAAAGATGTGGTTACGCCTGAACTTGTGGAATTGAGAAAAGTCGAAGCACAGTTGGAAGCCATTAAAAAATGGGACGGCAAACTGCCCTCTGTCACCGGTACAGGTGCCGTGCCGTTCATAGATATTAATGAATTGAAACAATAGAAAGCCGAAAGATAGAAAGCCGAAAGGCGGGGGTACATTCTACTCCCGCCTTTCGTCCCCTCTCGGGGGCAGTCCCCTAGCAGTCACCTATAAGTTTATCTCCAACTCATGCTGTAACCCATCATCCACCAAGATTACCGGGAAACCTTTTTGTTTTACGCCATCAAGGGTGATTTCTTCTTGAAGAAGGTTCTTTAAATTAACTTTAATATTATAGGGGCTATTTTTATAACGATAGTATATTTCAAACTCTTTCCAGTTATCAGGAACACACGGCTCTATGAACAATTTATCCCCCTTGATTTCTAAGCCCAAAATACCTTCTATAGCAGTCTGGTACATCCAGCCTGCCGCGCCGGTATACCAACTCCAGCCGCCTCGGCCAACATTAGGCTCTACGGCATAAACGTCAGCCGTCATTACATAAGGTTCAACCTTATATTTAGCTACCTCTATTGGTGTCCGGGAATGATTGATAGGATTGAGCATATTAAAAAGCTGAAGTGCCTTATCTTTTTCTTTAAGCTTGGCCAAGGCCAGCACAGCCCAAATAGCGGCATGGGTATACTGTCCTCCGTTCTCCCTGACTCCCGGGATATAACCTTTAATATAACCCGGATTTTTTTCGCTCTTATCAAAGGGAGGGGTGAAAAGTTTGAATATGGCCTCTTCTTTATTCCACAAGTATCTTTCCATGGCCAGCATGGCATCTTTAATTCTATTTTCTCTGCTTCCCCCCGCTAAAACAGACCAGGATTGGGCAATGGCGTCTATCTGACACTCTCCGGAACTAATCGAACCAACCGGAGTACCATCATCAAAATAGGCTCGTCGGTACCAACCGCCGTCCCAACAGTTTTTCTCAATATTTTCCGCAAGCTCGGCTATTACTTGCCGGTACCTTTCCACTCTCTGCCAATCCTGCCGTTTTTCGCAGATCGGCAGAAAACGTTTTAGAATGGATAAAAGGAACCAAGCCAGCCATACACTTTCTCCTTTGCCTTCCCTGCCGATTGCGCTAAATCCATCGTTCCAATCACCTGTTCCGATCAGGGGTATTCCATGAGAGCCAAATTTCAAACTACGGTCTATAGCTAAGACACAATGCTCATAAACTGAAGCTTTTTTATCTAGTCGGGTAGGGATAGTATAGCGCTCGTCTTCATCCTCAGCCAGAAGGTCCTGGTCAATAAAGGGGGTCATCTCATCTAAAATACTGTAGTCGCCGGAATGTTCAAGATAATCGGCGGTAACATAAGGCAACCAAAGCAAATCATCAGAAAACTTAGTTCTTATGCCCTTGCCTTTTTCAGCGTGCCACCAGTGCTGAACATCCCCTTCCGGAAATTGTCTGGAACTATGGAGAAGAATTTGTTTTCTGGTTATTTCGGGACGGAGGAAAGAAAAAGACATCACATCCTGTAATTGATCTCTGAAACCAAATGCCCCACCGGCTTGATAAAAGGCTGCTCGGCCCCAAATGCGGCAGGCTAAAGTCTGATAGAGCAACCAGCGGTTGACTAACAGATCCAAGGTCGGTTCAGGGGTTTTTACTTGGAGGGTCGACAATAATTCATTCCAGTAAGTTAAAACCTCCTGGTGCGATTCCTCAATTTTTACTTTATTTTGAAAAGACTTAGCAAGCGCTAAGGCTGAACCCTTATTCTCAGCATCTCCAATTAAAAAGAAAATAGTTTTCTCTTCCCCGGGCTTAAGGGTAACTTCGATTTCTATGGCCGCACAGGGATCCAGAGTATGTCCTGTTTTTTGGGAAAGTCGAGCGTTTATTACGCCCTGCGGCTCTTGCAAACTGCCGTTAATGCCGATAAAATCTTGGCGATCGCAGGTATAGGATTTGAGAACTCCCCCATATCTGCTTAAAAAGGCCACCCGGCCGCTAAATTCCTCCTGATAAACATTGCGACCCAAGACTATATCATCCTGAATTTCGGTCAACAAATAAGGTGCAGTCTGACCGCGTTGAACACCCAGAACCCATTCCGTATAATAATAGGCTGAAATATTTTTTTCTTCGGAGTTTTGATTTTTTAATTTAAGCCTAACAAGTTTGAGGTTATGATTTAAAGGGACATATATTGTAGTTTCTTGCTCTAAGCCCTGACTGGAGTGTTCGAATACAGAGTATCCCTGTCCATGCCGTATAATATATGGAAGATAATCGTTGGCCGGCTGGGGAGTGGGTGACCATACCTCCCCCGTTTTATTATCCTTTAAATATAGAGCTTCTCCGCTCCAATCCAGCAACGGATCATTAGACCAGGGAGTAAGCTTATATTCCCTGCTGTTTTGCGCCCAAGTGTAGCCCGAGCCCGCTTCGGTAACAAGGGTACCAAAGTTGGGATTGGAAACAATATTACTCCAAGGCAAAGGGGTGGGATTCTCATGATCAATGATCATTACATATTCTTTCCCGTCCTTGCTAAAACCGCCATAGCCGTTAAAGTAAGACAGCTTGTTTTTGAGTTCTTCTTTAAGCTCAACATAGCTGGATTTATTATCTTGTTTTTCATTTCCCCGCCTTAGCTGCTCCCGCTTCCGTTCCGGCCTCAAAGAGATTTGTTCACTACTTCTCACCAATTTTGCAATTTGATTGCTCAAGGAACCTCTTTCCCCGGTAAATATGATCCGGGCCACAGTATGGAGCAGAATAATAACCTCATCGCTCAGTTGATCTTTTTTTAGGACATATACTCCTCCCGGTTTGTTTACCAGTTTGCGAGCATGGCTGAAACCAACCTTTTCTTGGATCATTTCCTGAATAAACTGGAAGTAGCCGGATTTATCCTCGTTTAAAATAACCAAATCCACAGCGAGACCCTTAAGCTTCCAATATTCATGAACCTTTAACATATCCTGAACTAAGCGATGCTGGCTGTTTTCTTGAATTTTGAGAAGCACAATCGGGTAATCACCTGAGATTCCGTAAGCCCAGAGACCGGACTGTCCCAGCCGATTGTAGCGGATATGGCTTTTACTACGAGCCGGTCCGGGAAATAGAATATGACTTCCTAAAGAATTGATCAAACACGCTTCCGCAAAGGTGAGATTAAGATTGGAGGCTTCCATTAAGTCTTGCGACCAGGACAACTCTTTAGTCTGCTGAAGTATATAGCTATTCCTATACTTTTGGGCCAACATTAAAACTTGCTCTTTATTCTCCCCAACACCGGTAAGATAGTAGACATTTACTGTTTTGCCCGGCTCTATTCTCACCGTTCCCCTAAGAGACATAATCGGATCAAGCACCGCACCCGTAGTCTTAGTCAAGGGTTGATTAAAATCCAGAGCTTGAGGATTGGCTAAGGACCTTCCCCGCCCAATAAATTTGGTCCTGTCGGTTTCATA
>JAAYMU010000190.1 GCA_012521215.1 Peptococcaceae bacterium | reverse complement strand
TAGTTAGTGTCATTTAGTTAGTGTCATTGTTGGATAATTATTCTTATGGGAGCAGTTATCGTATTGAGATAATTATAATAAAATGAGCTGTTATTTTGTTTTTTTGAGGCGACTAGATAATGAATAATGGTGATTTGCTTAATAACGGGGGCCTTGGTTTAAGCTGGGACCAAGCATTGGCTTTAGCTTCCCAAAAAGGCGAACAGGTTATACCCTCCCTCTGTGCCATGTGTGGGCCTACGCCCCGAGGGTGCGGTATTTACGCTTTTGTCCAAGAAGGAAGGTTATCCAGAGTTGCCGGTATGCGAGAATGTCCGGTGAATCAAGGAGCGCTTTGTGCTAAAGGCCAGGCCGCCCCGCAGTGGGTTTATTCTCCCGAAAGATTGAAGTATCCCCTCCAGAGAATCGGGGCCAAGGGTGAGGGGAAATTTAAGAGGATATCTTGGGAGGAAGCTGTCCATATCGTTGCTGAAACCTTGAAGCGTCAAAAAGAACAATACGGTCCCGAGTCCTTAGCTATTTTGGCCCCGGCCATGAGAACCTATAATGCATATTTAAAACGCTTTCTTACCGTACATGGTAGTCCCAACTATGGGCACAGCGGGATTTGTGCCTTGCAGAGAGCTTTTGCCTTTATGTACACTTTGGGCGATAAGCCCGAAGCCCAGATAGACCAAAGCGATCTTATTATTTACTGGGGAAGGCAGCCTGTTTTTTCCGGACCGGCTATGAGCGCCCCTAAAGCTTTACTCCAGGCTAAAAGCAGAGGAGCAAAAATTATAGCCATTAAACCTTCGCTTGAACCGGATGTAGCCAAAGCTGATATCTGGGTTCCCATAAGACCCGGGACGGATGCCGCTATGGCCTTGGCTATGCTTTATGTTGTAGTCACGGAGGATTTAATAGATCATGAATTTGTCGCCAAATGGTGTTATGGGTATGAGCAATTGCAAGAACATATCCAAAAGTATTCTCCGCAATGGGCCCAAGAAATAACCGGTGTTCCTGCTGAACAGATCTACCAAATAGCCCGTCTCTACGCTACAACCAGACGGGCTTGCATTGATTTAGGGAATGGGGTGGAACATGCCCCGTCGGCCAATGACGCTATCCGGGCCATTGCTATTCTAATCGCTATAACCGGGCATCTGGACCGTCCGGGCGGAAATGTTTTTAATATTCCTGCCCCTGACCGGCCGCAGCCTAAAGACATTACCCTGCGGGAACGTTTGACTCCGGAATTGGGTAAGAAACTGCTTGGACCTGAGTTTCCGCTGGAGTTTCAACCTTTTATTGAGGGCTATACCTCCGCTTATTACCGGGTTTTGGAGAGTGTGCTTACCGAATCCCCCTATGCCCCGAAAACCATAATTGCTCCGGGAACTCAGCCGGCAGTAAGTACCCGAGGATCGCAATATGTTATTGAAGCCTTAAAGAAGCTCGACTTTTATGTTGTAATTGACGTTACCAGAACTGCTGATATGAACTATGCCGATATTGTTATTCCCGTTACCACCCCTTATGAATCGGATCACCCCTTTGAAGCCTTTGGCGGTTTGATTAGGGCGCGTCACAAAGTCATTGAACCTCTGGGTGATTATAAGTCCATTTATGAGTTTTTCCTGGAGCTGGCTGTAAAAATGGGGTACGGTGCTGATTTTTGGAACGGAAGTCTAGAGCAATGTCTAGATGATCAGCTTCAACCCTTAAATTTAACCTATGGGGAGCTAAAAACATATCCTTTTGGTTTGAATTATGAGAAACCATTGCCCAGAACCTACGAGAATTACAGCCAAGTCTTTAATAGAAAAAGCCCAAGGCTTAATCAAGCACCGTATTTAGCTCACGGCAAGGTAGAAATATATAATACCTCCTTTAAAAAAGCAGGATTTAACCCGTTGCCCGAATGGCGCGAACCGCCTGAGAGCTTAACCGGTACTCCCCATTTGGCTAAAGAGTATCCTCTTATCTTATCTGATTATCACACTTCCAAAAATTTTACAGCTTCCTGGCAGCGCAATGTACCTTACCTCAGGGAGCTTCAGCCTTACCCGGTTATTCATATTCATCCTCAAACGGCGGCAGCCAGAGAAATCAAAGACGGGGACTGGGTTATGGTTAAGTCCCCCCATGGCTATATGAAAGTAAAAGCGGAACTCTATCCGGGGATTAGGCCGGATACAGTTATGATTCTCCATGGTTGGTGGCAAGGGTGCCGGGAATTGGGTCTGCCGGATTTGCCTTTACTACAAGGCGGAGCCAATGTGAACATTATGTACAGCGTAGATCCCCAGAAGGCGTATGATCCTCTAATTACGGCCATGAGCAGTCAAACTCTGGTGGAAGTAAAAAAACTTTAGAAGCATCAAATATACTCATGAAATATATTTGGAGCGGAATTCAATAATAATCAAAAGTAGAGAAAATAAATTTATACTTTTAGAGAGTGGGATGTGAATGCCCGGACTATGTATTTTATTTGAACCTGAAGCTTGCATTGGTTGCCATGGATGTGAGGTAGCCTGTAAAAACTGGCGGAAGGTAGAATTGGGCCTTAAATGGAGAAAAGTAGATACTAGCTGGCAGGGAATTTATCCTGACGTCAAAAGCGTTTTCAGCTCCACAGCCTGCAAGCACTGCGAAAAGCCGGAGTGTATGCTAGCCTGTCCGGCGGAAGCAATTACAAAGGAAAAGCTAACCGGAGCAGTGGTAGTTAAGCAAGAGAATTGTATCGGTTGTCGGCTATGCCTGGAGGCCTGTCCTTATGAAATTCCGCAATTTGGATCGGACCAGAAAATGCAAAAATGTGACCTTTGCCATATTGATTTGGCTGGCCATCAACAAGAACCGGATAAAAATTGTTATGTTCCCCCCTGTGTCGCTACTTGTCCTACGCATGCTTTACGTTTGGTTCCAGTCAATATGGGGCATACTTTACCGTCCGGGGACGACTAAACGCATCGGTAATAGTTTATAATTTCTATTCTCTTAGGAGGATTTGGAGGACTTATTATGAATAACCAAACAGCAAATGTACTGCGGATAACTGAAAGTGTATGCCCAAAATGCCTAAAAAGAATACCGGCTGAACATGTGCTTATAGATGGTAATGTTTACATGGATAAAACATGTCCTGAGCATGGGAAATTTTCCACTATTATCTGGCGCGGCAGCGACCAACTTGCTTATAGCTCCTGGAAGAAAGAAAAAATATTTTCTCACCCCGAAATTTGCTTGACAGAGGTGGAAAAGGGCTGTCCCTATGATTGCGGTCTGTGTGCAGACCACAGACAGCAAACCTGTTGTGTGCTTTTGGAAATAACCGGACGCTGTAATCTTAATTGTCACTATTGCTTTGCCAGCAGCGGTGAAAAGGATAATGATCCCTCATTGGATCAAATAAAAGAGTGGCTGGAACTACTTGCCCATCTCGGAAAACCCTTTATTCATTTATCCGGCGGAGAACCCACAGTCCGTAATGATTTGCCGGAAATTATCAGCCTGGCAAGACAAATGGGTTTTTCTTATATTCAATTAAATACCAACGGAGTTAGACTCGGGGAGGATCCGCAATATGGGCGCGAACTTAAAGATGCCGGTCTATCCTCGGTTTTTATGCAGTTTGACGGTACTAAGGACGAGATCTACCGGCGGCTCAGGGGCCGCAATCTACTGACCGTTAAAGAAAAGGCTATCCGCAACTGCGGTGATAACCTGCTGGGCGTTGTTTTGGTGCCGACAATTGTACCGGGAGTTAACGACGATAATATTGGCGAGATTGTAAATTACGGTCTGTCCAGGATTCCCGAAGTCAGAGGCATACATTTTCAGCCGGTAAGTTATTTTGGTAGGTATCCGGCAGCCCCTTTGGATGAGCAGAGAATTACCCTGCCGGAAATAATAAGGGGCATTGTCGAACAGACTGACGGGATTTTTAAAATAGAAGATTTTGCCCCTTCGGGCTGTGATCATGCCCGTTGCGGTTTTCACGGCGATTTTCTTTTGCTGTCGGACGGCAGTATTCAAGCCCTAACCCCTAAAAGTGATCCCACAAGCTGCTGTTGTAAACCGGATTCAACCCCATCTTTTTCCGCGGCCGTGGAAAAGAGTAGAAACTTTGTTGCTCGTCGCTGGGTAAGAACAGACAGCGACAGGGAGTGTTGTGAAGAAAACAAACGATCCGATGATCTGGATTATTTTTTAAATCGCCTTAAGTCCCATGGTTTTTCGCTTACCGGAATGGCTTTTCAGGATTGCTGGAACATAGATCTGGAGAGGCTTAAAGAGTGCAGCTTGCATGTCTTAAACCCCGCAGGTAAGATAATTCCTTTTTGTGCCTACAATCTAAGCAGTACAGAAGGACAAACCCTTTACCGGCAGCAGGGGCAAACCGGTTCAACTGATTTAAGCAGTACTAAGCAGTATGTAAAAAATAAAATCAAGCAAATTATCGGCGAGACCCCAACGGCCGGAAATGCTCCCCAAACAGAAGGATGTCTGATTTGTGGCCAAGAACTTGTTTACCGTACTGACCGCTCGGAATATACCTGCTTGGTTTGCGGTAAGCAATTTACCGCCAATGTAAGCTGCAGTGCCGGTCATTATATTTGCGACCTATGCCATAGTGCCGATATATTTCAAAAATTAGAGAGTTTCCTAATGGCCAGTACAGAAAAAAATCCCCTCCGGCTTATCTCCCAGGTTTTTGAACTCCCTGGTTTGAATATGCATGGTCCGGAATATCATAGTATTGTGCCTGCTGTGCTGGTAGCTGCTTATCAGAATTTAACAGGCCAAAAGGACAGCAATAAAATTAAAGAAAGCATTGCTCGGGGTAGTTATATCAAAGGCGGTGGCTGTGGTTATTTTGGCACATGCGGAGCCTGTGTCGGAACCGGAATTGCTCTTTCGGTATTGGAAGGAGTAACGCCAATGGGGGTTGAGAAGCGGGCTTTAGCCAACACAATTACCGGACTCGCCCTGTTGGCTATAAGCAAGCATGGCGGGCCTAGGTGCTGTAAGAGAGAAGTTATTACCTCGATTAAAACCTTTATGGGTAATACCGAGTATTTTGCAAATATGTCCGACATTGATTATAATTGTAATCAATATAACCGAAATAAGGATTGCATCCATGAAAAATGCCCTTATTTTCCGGAATAAAGAATTTTCGCGAGAAGGTGTCTGCACCATCTCGTATTTTTTTAGATATCGTTAAACGTAGTACTAGATATAGCCAAAACGTACCATAAGGTTTTTGATGTAAAAATGTGTTTATAGTATCATAATAATGGTAAATATTTATAAAGGTGGGATGGAAATGGCATTTAATGAATTAGCAAAAAAAAGATATTCTGTTAGAAAGTATAAAGATATGGCTATCGAAAAAGAAAAAATCCTTCAAATATTAGAGGCGGCAAGAATTGCACCTTCTGCTGTTAATTATCAACCCTGGCATTTTATCGTGCTAACGGAAAAGAAGATGATAGAACAAATTGCGGAGGTCTATCCGGGAAAATGGCTCGCCCAGGCACCGGTTATTATTGTGGCGTGCGGTGATCATTCCCAGTCTTGGAAGAGAAAGGACGGCAAAGACCATTGCGATATCGACTTGGCCATCGCTATTGACCATATCACACTCGCCGCGGCGGATCTCGGCATTGGCACCTGTTGGGTATGTGCCTTTGAGGCAGCAAAATGCCATAAGATTTTAGGTTTGCCGGAACATCTGGAGCCAATAGCCTTGCTCTCCATGGGTTACCCGCTAGAGGAAACCCCACCGAAAAAGAGTCGAAAAAACATAGACGAGATTGTTAGTTGGGAAGGATATTCCCAAAACTAAGGTGTTAGATAAGACGGTAAGCTTCAGCTTTTGCCGTCTTAAATTTTTCTTTTGCTGCAGGTTCCTCGAGCTCTAAACCTCGGGATCGCAAGGTAAAATAATCGACGAGTACCTTGCCAATTCCATAACAAGTAACAAAAATTAAAGAAGCGGACCCCGGTCCTTGAATATTGACGAATTCAAGCTTGGTCAATCCTTCTAACCCAAACTTGGCGGTAAGAACGGATCCGGACAACTTGGCAATATTTTTAAACAGTAATTCCGCTTCTCCGGGGTTTATTGAATAACACAACTCTTCAGCCAATCGTAGAGTTAAATAAACTTCGACGATTTTAAGCATTGTAAAATCTTTATGCTCAGCGGCTTCGGCAGCTGTCCCGGAAGCTAATAGAATCAATCTGTCTATTCTTTCCCGGGTTCTTTTTTGGGGAATTTTTTTGACAGCTTGTTCAATTTTATCCAGATATTCTTCCGGGCTAATTCTATGGCCGTGATGGCCATTACACTTATGGTCTGAACTATGGTTATTATTATCCTGGTTGCTAGCTAGTTCTTTACTGCAATGGTGACAGAGGTGCTTTTGATTAGACATATCTTCCAATCCCTTCTTGAAATTATTACTTTTAGGTTATTTTCCTAGTCGGTTGTTTTTCCAATAGGTTATTTTCCAGTAGGGTGTTTAAGGAATTATACTATTATTTCCAAATTTTTAAAATATTAAATAGTAGTACAGGCTAAATAATAGTCCAAGATATAGGTTTTTGGTTATAATTACCAAGAAGACAAAGCAGGGAATTTCAATAATCAGAACGAATAATAGAGTAAATAATCATTAGACCCTACTTTATTTTGGGGCATTGGCATATTTATGTTCTAGGGCTATCCGTCTAAGCTAGACGGCTTTTTTAATTTGCAGGGTGTTGATGGAGGTAGCTATGTTTGAACAATTCAAAACCAAAATATTATCTTTAGGTAGTTTTTGTAAAAGACCAAAATTCTGGGCTGGTTTGGCCTTATTTATCTTGATCGCTCTTTTGATTTTAGTTTTAGTAGCGGGTTTATGGATTGCTTCCTTGGACGTAAGTGAACTGGAAAATCCTCTTGTCCAACCAACCTTTATTTATGATAAAGACGGAAATAAAGTATCCCAGCTTTCCTCTTCCAAAATAGAACCAATATCAATCAATGAAGTACCGCTTCATACTCGCCAGGCAATAATTGCCGTAGAGGATCGCCGTTTTTATGAACATCGAGGTGTTGATATTTGGTCTATCCTACGTGCTTTAATTCGAGATTTGAAATCCGGTGATTTTTCGGAAGGAGGAAGTACCATAACCCAACAACTGGCTAAAAATATATTTTTGTATGCCGATAAAACCTTGGAACGCAAACTAAAAGAAGCCGGTTATGCCTTGAAGATCGAATTAACTTTAAGTAAAGATAAAATACTTGAAGCTTACTTGAACCATGTATATTTTGGGGAAGGACGTTGGGGAATCCAGAATGCTGCCAGGTTTTATTTCGGAAAAAATGTTCAAGATCTCAGCTTGGATGAATCGGCAATCCTAGCCGGCCTTCTGAAAGCTCCCAGCATATACTCACCGCTGAATAGTAAGGAAAAAGCTTTAGCACGGCGAGATACAGTACTCTCTTTGATGAGAGAACAGGAATACATCACCGAAGAGGAATACCTAAATGCCAAGGCCCAGCCTCTTACCCTAGGAAAAGGGCCGGAGGAGGAACTATCCGGTAAGTATGCTCCTTATGTGGATTATGTTATTGAAGAAGCCATCGCTCGCTATGGTTATACGCAAGATCAAATCTTAAGTAGTGGGCTACAAATCTATACCCAAATGGATCAAAATGTCCAGCAGGCGGCAGAAGAGGTATATCGGGACGATAGTTTTTTCCCGCCCAGTGTAAGTGACCAGCTAGTGCAAAGCGGCATTGTAATTATTGATCAGCATACCGGTGGGATTCGAGGGCTTGTGGGCTATCGGGGAAAGAGTATGTTTCGCCAATTCAACCACGCTACTCAATTGAAACGTCAACCCGGTTCGGTTCTTAAACCCTTATCTGTCTATGGACCTGCTTTGGAACAAGGATATAATCCTTATTCAATACTTTATGACGGAGAACTTAACATAGATGGTTATCAGCCAAGAAATTGGGATTACCAAACTAGGGGTTATGTAACTTTACAGGAAGCCATTCAGAACTCCTGGAACATTCCTGCAGTCTGGCTGTTAAATGAAATCGGCATAGATTCTGGGGTGAATTTTGTTCAGAAAACAGGGATTCCGCTGACGAAAGATGATTATAATTTAAGCTTGGCTCTTGGTGCCCTTACGGAAGGGGTATCTCCGTTACAAATGGCTCAGGCTTATAGCAGTTTTGCCAATCTTGGCCTAATGCATGAAGCCCATGCTATAACGAAGATTACTACTGCAGATGGCAAAACAGTTGCCCTGGCGGAACCTCAAACAGTGACAGTCACCGATCCTCATACCGCCTATACTATGACTTTATTGTTAAAGAATGCCGTGGAGAAGGGAACCGGTAAAAATGCTTATGTTGGACGCCCTACGGCAGGAAAAACAGGTTCGGTTGAGCTTCCTCCTCTGGAGGAATTTGCCGGCATTAACAAAGGAGTGAAGGATGTTTGGTTTGTCGGCTATACTCCTGAGTTAACTGCTGCGGTTTGGATGGGATACGATAAGACGGATAGGGAACATTATCTTACTATCTCCGGAGGATCAGGACCTGCCGTGGTATTCAGAGAAATCCTATCGAGAGCTTTGGCCAATACTCCGGTCGCTACATTCGAAGTTCCTTTCGGATATAAATATTTCGCCGATCCCTCAATTTGGGAGGAAGATGATGACGACAAAAAGAATAAGGATAAAGACAAGCGGGACAAAAAAGATAGAAAAGATAAGAGAAAAGACAGGGGAAGATTCGACCGATTTGAGGATTTCTGGGATGACCTCTTTAAAGGCCAGTCTTCCTTTCCCTGGCTGCCTTAGTGATGATTAGGGAATTTCTTAGGAAATGGAAAACCACCATTATTGACATATGTCATAAACAGAGTATAATCAAATTACTGATAATAAACGCTTTTAAAAAGAGGTAGATATTTTATGTCCAGGCCAAGAAAAAGAAGAAGAGTGTGCTGTTTGCCTAAAAATAATGTTTTCGGGCCTCTTCACTCTTCCGCCGGCCACAGTGAGATTGTTATTATGTCGGTTGATGAATATGAAACTATACGCCTTATTGACTTGCAAGGTTTTACCCAGGAAGAATGTGCGGAGCAAATGAACATAGCCCGTACGACGGTTCAGCGTATCTACACTGATGCTCGCCGAAAACTGGCCGAGTTTCTGGTCCACGGAAGACTCATAAGAATTGAGGGCGGTAGTTACAAACTTTGTAATGGCTTGGAAAAAACCTGCCGTTGCGGAGGCTGTCGCCGGCATAGGTGGGGAATAAATCCGGAGGGAAATAACTATGATTGTCAAAACCCTAATTGAAAACACGACCGTATCCGGAGAATTTCAGGCTGAACATGGTTTGAGCCTTTATATCGAAACCCGTAAACATAAGATCTTGTTTGATATGGGGGCCAGCCCTTTGTTTGTAGAAAATGCCAAGAAAATGAATGTTGATCTTGCAGAGGTGGATTTAGCGATAATTTCCCATGGTCATTATGACCACGGAGGCGGACTTAAAGCTTTTTTAAATATTAATTCTAAGGCTAAGATTTATGTCCACCGACAGGCCTTCGCCAAGCATTATGCCTTTGAAAATGGCCAAAAAAAAGATATTGGGCTTGAGGAAACAATCCTTCCTAACAGCCGCTTTATATTTGTAGGAGACCGGATAAATATTGATCAACAACTTTGCCTATTCTCCAACGTCACTAATAACGGACAAGGCCTATCAGCTAATAAGCAACTTTTTAAAGAAGTAGGTACAGATTTTATTGCCGATGATTTTGCCCATGAACAAAACCTAATAATCAAAGAAGATGACAAGCTATTGCTGGTGGCCGGTTGTGCCCATAAGGGCATTGTTAATATCGTAGACCATGTGAACATGAATCTGGCCAGGTATACCAATGGAGGACAAACCTCACTAACCCATGTTATTGGCGGTTTTCACCTGTACAGCATTTCCACTCGTTTAGCTGAGGATCCTCTGTTAGTGAATAGAATAGGCCTGCGCTTACGGGAAACTAAAGCTCAGTATTATACCTGCCATTGTACCGGAATTGAGTCTTATAATATTTTGAGAAGAGTTATGGGCAACCAAATTCAACATCTGGCGACTGGCAGCCAAATTACAATCTAGATTCCTACCGAAGTCAACAGGAGCTATTTATCATGAAGACAGGATCATGATAAATGTGGCGGATCTTAAATTAAAGTAATTAAAAATGTAATTAAATCTTGAGGATTTGTAGTTAATTAAATGTAATTAAATCTTGAGGATTTGTAGTTAATTATATGGAGGAATTAGAGGATGGCCTGCGACAATACAGTCAATAAAGTTCAAACTGAAACGGCCAGGATTAAAGCCGAATGCAGCCAATGTGGTTTATGTTCCGACGGGTGTGCATTTTTAGCAGAAAACACCTCTCCTGCTGAAATGGCCGCCAGAGGTCTTACCAAGGAAGAAGCTTACTCCTGTTCGCTATGCGCCAAATGCCAAGCCCTATGTCCGCTCGGTTTAAATCCCATGGGCATGTTCCAGGAAAGAAGAGTAGAAACTATGCAAAACCAGGAGCTCGAAGCGGAAGAATTTAATTATTTTATGCCGGATTGTGAAGATAATGTTATGAATTATTATCGTCAGTATTATGGCATTGATTACAGCAATTTGGAAAGCGATAAAAGTTCAACTACCTACTTTTTCCCAGGTTGTACCTTAATGACTTATTCCCCGGCCTTAACTAAAGAGATTTATAACCGTCTACGCCATAAACAGGGTTGTGGCGGGATATTAACCGATTGTTGTGGACTGCCCTTATATCAAATGGGTTTAAGGGCTAGGGCCGGCAAATTTACAAATTACTTGGTTGAAAAAATTACCGCTAAGGGAATCAAAAGCCTAATTGCCGCTTGCCCCAATTGTTATTATAAGCTTAAAGCTACCTTTCAGCCTTTGGGTGTAAAGATATTTACTGTATATGAAACTTTAGATTTTCCTTGGAGTTCGCGGACCGATTTGCCCCTTTGCACAATTCACGATTCCTGTCCTGATAGAATGGAAGGGATATTTGTTCGTCAGACTCGCAAGGTTCTTCAGCATATGGGCTATAGAATTGTGGAAATGTCTAATATTCTTCAGGATTCTCCCTGCTGTGGTAGCGGCGGCCAGATTTCTCATTTTCGGCCGGATTTGGCGGATAAGCTGGTAAGGGACAGATTGACGGAGGCCGAAAACACTGGGGCGCAAATTCTAGCAAGTTATTGTATGAGTTGTGTACTGAATTTCGCTCGTCTTGAATCAGGTCTTAAAGTAAGGCATGTTATGAACCTTCTTCTCGGGATTGATGAAGACTATACCGAGGTTAAAAAACGAGCCGCTGAAATTTTTGCTTCCTGAGAAATTTTTATCTCCGGAAATGAAGAGGGAGTATGGCTAATACTAGAAAATTAGCTATACTCCTCTTAAATTTAAAACACTTTAAGCAATTAATTTAGAAGTATTTCCTGAATTCTAGATTATTAACTATTTGGGTTGTGTTTCAGGTATTTGGGCCATACCTTTTCCTGCCGGCAAAGGCATTAACAATGAGAAGTAGGATTATGGAACCTGCCAAGGCCACTACAAAACTCCAAATATTAAAACCACTGATACCTGTACCACCAAAGAGGCTTACCAACCATCCACCAAGGAAAGCGCCGATTATACCTACAACAATATTCATACCGACACCCATTCTGGCATCATTACCAGTTATCATGCTTGCCACCCATCCGGCAAGACCTCCTAATATAATCCAGCCAATAATGCTCAAGTTTATTTCCTCCTTTATTCAAGAAAAAGTGGTTCAATAATATAATCTTCTTAAAACGGAGAAATATTCATATTTTATGACTTTTATTAAAATATTCAATATCCTCTTGGGCATTATGACATTTTAAAGAATTATAGTAGAAAAGCCTTAAACCATATTTTTTACTTTTTGAGCCGTAAGAAAGAGAATACATCCCATTAACAAAAAGAAATAAAACGGAAGCTCAAACTTTAAACCAAAATCAGGAACAAAGTAGAGAACAGCTAAGAATAAACCGACAGATAAAATGCCGAAAACCCAAAAAATCAAAAACTCTGCAATTTTATTTATTTGCTGAAAACAACTCCAGCGCAGATATTGAATGACAAGGTAATAGAGGCCTAAAAGTAAAGGTAAAGAGATAAAGAATTTTAATGCAGCAGAGCCCATATATATTTCCCGATACACGCTTCCCAGGCCGAAAGCGTAATAGAAAATAGCATTTAAAAGGCCGTGCAGGAAAGAGAAAACAGCCATAAAGTATAAAATGCCCATTATAAACATTAATATCCGTTTTTTAGTAACTATGCCGGGAAGTTCGCCGATAATTTCGTCGGCGTATTGCCTAGGTTTATCTCCAAAAATTTCAGCGGCTGTTTTGCCTTCTGCTTGGGCGTCCAACAAATGATCCAGCAACTCGGACAGGATTTCCTCTGTTTCTTGTTCGGCTTTATCATGGGATAAGCGGATATAAACTAACATATTTTCATAATAGGCTAGATTTTCAGCTGTTAATTTTTTTCTTTTTTTATTGTTAATCTCTATAAGTTCTTTAGAATTCATGGAATTTGCTCCTTATAAAGTAATAGGTCAACCGGCACTTTGATTTTTTCCCAGTTATTTCGAAATTCTTCTAAAGCGTTAATTCCTTGCTTGGTAATAAAATAATATTTACGGTCCGGTCCGTTGGGAGAGTTTTTAAATTCCCCTTTAATAAGGCCTTCTTTTTGTAGTCGTAATAAAACAGGATAAATAGATCCCTCACTTACCTTAAGGCCATAATTTTGAAGTTTTAAAGATAATTCATAGCCGTATACGGTTTCTTGATTAATAATTGCCAAGATACATCCTTCTAGGATGCCTTTTTTATAAGCAAGGACAAACTAACTAAGTGGTATTATTTGTACCCCGGCTCCGTTTGGGCGCTTTGTCAGCTTGATAAGCGCCGCTCCGTCGGGAGATAAAAAGTTATTATCTCCTTCAATAGTTTTGGTTTTTAAACCGCCTTCCGTAATTATATAAGCCCGGTTTGCTTCGTAGATCACTATTTTTCCCTGAGAATCTATGCCCACTTGCCCTTCTGTAAAAGGGATTTCACCTTGCCAAAAGGAAGAAAGTTTATATTTGTCATCCTTATCAAGCTTGGGGCTGTCATTACAGACAAAGATTTGTGTTAAACGATTATGAATTACTTCCCCAATATATAGATTGTTGGAACAGCTGCCTAAGATTATATAATTATTGTTTACAGCTATAGGTGTGCGTTGCTCGCCTTCAACGGCCAAGATATGTTTATTTCCGGCTCTTTGATTTTGAACAAAAAGTGTTCCCAGTTGGTCGGAAGCAGCAAAATCAAGAATAGTTTCCCCGGCTTGCTGTAAAAAACGAACATTGTACATAACATCAATTTCCATCAAGGTTGGGGCGGAATTAGTCTCAATCAGTACGTAAATTAAGTTAGTATAAGTGGA
This sequence comes from Peptococcaceae bacterium, assembly GCA_012521215.1. GTDB lineage: Bacteria > Bacillota > Desulfitobacteriia > Desulfitobacteriales > Syntrophobotulaceae > JAAYMU01. The sequence goes on along the minus strand of JAAYMU010000190.1, from coordinate 10,154 downwards.
AGTAGCTATTTGCTTTACTTTTCCTTCCGCGGGAAAGTTAGAAATAGTTATGTTTTCACGATCAACGGGGGAGATATCTTCATTACTGTCGGGAAGTTCGAGAGTATAAAGGTAAGTTAGTTGCGGGGTATAAACCGTAACCCTTTCCAATTCTTCCTGGGCGGGTGCGGATCGGGGAACAAGTACAATTGAATAGGGATTAGGATTCTTTTTGGCATAAAAATAAATAAGAGTATTACGGTCGGGGAGCCATTGGTAGTTTAGGACTCCCAGCCCCTTTTCTTCAGGGGAGACAGGACCTTTAGAAAATACCGGCTTATTCTGCTTTAAATTAAATACTTTAAAAACCCCGTCAGCCATATAGGCCAGGTAGTCTTTAGTATAGGAAATTTGGATGTTTTCCGGGTTGCTATCCGGCAAATCGGCTTCCAAATAGTAGACAGGCGGTTGACCGGCGGGGATTTGGGGAACTGACATAATTCTGGCTGCAGCATTATTAAGAAAAAAATACAGGCCAAACTGCAGAATCAATGAAACAAGGGTCCAGACGGCAAAAGTCCGCAATAATAAAATTCTTTTTGTAAGCTTAGAGTTTGTATGATTTTGCACTATGCTCTCCTCTTGCCATTTGTCTATTCTTTAGGCATCACGACAAAAGCCGTGGGTATATATCGCTCACCAAAAAAGCCGCAAACTTTATTGATAATTTTATCGCGAAAAACCATAGTCGTAGAAGAACCGCCGTCGAGATTAACAGCTATTATAGCATGGTATTTCATAAACACGTCCATTAAATCACTTAATTTTGCTCCAATGCTCCAGGTCGGCTGGCGGCCGTCGATCACGACCATGATAATTGTACCATCGGCTTTTTGACCGATTCCAGTGCGTGGGCCGATTCCCCATCCGCCGTCTCCTTTGATGAGCGGTTTACCGTCCCGAATGAGGACCGGATAAAAGGTTACTGCTTCCATGATTTGTTTTTCCAGAACCTGCTCGGCCGTCATATCTTCTGCAATGAGCTTCCCCTCTTTGTTCAAGCCGACAATATGCGTTTTTTGATTGCCGACGTTGTTATGAACTATTCGTCCGTTTTGGACGGTAATACCGTCGGGAAAAGCACCGTTTCCTTTGCCGTTGGGATCATAAAATCCCCCGGCATTAATGCCGGCGATGGCGCCTGTTTCTGCCACTAAGTCGCTTACTCGTTGACCGGCGATACCGATTTCCTTGGTCACGGCCAGCTTAACCCGTTTTGGATCTTCAATTAGCATTACAATACCTCTAAAACCTTTGCCTTCGACCTCTTCTATTGTTATACCTTCCGCATCGGTGAAACGACTGCCCGTATATATTTGACCGCCGGAGCTTATACCTTGGTTTTGACTCCAATTCATAATTTCCTTGATTTCATCCGGGGATAGAAAAGCTTCAACAACTTGGGGATGGCGAGAAGTAGCAATTGTACCGACTGCCATGGCTTTTAAATCTTGGAAAGGACCCCAAAAAACTATAAAAGGGGCTAAAATACAACCTAAAATAAGATTATAGACTAAAAAAATGGCTATTCTACTGATATTAATTCTGCGTTTCATCGATAATCTTCCCCCGTCTATACTCATCTGGTTGTATTTCTCAAAATTATACTTTTAGGCCTTTATATTTAGATAACAACTGTTATGAAGTGATGAATTGTCATGATGTGATTAAATGTTATTTTCTCATCATATTATTGCTATTTAGATTAGTTTATATTAATATTAAAAGAAACGAAACATTTATTCTGTATTGTTAAAAAATGCACAAAGTTTATTATTATCTTGTGCTTTAGTCTTTAGCCTGTTTTCATAGAGCACGTTTAACAGATGCCTATGGGATTGGTCTAAAGACAGAAAATAAATTATATAAAAGGTGGGGTTATAATGCCGGTTCAAATGTTTGATTGCTGGCCCAAAAGAGTAGTTTCTTATCCGGGCGCCATTAAAGATCTTGGTGAAATCATCAAAGGGATGGGTAAGAACAGAGTGATTGTCTTTACTGACAGTGGTATGAAAGACTTTCCTCTGATTACCAATGTAATCAATGATTTAAACAGTCAAGGTCTTAAGGCCAATTTATTTGCTGATATTGGGCCCAATCCTGTAGTGGACATGGTACACAATGCTGTAGACTATATGAAACAAGTGGAACCCGATATTATTGTGGCTATCGGGGGAGGTAGCCCTATAGACACCGCCAAAGCCGCTAATGTTGTTTATACTCACGGCGGTCATGTTACTGAATACGATGTTGTTAAAGGCGGCGTTCCTAAGATTACACCCAAGCTATTGCCTATGATCGCTATACCTACTACAGCCGGAACAGGATCAGAAGTAACCTATGTGGGAGTAATAACCGATACTGAAAAGCAAGTTAAGTTCGGCGTTCTCAGTCCTTTATTACTTGCAGACGTAGCAATTCTTGACGCTGAAGCTACTGTTACCATGCCACCTAAACTTACTGCCTACACCGGTCTAGATGCCTTGACCCATTGTATTGAATCCTATATAGCTAAAACAGGTTTCCCGCCGGCAGATGCTTTCGCTCTTCATGGCATTAGAATGATTTCCCGTTCTTTGCGGACAGCTGTTAAGGACGGCAACAATATTAAGGCCAGAGAAGAAATGTTAATAGCCTCCATGATGGGCGGTTTAGCTTTCAGCCTCAACGGTCTGGGAGTATGCCATGCCATGGCGCACCAGCTCAGTGCTTTCTTTAACACTCCTCACGGTTTAGCCAATGCTTTATTGTTAACCCGGGCCATGAGGTTTAACAAGTCTGCTAACCCGCAAAAACTTGCTGACATAGCGGAAGCAATGGGGGCCGATATTAAAGGCTTAACTGTAGAACAAGCTGCTGATAAAGCAATTGAAATGGTTCAGCAGTTATGCGATGAATTTGAAGTTCCCAAGTACCTTGACGATATTGGCGCCACTAAAGATCAAATCCCCGCAATGGTGGAAAGAGCCATGGAGGATAACCCGATTACAACCAACCCCAAACCGGCATCCGCCGAGGATGTAACCAAATTGTATGAAGAAGCTTTTAAAAACTAGTTTTCATTAACTTACCAAAGTCTATAGCTTGTAATTTAATATATAGATGAAGAACTGTATATAGATAAAGAACTGCCTTTCGGAATTTGCCTAAAGGCAGTTCTTTTTAGTTGTGGCCTACCTGGCGATTGCAGTATGTCTGGCAAAGGTTAATTTAATTCTGCAAATTTTCCAGTTGTTCAAGTTCGTCCAGCCAGCTTGTGGCACAAGCATCGCTGGGCATCCGCCAGCCTCCACGGGGGGAGAGGCAGATAGTCCCCACTTTTGGGCCATCCGGCAGGCAAGAACGTTTGAACTGTTGACTGAAAAATCTGCGATAAAATACTTTTAGCCATTTGAGTATTTCTTGGGTACTGAAATGGCCTTGAAAGGCTTGACAAGCCAAAAAATATATTTTGGCAGGGGAAAAACTCCAACGCAACATATTGTAGAGGAAAAAATCATGTAGTGCGTAGGACCCGATGACTTCCTCCGTTTTTTGTTCAATTTTGCCCGTGCGATCAGGAGGCAATAATTCCGGGCTAATCGGGGTGTTCAGAATGTCTCTTAGAATGTCAGCCGCCCGGGCATTTTCCGTGGTATCGGCATACCAGGAAACCAAATGTTTCACCAGAGTCTTAGGCACTCCGGCGTTTACAGCATAATGGCTCATATGGTCACCGTTATATGTGCACCAGCCCAAAGCCAGTTCGGATAAGTCGCCGGTACCCACTACAAGTGCATTTTCCTTATTGGCTAAATCCATGAGTATTTGGGTGCGTTCCCTGGCTTGAACGTTTTCATAAGTAACATCGTGGATTTGCGGATCATGGCCGATATCTTTGAAATGCTGGGTGCAAGCATCGACGATGGATATTTCTCTGCTTTGGACACCTAGTTCCTTCATTAAGGCCTGGGCATTTTCTTTGGTGCGGACAGTTGTTCCAAAACCGGGCATAGTAATCCCCGAAATCTGGGTAGAAGGGTATTTTAACCGGACGAAAGCCTCTCGACAAACCAGTAGCGCTAAAGTAGAATCTAAGCCACCGGAAACACCTATAATAACTTTTTGGGTTCTTATTTTTTCCAACCTTTGAGCTAAGCCGATTAACTGAATGTTAAATATCTCCCGGCAACGAGCATCGCGGTCTTCTTTTTTACTGGGCACAAAGGGGTAAGGATGGATTGGCCGTTGTAATTTTAAAGACTGCTGAGCGGAATTAGTTGCAGAATTGTTTTCTAAGTCAAAATAGACAGTGCGGTAAGCAGGCCCTGCGGGGCAAAGGTCGGATAGGCTACCGACTTGACGACGTTGATTCATTAGCTTTTGAATATCAACATCGGCATAAATTAATTCCGGTTCTTGAAAACGATTCTCGGCTAACAGTTGCCCGTTTTCGGCAATCAGTAAATGAGCACCGAATACCATATCGGTTGTAGATTCGCTGGGGCCGGCTGAAGCATAAGCATAAGCGGCCAGACAACGAGCTGATTGCTGACAGACCAAAGAGGCCCTTTGTTCCATCTTACCGACAAGTTCACTGCTGGCAGAGAGATTTAAAATCAAGTTAGCGCCGTGCAGAACATGTTGGGAGCTGGGGGGGACGGGCATCCAGAGATCTTCACTTAATTCCAGTCCCAGGCACAAAGAGGAGGAACTGTCCTTAAATAAAAGATTTTCGCCAAAGGGTATTTGTTGTGAGCACAGCACAATGCTATCTCTGATCCGTTTCGAGGCGGGACTAAACCATCTTTTTTCCTCTAATTCATTGTTATTAGGGATAAATACCTTAGGCACGACTCCTAAAATTTTCCCTTGATGCAGGATTACGCCACAGTTAAATAGGTGGTTGTCTGCCTCTACCGGCATTCCTACCACAATCAGCATTTCATATTTTTGTTTTTGGGTAGTATCCAACAGTAGCTTAAGACCCGCTATGGCCTGATCCAGCAGCAAGCGTTGGTAAAAAAGATCGGCGCAGCTATATCCGGTCAGACAAAGTTCAGGGAAAACCAATACTTTCGTCCGGGCAGCTGCGGCCCGGTCTATTAAGTTAATGATTTCCAGAGTATTTGCTTGGGGGTTGCCGATTTCTATTTTGGGAACCGCGGCCCCTACTCTTACATAGCCCATTTCATAAGCATCAAACATAAGGATTACCCTTTCCCTTGGTTTTAGTTGGGATTATTATAACACACTTTGAGAATAGGCACGATCCGTAGTATTTGAGAATAGCAAGCTCCGTAGTTATATGCAGTTATATTTAACAAGAATTTATAATTCCTGCAGCAGAATGTGCTTGGCATAAATATGAGGTTATACTATAATAAGTTCATTCTGAAAAGGGGAGAGATTACCTTGAAGGACTATTTGATCAAAGCTTTGGCCTATGAAGGGCAGGTCCGGGCTTATGTTGCAGTAACTACAAATACCGTCGGCGAAGCACAACGTTTGCATGGCACCTGGCCTACTGCCTCGGCCGCTCTGGGAAGAACAATGACGGCCGGGCTTATGCTGGGGGCTACATTAAAAGATGAAGAAAAAATTACGATAAAAATAGACGGGCAGGGGCCTTTAGGGGTTATTATGGTTGATGTCAATGCCCAGGGCGAAGTCCGAGGTTATGTCACCAACCCTCAGACCCATCTTGCTCTTAATAAGCTAGGCAAACTGGATGTGGGTGGTGCTGTCGGAACTAACGGCACCCTCAGGGTAGTCAAAGATATTGGTATGCGCGATTATTTTACCGGGCAGGTTCCACTTGTCTCCGGTGAGATCGCGGAAGACTTTACTTATTACTTAGCTACTTCGGAACAGATACCTTCTTCCGTGGGTTTAGGAGTTCTGGTCAATACCGATAACTCCATTCAAGCGGCCGGTGGCTTTATGATTCAAATGCTTCCCGGGGCGACAGAGCAAACTATAAGTGCTATTGAAGAAAAATTAAAAACAATTCCTCCTGTCTCCTCTATGATTCAGGAAGGGCTTAAGCCGGAAGAAATCCTGGAAAAGCTTCTGGGCCCCAATAATATACAAATTTTAGATAAAATGGAGGTTTGCTTTAAATGCCCTTGTTCGAAAGAACGGATTGCCGGTGCTCTGGTCAGTTTAGGCCCGGAAGAAATTACTAAGATAATTGAAGAAGACGGCCAAGCGGAAGCAGTTTGCCACTTCTGTAACAACAAGTATTTGTTTAACCGACAAGAACTGGAACAACTGTTAAACTAAAACAAGCTACCAGCTGCAAACTCAAGCCAGCCAAAAGGAGAGTGGAGAAAATAGATAGATCTTTGAAGCGTGTGCAAGAGAATATGGCCGATGTTATTCTGGGTAAACAGGAAGCCTTAGAGCTGTTATTAGTTGCCCTTATAGCGGAAGGCCATATCTTGATTGAAGATGTTCCGGGAGTAGGCAAGACCTTACTGGCTAAGACTTTAGCCGCTTCTATAAATGCCAATTTTAACCGACTCCAGTGTACACCTGATTTAACGCCTACCGATGTAACCGGCTTTTATGTCCTGGACCGCAAGAATAATGATTTTATATTTAAAGCCGGCCCCGTAGTTACTAATATCCTCCTGGCTGATGAAATCAACCGGGCTGTTCCCCGTACCCAATCCAGTTTACTGGAAGCTATGGAGGAAAGACAAGTTACCTTGGATGGAGAGACCGTTAAACTCCCTCAGCCCTTTTTTGTGATAGCCACCCAGAATCCTATTGAACATGACGGAACATTTCCTTTGCCTGAAGCCCAACTGGACCGTTTTCTACTCAAAATCTCCATGGGTTATCCGAGTGCTGCAGAGGAAGAAAGTATTCTGCAAAAACATGGCAAAGAAAATCCGATTTTAAGCATAAAAGCGGTGGCCACTGAACAGGATGTGCTCAACTGGCAGGAGTCAGCCCGCAATGTCTTTATTGAGCCGTCGGTGCAGAGTTATATCGTAGAGCTGGTTCGAGCAACCAGAACTCATGCCGCGGTAGCCTTCGGAGCCAGTCCTCGAGCCAGTTTGGGTCTTTTGCGAGCAGTTCGGGCCTTGGCCCTGCTAAAGGGAAGGGAATATGTTCTTCCTGATGACGTTCAATATTTAGCTCCTTACGTTCTTAGCCATCGCTTATCGCTAAAAAAAGAAGAGCGTCTTAGAGGGGTACAAGCCTCCCAGGTTGTGACTGAGATTTTAGCTAAAGTGCCCGTACCAATAGGGAATGCCGGTGAGTAAAATGGAACCTATTTTCACTTCCATATATACAATCCTGCTATTTAGGGCGGGTTTAATAACTTTGTTTCTTTATTTATTGCAACAAAGCTTGTTTTTACCGGCCTTTTTTCTTTTTTTCCTTATTCTCATAATAGAAACTGCTGCTTTATGGTCTAAACTGGGTTTCAAAAAAATGAAAGTGGAGACAAAGGTAAATTTAAGCCGCCTGTTTCCCGATGATAAAATCAATTTCTCCCTAATTTGCCAAAATGAGAAACGCCTGCCGGTATATCTTAGCTGGCAGCTGCCTCTTGATCAGGAATTCCGGCTTCTTGACCGGGATGAAACTTTCAGTGGAGGGATAAGGGGCAAGGTGTATCTCGGTCCCTATCAATCTAAAGAGTATAATTACTGTTTAACGGCTCAAAAACGCGGCTATTACCAAATTCCTGCTTTAAAACTATACTCTCGGGATATATGGGGACTCTTTAATAGGGAAAAAACTATAGAGCATAATCAACATATTATTGTGTACCCCAGGCTATTGCCCCTGGAGGAGGTTAGCATGAAAGCCGCTGATTTTAGCGGTCTGCAGCAGGATAAACGGCCCTTTTTGTTTGACCCTATCATGTTTGCGGGTTTAAGGGATTACACTCCCGATATGCCGACCCGTTTAATTCATTGGAAGGCTTCAGCTTATCAGGACAGGCTTTTAGCCAAAATTATTGAACCTTCGGCCAGCCTGCAGGTACTTATTGCTATAGATGCCCAAAGTTTTATCTATCCTGATAGCGACGAAGTTTTGTTTGAAAAGGCTTTGTCAGTAGCTGCTACGCTAGCGGTGTGGGCCGACAGCCACAAAATTCCTTTTGGGCTGGCAGCCAACTTGTCCCAAAAGGGACAGCCGGGGCCTATTTCCCTTCCCGTTAACAGGAATCTCGATCAGGGAAGGCTTGTGCTGGAAGCCTTGGCTCGAGCCGAGTTGGCCCCCTTAGGGAAACTGGAAGATATTTTGCAAGATAAGGCTTTAAGTATGCTTTGGGGGGTAACTTTAATTATTATCAAGAAGGACCCTAACCCTATTGCCCTTGCTTCTCGTTTTGGTCAAGTTATACTCTATCCTTTGCTGGAGGCCGGAGATGACTTATAGGCAACTATTCATAAAATTAGCCCTTGTTTTTGCGGAAACCTGTTTTCTGGTTCTGCTTTATATATGTTTTCTGGGTTTAATAAAAGAGCATTTACCGTTAGACCCATTGTTTTTCTTTATTTTGACCGGGCTACTGACTACGGGGAATTATTTTCTCAATTTTGTGAGCTTGCGGCCGATCACCATTATATTAATAAATCTTCTTATTATCGGTTTGGTAGTCGGCTTAATGCTTGGCCAAGCAGGTCTGCCGCTGTCTTACTTGTTTAAGCTGCCCCAAGGGTTTATTCCCGTAGCGAAGGTAATACTCGTAGATTGTATGATTTTGTGGTTGTCGATGCGTTCTCTATTTCTGGTTTACAAACGTCGACCTCCCAATGTTTATGGCCATTTCGATCTTTATTTATTACTAACCCTGGCCGTTTTCCTGACCATTAGCATTAGTGGCGTTCCTCTGCCGGGGGGAATGATTTGGGCTTTAACAGCTTTATTTTTGAACCTCTTGCCTTTGTATATCAATAACAATAGCGAAGAAACTAAAAGTCCTTTTGCTGCTTGGTTCTTAGGTGGTTTAGCTGCTGTTTTGCTCTACTTTGCTTCTCAAACAGCCACTGTACTGGCCCATATTTCTGAACCGGCGGGAACTGCCTTCAATTTCTTAAAGACTGCTTTTTTGGCCCTTGTCCGGTTTTTCGCTCAGATTCTGGCTTTTTTTGTTCAATTGATGTATGGCCGCAGGGGAGTAAGCCCTATGGAAGAAAATCATTCTTCAGCCGGGAGGGAAATAGTTAACGGACCAGCCGCTTCTGATTTACCCTGGCTCTACACCGGCCTTAAAATTTTGCTGGCGGCCTTGGCTATAATAGTTCTGCTTATAATTATGCATACTCTTTTTAACCTTTTGCGTTATGCAATATTTAGGCTGTTCAAGAAAAGAAAGGGTCCCGGCTGGACCAGGCCTCCTCTTAACCCTTTTCTACCCTGGAAAAGGATTTATTGTCGGTTACGGGAATTATTTAAAAAAACCACCGATTTTTTACTGCCTTTTTTGCCTTTTAAGATGTCGGTCTCAAAGGCCTACTCCCTGTTACTGCGTTGGGGTTCCTATAAAAGGCTTGCTCGGCAGATACAGGAGACCCCTTATAGTTATTGCCGTCGGTTGGCTGAAAAATATCCTCACCTAAGCCCCCAACTGCAAAAAATTACCGACGCTTTTGTGCTTTATCGTTATGGCCAGGAAAAACAAATAGCATCAGATCCTTCGCTGAAAAAAACAATCAGAAGGATTTATTTGGCGGATTTGTATCGTTTTTTAGAGAGATAAATAAGTAAATGCTCAAAACTACTTAAATTCAGTCATTTATTGTATAATAAGACATGCTTAAATAACGCTGAAAATGGAGGAAAGTATGGAGAAAATTAAAATGAATGTCCCGTTGGTGGAAATGGACGGGGATGAGATGACCAGGATAATCTGGAAGTCTATCAAGGAGATTTTGCTTCAGCCTTATATTGAATTAAAAACAGAATACTATGATTTAGGTCTTAAGAAAAGAGATGAGACTGAAGACCAAATAACAATTGAAGCTGCTGAGGCTACCAAAAAATATGGGGTAGCCGTCAAATGCGCAACCATTACTCCCAACGCCCAAAGGATGGAAGAATATAAGCTGAAACAGATGTGGAAAAGCCCAAATGCTACAATCCGAGGTATCTTGGATGGAACGGTA
>JAAYMU010000189.1 GCA_012521215.1 Peptococcaceae bacterium | reverse complement strand
CTGCAAAAGATGGTTGGGAAAAGTATTTCAATATTTTATATCGTGGTTATTTTCTTTTTAATCTTTGGAATAAGATATTCCGCCGTTCAATCATTGAGACTTACAATATCCGATTTAATGAATCTATGAGTCTGGGTGAAGATTTACTTTTTAATCTTGATTACTTCCGGTATTGTGATCAGATTGCTAGTTGTGCAGATATTCTTTATTACTACAACATTGAGAATCCAAATTCTTTAACCCAGCGCTTCTTACTCAATAAGCCAGAAATAGATCGATTAATATTTTCTGAGTCACAAAAATTTTGCGATGATTTGGGCATTTTATCTCGATCTTCTATTTATTTGATTTACTTCAAGAGCTGTTTTACTTCATTTGAAAAGATGCTTCTATCAAAGAAGTTTTCTCGTGCTCAAGAGAAAAATTATATAAACGATATACTTACTGCAAAAGAAACTCTACAAAGCCTGAAAGCAGATATTAAGTTAAGCAAGGAGGCTTTATTATACAAGTTTCTTTTGCAGAGTGGCAATATTTCTCTTATTAAGTTTTCGGCAATGATTAGAGCAATGATTAAGGGTTTTTTGCTTCGATAGCGCTTTAGTAGGAGGAAAGATGGAGTTAATATTTAAGATTATTTGTATATATATTCTGAGGATGCTGACTAGGTTAGCTTACTTAATACCGTTAAAAAGAAATAAAGTACTTTTTATAAGTTATCTTGGGAAGCAATACTCGTGTAATCCTAAAGCGATTAGTGAGGTTATGGCTGAATTTAATCAATTCCATCGTGTTTGGGTTTTTAGAAACCCAGACAAATATTCTTTTTTGCGTAAACAAGAAGTTGATTTGATCCAGTATGGTTCTTTACGTTACTACATTGCACTTATGACATATGAATACATTATTACTAACTCAGATCTGCCATCATGGATTTCACATCGATCTACGCAACATCTTATCCATACATGGCACGGAGGAGGAGCATACAAAAAAGTATCACGAGACTATGATTCAAAATATCAGCAGGTTATTAATAAGCTATGTTCCAATAATATGACGCTTTACTTGTCAGGATGTAAAGCCTTTACCAAGTATCTGTTACGTGGTGCTTTTGAGTATAAAGGTAAGGTATTGGAATGTGGATTACCTAGAAATGATGTGTTACTTTCTGGTAATAAGAATGTTCTTAGGTTAAAAGTTTTCAAATATTTTAGCATTCCTGAATCAGAACGTGTATTGCTATGGGCACCTACTTTTCGTGTCAACGGCAAGGGTATAGAAGTGAACGACTTCTTGGTTATCAAGGAGGCACTCTCAAAAAAATTCGGCGGCCATTGGACAGTGCTATTTAGAAGACATCATGTCTTGGATAATACTTTTATGCCACCTGGGGTAATCGATGCGTCCGATTATGATGATATGCAGGAACTATTAGCAGCCGCTGATGTGCTTTTAACTGATTATTCATCGTGTATGTGGGACTTTTCCTTACTAAAAAGACCATGTTTTCTTTATGTTCCTGACTTAGAATTATATGAGGATTCTAGGGGTTTTTATATAGATATTTCAAAATGGCCTTTTCCAAAGTCTAAAACAATAAGTGGATTAAAGAGATGCATTGAGAACTTTTCACTGGACGATTATACTAAGGCGATTATTAAGCATCATGAAGACCTTGGCAGCTTCGAAAACGGTGGGGCTTCTAAAACTGTTGTTGATTATATATTAAACAATACATAAAGCGATAGAACTTATCCAATTAGGATTATTGAATAGTGAGCTGGCTATTCGTTCAAAGAACAACCCAGATTAGAACTTTGGTGTTAGTTTATTATAATTGATTAAAGCTTTCGAAGAGGAATGTGTACTTGGAAAATAATATTAGGAGATAGATTTGTGACTCGAGAAAGAATTGTTTTATTTGATAATACAAAAGCATTACTTATTTTATTGGTTGTAATGGGGCATTTTGTGGGCTATTATACCTCATTCTCTACTGACATGAAAATAATGTTTTTTTTATTTATATTTTTCATATGCCCTTATTTATTTTTATTTCAGGGTTATTTTCAAAATCAGTTGTAAATAGTTCTGAACAAAAATTACTAGAAAGGGTTTTATCATTTATAATTTTATATATACTACTAAAATTATCTACTTTTTCATTGGATAAATATTTATTTTCTACTAATGCGAATTTCACTCTTTTTTCAGAGGGTGGTTTTCCGTGGTATTTATTTGCTACTGCAATGTGGTTGTGTCTAGTTTATCTTTTTAAACCCATTAAACCAAAAATTTTAATTCCTGCAACAATAATTATAGGGGTTCTTATAGGATATGATTCACGAGTTGGCGACTATTTAGTTGCTTCTCGCATTCTTGTATATTTTCCATTCTTTTTGCTAGGTTATTACATTGATATAAATAAATTCTTGGAATTCTGTGTGTGCTAACATAAAAGTGATCCAAAAAGCCAGTCAATGATTACGAAAAAGTGATCCACCTACAAAATCGATCCGGCATCTGTGATAACGAATATTTGATCCACTTTGAGTAAATTCCTGTACAATCGATGATAAGACATCAATTGGCAGGAGGATGAAAGGCGTGATCATTGACGTGGATCTTTATGGCAAAATTAGATACATGTATGTTCAACAAAAAATGTCTCAAAGAGCAATTGCTAAAGAACTTGGCATCTCCCGTAACACTGTAAGAAAGTATTGCGGGGGTGAACATGTACCCTGGGAACGACAGCCCTACCATCGGGAAACACCGATTGTTACAAAGGAAGTTCGTGATTTTATCCTCCAATGCTTTGCCGAAGATGAGGCCGAAAATATCCCAAAACAAAGTCATACTGCCAGACGGATCTATAAACGTTTGGTAGATGAAAAAGACTTTACCGGAGCTGAATCCACCATTAGACGAGTAGTCCGGGAGATGAGACAGCCCGTTAAAGAAGCCTTTATGCCCCTGGAGTTTGACCCAGGCGAAGCGGCCCAAGTTGACTGGGGCGAAGCCACTATCTATCTCAAAGGCGAAAAAACCAAGGTCCAACTCTTCTGCTATCGGTTGTGTCATAGTGCCGACATATTCGTTAAAGCTTTCTTTCGACAGAATCAAGAATCCTTTCTTGAAGGCCACGTAGCTGCTTTTACCCATGGTAATGGTGTTCCCAAGAAAATTATCTTTGATAATGCTCGGGTAGCCGTCAAAGAAGGTTTTGGCCTTTATGCCAAACCTCAGGATGCCTACCAGGCCTTAGGAGCCCACTACGCCTTTGAAATGCACTTTACCAACATCAATAGCGGGAACGAAAAAGGCTTAGTGGAAAACCTGGTAGGCTGGGTTAGACGCAATGTACTTGTGCCGGTTCCCCGGGTAGACAGTATAGATGAACTGAATGAAATTCTAATCTCCGCCTGCCTACAATACCGAAAGCACCAAATCCAAGGCCGGGACCAGACCGTGGGACAACAATTTGAAACAGATAGACACAGTTTAACTCCACTACCTAAATTCGTATTTGATACCAGTAAAAGTACAACTGTTCGGGTAGCCGACAATAGCTTAATTCGCTTTGAAGGAAATCAGTACTCTGCTCCTGTTTCATTAGTTGGTAAAACTGTTAGCATCAAGGCCTACGGCAATCACCTGGCCTGTTACCATCAAGGAGAGGAGGTAGCCAAACATCAACGTTTTTACAGCCGTGGAGAAACAATATTTGAATTAGCTCACTACATACCACTATTGGAACAAAAACCTCGTTCTGTGTTTCATGCTAAACCGGTTCGTCAAACAGCAGCCAATGAGCTTTTGGACTGGGGCAAAATGTTTCCCGGTGGTGCTAAGGACACAGTTAAATTACTAAAATTCAGTGTGGAATATGGCCTCGAAAGAGTTCTTGCTATTAAAAATGCATTACCGGTCAGCATCACTCCCACTATTGGCTTGGTGCAAAATGAGTTGGAACCACATATTCCTGTAAAACTGGATACCGCTAAAGATATCCCTGTTAGTACCATTGACCTATCCAGCTATGATCGTAAGTATCTGGCTGTGGCACCATGAACCCTAAAAATGAACTAATTGCACTTTATGCCAAACAGCTTAGAATCCCTAGCTTTACACAGTATCAAGAAGTGTTACGCCAGCAGGAACAGCTAAGCTATGAGGATTTCCTTATTGCAGTGATGAAACAGGAACTGGATTCCCGTAGCCTTAATCAACAAAAAAGACGTATTAAACAGGCTGGATTTCCCAATGAAAAAAACCTGGAAGAATTCGACTTTAAAAGGCTCCAGCACGTTGAAGAAGCCTATGTGCACCAATTAGCAAGTTGCGATTTTATCCGCAACCGACAAAATGTTTTAATGATTGGCAATCCCGGCAGTGGGAAGACACATTTGAGCATTGCCTTGGGATTACGTGCCTGCCAAGCAGGATTTAGGGTTAAATTTACCACTGCCGCAACTCTGGCAACCATCCTTGTGGAGGCCAAAGAAACAAGAGAACTCCTAAAACTGGAACGCCAGCTTCAGAAAGCAGATCTGCTGATTATCGATGAATTGTCTTACCTGAGCTTTAACCGCCATCAGTCTGAACTGCTCTTCAAGGTCATCTCCGACCGGGCGGAAAAAAGCAGTGTGATCATCAGTACTAACTTGGAGTTTTCTCGGTGGACAGAGTTATTCGAAAATCCTACCTTGGTTGCAGCATTAGTGGATCGGCTCACCTTTCGATCCCATATACTAAACATGAATAACCCGTCCTATCGGATGGAACATGGTTAAGTTAATTTATTAATTCATCGCTTTTATTGCTTAAAAGAAGCCAGTATGAAATTGATTAACCGGTAACCAAGTGGATCACTTTTTGGTTATCACGGTGGATCAAAAATTCATGGTCAGGTGGATCAAATATTCGTTGACATTCGGAGAATTCCTCAATAAAAAGATTTTAAAGTATTTAGCAGCTATAATATTGCTTTAGCATTTTTGGTTGTATATACTCAAATTGATTTCCTTTATCAATTTAGGCCATTTCTAACAGGAAGACATTCCTATGCTGCTGCAAATCAAGAAATATTTGGTGGCTTATATCGATCGTTTTTATACTTTATTATTGTTATGATTTCACTCTCTATATTATTATTAATGCCAAAGGAAAAAACATTTTTTACCTTTGTTGGAACAAGAACTTTACAAATTTATTTTCTTCACAATTTAATACTTAAGATTTATCTCTACCTAAATATCAACAGTTATTTACAAGTTATTTTCCCAAATGACTGGCTTAAAATATATATCAGCCTTTCTCTCTTACTAACTACTTTTTTAGCTTTGAAGCCATTGGAATGGCCTTTTAAAAAAATTGTTTCATTGAAGCTTGACAAGATTTCTGTTGCACCTTTAAATTACCGAAATTAATAAAAGGAAAGAATTTATTATTGATTTAAAATACTCACTATAATATTGTAAATGTATACTTGATAAACGAGGAGATCTTCTCATGTTAGAGGGATTTAAAAAACATATAGAGAAATTAAAAAAACGTAGGTTTCTCTTTGAAGAGCTTGTGAAAAGGGACTTTAAAAAGAAATATAAAAGGACTGTGCTTGGAGTCGCTTGGAGTATGCTGGCTCCTTTATTGACCCTTTTGGTAATGGCTGTGGTTTTCACCCAGTTTTTTGGCCGGTCCACTCCACATTACATAATCTATATGTTTGCTGGTAACTTGGTATTTTTCTACTACCGGGAGGCTACAGGCGGCGGTATGCGGGCTTTGGTAGATAATGCAGGTATTTTTAGTAAAATCAATGTGCCAAAATACATGTTTTTGTTTTCTAAGAATGTCTCCGCTTTAATCAATTTTCTATTAACCATGGTGATATTTTTGACTTTTGTCGCCATAGACGGGATTGCTTTTTCCTTTAAGTTTTTTATGCTGGTTTATCCGGTAGTTTGTTTGTTGGTTTTTAACATCGGTTTAGGGTTGATTTTATCAGCACTATATTTGTTTTTTAAAGACACCCAGTACTTATATGATTTATTTACATTGATGGTTATGTATTTGTCAGCGATATTTTACCCTATTGATTCTTTCCCCAACTATCTGCAGCAGCTTTTTTACATAAATCCTGTGTTTGTCTATATTACTTATTTTCGCACTATAGTTATCCATAATACGGTTCCATCTTTGAGCTACCATTTGCTTTGTGCTTTTTATGCGTTGCTTGTCTTGTTGATAGGAAGCTATATTTATAAAAAATATAATTACAAATTCCTTTATTATGTCTGATATTAAGTCTGAGGATGATATGCATGATTGTTGAATTACGCAATGTTTCGGTCCGTTATATATTGGGGGATTTTAAAGATATAGGGATTAAGGAGTTCGTGGTCCGTAAGCTACTGGGCAATTATAAGGTCAGGGAGTTTTGGGCGGTCAACGATGTTTCTTTTTCTTTGGAGAAAGGGGATTTGCTCGGTATTATCGGCACTAATGGTGCCGGCAAGTCCACTTTGCTCAAAGTTATTACGGGGATTATGGTACCGACTAAAGGCCAGGCTTTGGTTAAGGGCGATGTCGCTGCGCTTTTGGAATTGGGCTCCGGTTTTGATGGGGATTTGACGGTAAAGGAAAATACATATTTGCGTGGGGCAATGCTCGGTTACACCAGGGCTTTTATGAATGAAATGTATGAGGATATTATAGCTTTTGCCGAGCTGGAAGAGTTTCAGGACAGGCCATTTAAGCAATTGTCGTCCGGTATGAAATCCAGGCTGGGCTTTTCTATTGCTTGTCTGGTCAATCCGGATATTTTAATTCTGGATGAGGTGCTGGCGGTCGGGGATGCTGCTTTCCGCAAGAAGAGCGAACAGAAGATGATGGAGATTATTAACAGCGGAGTTACGACTATATTAGTATCTCATTCCCTTGAGCAGGTTCGAAGGCTATGTAACAAAGTGCTCTGGCTGGATAAGGGAAAACAGGTTGCTTTCGGTGAGGCCAAAGAAATCTGTAATCGATACGAAGAATTCCTAAAAAAGAAATAAAATTACGTGGAGGTATAAATATTGACTATTCTCATCACAGGCGGTGCCGGCTATATAGGCTCCCATACCGCCTTAAGTCTAAAGCGTCAGGGGTATGACTTTGTAGTATATGATAACCTAAGCTCCGGTCATAGAGAGTCAATCCGGAATTATCCATTTGTACAAGGGGATATCTCTGATCGGCCCTTGCTTGAGAATACAATTAAGAGTTATGGGGTAACTGATGTTATTCATTTTGCGGCTTCCAGTATAGTTGGGGAGTCAATGCAGAATCCCCAAAAATACTATCAAAATAATGTGGCAGGGACACTTTCTTTATTAGATACTTTACTGGCATGTAAGGTGAAAAAAATAGTTTTTTCTTCAACTGCCGCGGTCTATGGGGAACCGGATCTTGCGCCTATTACGGAAAATAGTTCCAAGAAACCTACCAATGTCTATGGTCGGACAAAGCTTATGATAGAAAATATACTTGCAGATTATGACCTTGCCTATAGCTTAAAATATGTTTCTCTAAGATACTTTAATGCTTGCGGAGCAGATGACGGGGGTTTGATCGGTGAAGATCACCGCCCTGAAACCCATCTTATTCCTTTGATTTTGCAAACGGCTTTAGGCTTGAGAAAGAGGATAAGTATATACGGTGATGACTATCCGACTAATGACGGAACCTGCATTAGAGACTATATTCATGTTAACGATCTTGCTCATGCTCATGTTCTAGCCTTGAATTACTTAAGAAATGATAACAAGTCTGATGTATTCAACTTGGGAAATGGCAATGGTTTTTCGGTTAAGGAGATTATTAGAGCGGCGGAAAAAGTGGTAGGGAGCAGTATTCCTCAGGATATAGGTCCTAGGAGAAGCGGAGATCCGGCTGTTTTAGTGGCCGATGCTCAAAAGGCAAAGAAAAAACTAGGCTGGAAACCTGAGTATACTGACTTGGAAGGAATTATTAAGACCGCCTGCCAATGG
>JAAYMU010000188.1 GCA_012521215.1 Peptococcaceae bacterium | reverse complement strand
CAACGCCGGTTTTTTTGCCGGATTTATTCAGCGGAAAAGTATTATTTTGCCCTCCAACCAGGGATTCAAAGTAGCGGTTAAACATTTTAAAGTTTCAGGGCCTTGGGGGTCTTCTCCGGTTCAATTAGTAATAAGCGGACTGAATGGCAAGGCCAGAGTTTTCCTTAACGGCATTGACGAAGTAAATTACTTGGGAGAACTTGAGGGGTGGGGGAGTACCGTTAGTCTTGATATTCCTTCCACTATGCTTGATTATAGTCAGGATAACATCCTTTACCTAGAGATGTTCCCCAGCAGTATGCAGCAAAGAAAATTACTAGGCTGGCTGTGGCCTGAACAGGGTAAAATCACTGGTCGGATTGAACTGGAAGCTGTTCCCGAAACAACTATCGATGTTGCTCAAACAACTGTTAGTTTTAGTCCTCAAGAACAACAATTGGCAGTAAATGTTAGTCTGAAGCATCATCTTACTCTCAAGAACGGACCCTGGTCTTTAAGTGGGGTAATAAAAGACCAAGACCATATTGTGGCTGAGTGTGTTCTTCCTTTCGATACTACCGGTGAATACGAACAAAAAGTCAATTTGATTTTTAATCTACCCGAAGTCAAGCTTTGGAGTCCTGATAATCCCTCGCTTTATCAATTGGACTTAAAAGTGATTAATAAGCAAGGGCAAACCGACCAAGTACAGATGCCTCTGGGAATCAATTATTGCTCCGGCACAGTCTCCGCTTGGGCCTATAACGGACAACAAATGCCGGTCCAGACCCGGATTATCACTGCGGAACAGGCCTATAAGCTCAGAAATGAACGGCAAGTTGATAGTTTTCTGACCACAGCTAAGAGCGCGGGCTATAATGTGATTTATTTTATGGGGTTCATTCCGGATGAATCTTGGCTTTTCGCTGCCGATAGGATAGGCTTGGGAGTTTGGCTGGAATTGCCTGTTTCTTTTGTACCGGAGCAACGAATACCATTAATTGTTGAATTCGAAAGCCTATTTATGATGGCCGGACGTCATCCTAGCGTTATGGCCTGGACTTTAGGTAAGGGCCTGAACAATTCATTGTCAACCATTAACTACCAGCAGGGTATCGAGCAACAACTCTCTCCTCAGCCTGTTTATAACTTGAATTTATTTGCTGCAGGCCAGGACCTAAATGATGACAGTCAGCTTATTTTGGGGGTTGAGGGTTTCAGTGGCAGTTGGGGACGGGCAGAATACTTTAATAATTCTGACCCTGCCGGCCCCTTGATTGGCGAAACAAATTGGCGGGGGCAAAAAATTATAGCCATTGGCTGGTTAGTGTGGCTTATGCTTTTGAGCTTTCAAAACTTCCGGGCTCCCAACTGGAAATATAGGGATATTTTTGAACCCAATCCCAAAAGAGGGATCCGCAGGGCCTTCTTTTGGCGTTGCCTTTGCGTGTGGGCTAAATATGCCGCTTGGGCCGGAATTATGACCTCAATTCTATTCCTCACTTTTTCCCCGCCACCTTGGTTTCCTTATGACCTAAGTTGGCTTACCGCTCTGCAACAGCAGCAGCCCTTGCTAATTTGGCTTTTCCTGACAAGTTTACTTTTATTATTAAGATTATTCCAGGTTGGGTTAGCAGCCACTTGTTTTCCTGGTCCCCCCGGGACCGTGGCTTTATGCTGCTGGCTGGATAATAAGCATGGTTGGACGCTGATGTTGGGTCTTACCTGGGTTTTATTAGTATATAATCATTATTATTGGTTTATACCGCCCTTGCTTTATGTATTGACCGCTATTATCCTGCTGCCCCGCAGAGCAAGAAGAGTGCGTAAGGCCGGTGGCAAATACTTAAGGCTGGCCCTTTTGCCTCTAACCGTAACCTTGGTAGTAGGGGGGGCTTTATTGTGGCACTATTCGGATCTAGCGTATTTAGCTTGGCTTATGGACCTTAAGCTAAATCCTATGCTGGAGGTTTTAAAGTTAAAGTTTACTTCCTGGTAAGTCGTATTTTATAATAAGCTTGAAATATTAAGGGGATAAAGGCTTTATACGCATATAAGGCCTTTTGTTTTAGGGTCATATTCATAGCTTAACCGCTTAGGGGGGGAAATGCATGTACGGCCTTGTTTTAGAAGGCGGAGGGGCCAAAGGCTCCTATCATATAGGGGCATGTAAAGCTCTAAAAGAGCTGGGCATAGATCTGGCTGCTGTAGCCGGTACTTCGATCGGAGCTTTAAACGGGGCGATGATTGTGCAGAACCAGCTGGATAAGGCCTATGAAATTTGGTATAATATCACGCCCTCCCAGATTTTTGATCTAGAAGAAGACGGCCTGAAAAAAGCTTGGAGTATTCTACAGAACAAAGGAATAGATATCTCTGCAATAAAAAAACTGCTGATGGAAATTATTGATGAACGGAAACTTAGAAGCTCTGCTATGGATTTTGGTTTTGTCACGGTTTCTCTTACCGATAAGAAGCCTCTGGAATTGTTTTTGGAGGATATTCCTCCGGGCAAGGTTGTGGAATATCTTTTGGCCAGCGCTTACCTGCCGGCTTTTAAACAAGAAAAGCTCGACGGTAAACGGTTTATGGACGGGGGTTTTTATGATAATTTGCCCTTGAACATGTTGGTTAAAAAAGGGTATAAGAAAATAATTGCCGTTAGGACCAAGGCTTTAGGTAGGACGAGAAAAGTTACCGATCCCCAAGTTACAGTGGACTATATTTCTACGGATGAAAATTTGGGAGGAATTTTGGATTTTAGCCAGAACCAAGCCCGTTTTAACCTTCAACTGGGATATTATGACGTTTTTAAGTATTTTAAAGGCCTAAAGGGCAGAAAATACTATCTTGAGCCGACCTATAACGAAGGTTTGTTTTTTAATATGCTGTTGGCGCCGGGAGAAAAAACAATCCTGCGGCTTGGAGAAATCTTGGGCTTTAAAGGATTTCCCTATCGTCGGCTTCTCTTTGAACATCTTATTCCGAAGTTGACTTTGTTTCTGGATCTAGATAAAGAAAGCAGTTATGAAGATCTGGTAATTGCGATGTTGGAAATAATAGCGGCAGAGAACAATGTGGAACGTTTTAAAATATATTCCCTGGGAGATTTTCTTTCGGCCTTAAGGTTGAAAATTAAAAATGCTACCGAGAAAGGCCTGCACTTGGGCTCCTTAGAACAGCGCCTGCCTGCCTTTATCCTGCAAAGCGATGTTTTATCCAGAGCGGTGAAGGATAAAATAGTTAAAGAGTTAGCTATTGAATTTTTTTATGAGTTTCTGATGAAGACAGAATTAAATCATTAAGACACATATAAGCTTTTGATGCCATTTGGAATTCACTATATTTTCAACCGCGGGGAATTTTTTTTAAGAACTTGAATCTTCTTATGGTAAAAAGAATTTTGATATAGTCTAACCTATAATTTATAAACGCTGTCATAGATTCTTATTAAGTTTGCTGAAATTTTAAATTATCCCTTAATATCTCCTAAATATTCAAATGCTCTCCCACAAATAGAGGGTTTCCATTGTTCTATATAATAAATTACTATGTTATACTATAATGTTACCTAGATAAGGAGGGGCATTAAGTGCTAAAAACTGATGATCAATTGGATAATGAAAAAACGCTATCAATCATTACTGTTCCAGAGGGTAAAATATGTGATTACATAGATGGTAAATTTAGGAATGATACTCCTGAAGAATATGTGCGGCAAAACATTGAACAGAGACTAGTTAATGAACTCAAATACTCGAGAGAAAGAATAAAAGTAGAGTATGGAATTAAAGTTGGTTCCAGAAGACCTCGGGCAGACATTGTTATTTTTCCGGATGGTTGTGAGAACTTTAGTCAGGAAAATGTGAAAATTATCATTGAGTGTAAAAAAGAAACCGTTGAACCAACAAATAAAAAAGATGGTATAGAACAGCTAAAATCCTATATGTCTGCTTGTCCTAACTGTGAGTGGGGTATGTGGACTAATGGTAAATATAAAGAAGTTTTAAGAAAAGGTATTGATGAAAAAGGACAGATTGAGTTTATAGATTATAATGATATACCTTCTGCAGACGGCTCGGTAGAGGACATAGATAGACCTAAAAGAATATCGTTGCGAAACGCTGTTGAAGATAACCTTTTGTTTGTTTTTAAGACTTGTCACAATCATATTTACGCTAATGATGGAATGCAAAAACAGCCAGCTTTCTTTGAGTTACTCAAAGTCATTTTTTGTAAAATTGAAGACGAAAGAAACATACCTAATCCACTTGAGTTTTACGTGACTTCATCCGAACGATCAAACCCTGATGGTCAACTTACAGTTAAAAAAAGAATTTCAAAGATATTCGAGAGAGTAAAAAAACGTTATAATAAAATATTTGAACGTAATGATGAAATAGGCTTATCACCTAGAAGTTTAGCCTATATTGTTAGCGAGCTTCAAAGCTACAGCCTTTTGAATACTCATATTGATATTAAAGGTAAGGCTTATGAAGAGTTAGTGGGAGCAAATCTACGAGGTGATAGAGGCGAATTTTTTACCCCTAGAAATGTAATGCATATGACTGTTGAAATGCTTTCTCCTAAAGCAAACGAAAAAGTTCTGGACCCCGCATGCGGAACAGGCGGTTTTCTTGTTATTGCAATGAATAATGTAATAAAAGAGCTTGAACAACAAATGAAGACTGTTTTTGGAAAACCACGACCTGAATGGAATCACGATGAATACAGAATGTTCCAGGATAAAATTTCTGACGTTGCATCAAATAATTTTTTTGGGTTTGACATTAACCCAGACCTTGTTAAAGCAACAAAAATGAATATGGTAATGAACAATGACGGAAGCGGTAATATATTCCGAATTAACTCTCTGCTGCCGCCACACGAATGGCCAAGCGATATCAAGGAAAAGCTCAGTGAAGTACTAGGGATAAGCAAGTCGACAATTCGCAACTCGAAATCCATAGCTTTGTTTGATGTAATTGTTACAAATCCCCCATTTGGAAGTAAAATTCCTATTAAAGACCCGGCAATTTTAGGACAGTATGATTTAGGATATATCTGGGAAAAGAAGAACGGCTATTGGGAAAAAACCGACAGGCTGCAGTCTTCTGTACCTCCGGAGCAATTGTTTATTGAGCGATGTATGCAGTTTTTGAAAGATGGGGGCCGTATGGGTATTGTGTTGCCGATGCGATTTTAGGGTCTCCGGGCTTAGGATATATTCGGCAATGGATTATAAAACATGCCAAGATTATTGCCAGCATTGACTTGCACGCTGACACATTTCAACCTCGAAATGGAACCCAGACTTCTGTCTTGTTTCTTCAAAAAAAGAGCCAACAAGAAATTGATCTTGAAGAGAAAAGTAGAACAATGGCTGATTATAGCATTTTCATGGCTATGGCTGAGCGGATCGGACACGATAAAAGAGGCAACCCGATATTTAAACGTGATAAATACGGTAATGAAATTTTAGTACCTGAGTAAAATAATGTTCTAGCTATTGGAGAAATAGCCGACGGAACAAAAACTGTTAAAACAGTATCAAAAACAAAAGTTCGTGATGACCAAACCCTTCTCATCGCTGATGTTTTTAAGGCTTGGAAGCAACAGGAGGGTATAACATGGTAGGAATGAACAAAGAAGCAATAGCGAGGGAAATTTCTGAAGAAAAAATCATTGATCTACCTCAAGAAGAACTTAACTGGGGTAGTGTTAGTTTGTCGGAAGTTTTAAACAGTGATACAAGGCTGGAGGCTAGTGTCTACAATATTGAGGGTCGTCACGCGAGAGAAATTTTTAAAAAATGTAAGTGGGAGTTAGCTTCGCTCTGTGGGGATAAAGGCTTGGCAAGCGCTTACCATAGACCACGTTTTAAAAGAATTTGGGTAGAAAAATCTCCATTCCCAATATACCAGCCCTCGCAAATACTGGAAATATATCCGAAGCCTAGCGGATATATTTCTGAAGCTACAAAAACTGACATAGAAGCATTAAAAGTTAAAAAGGGACAAATTCTTTTGACTTGCTCTGGCACTATTGGAAATTGTAGCGTTGTTTCAAAAACCCTTGAAAACAAGATATTTAGTCACGACTTGATTCGAATTGATTGTAAGAATGAAATTGACATAGGATACGTTTATGCTTTTTTAAAGACAAAAACAGGACGCACTCTTATAAATACTAATAATTATGGTGCAGTTGTATCACATATTGAGCCAGAGCACTTACATAATATACCAATACCAAATCCACCTAATATGCTAAAAAAACGGATTCATGAGCTTGTGATGAAATCTTATGATTTAAGGGATGAGTCAAATGAATTACTTGATAAAGCTGAAGGGCTATTAGTAAATGAGTTAGAACTTCCACCTGTTGATGCTTTTAATCTAGTTAATTTTAATAATGTTAATGTAAATAATTTTTCCGTTAAATTAAGTGATTTAGCGGGTAGGCTAGACGCTTCTTACCATTTGCCTATTGTAAAAACAATCATCGAGCATTTTAAGATTTTTGCGTCTGAAGTAGTAACACTTGAAGACAATAGGTTGATTAATAGTATATTTTTACCAGGTAGATTTAAAAGAGTTTATGTAGGAAAAGGTCAAGGAACCGTTTTTTTTGGAGGAAAGCAAATACAAAATCTTGATCCTTCAATAGAAAACAAGTATCTATCAACAAAATACCATTCAAGCCGGATAAAAAATGAGCTTCTTCTTAAGGAAGGTGAGATATTAGTATCAAGGAGTGGGACCATTGGAAAAGTCGCCTTAGTTCCAAAACATTGGGAAGGTTGGGCTGCAAGTGAAGATCTTATACGTATTGTTCCATTAAATGAGCAGATTGGCGGGTTTTTATATGTTTTTTTGAGCTCTCAATATGGACAAATACTATTAAAGCGTTTTACATATGGTTCAGTTCAAGATCACATTGAAGATATACACCTTGCAAAGGTTGAAGTTCCGTTGCTCAAATGTGTAGAAGTACAAGATGAAATTAGCTATTTGGCTATAAAAGCTAACAAACTACGCTATGAAGCATACCGATTAGAGCAACAAGTGTTAACGATCGTCAACGATGAGGTTATTAATAAAACTTAATTTCTACTTCTGTATTCGCAAGTCTGCATTTACTTTTGTGGTTCACTCCCTCACGTTGGTTCTCTGTTCCGATTTATATAAAAAACGGCTTCATATTGCCGTCCTTACTGCGAACAGCTATTGTCTGTACTTTAATGATAGAAAATAAGCATAATTGCTAGAATTAACACTAGTTCGTTTATAATTATACTGAACAACACAAATAAGGAAAAAATGATAGCTATAAGACTAAATCATCACATCTTAAGTGAGTATAAAAATGGGACTAATCTCCCGTTTTTATTTTTTTTAAACAAAAAGCAGGAAATCTAAAATTGACGTAGAATAGAGTGGAGTAAAGTGGGGTAAAGTGGTAGCGAAGTGAGCCCTTGTGGTGGTGAAACACATGTTTATGGGGGAATTCCTCCATACAATTGACAGTAAAGGTCGGCTTATAATTCCGGCTAAATTCAGAGATGCCCTGGGAGATAAATTTATTGCCACCAAGGGCCTAGATAACTGTCTCTTTCTTTACCCCGAAAGTGAATGGTTGATACTTGAAGAAAAGCTGAAGAAACTGCCTTTTTCTCAACCCAATGCCAGATCTTTTGTCCGCTTTTTTTATTCCGGAGCAGCTGAATGTGAGTTCGATAAACAGGGGAGAATTTTACTGCCGGCAAATTTAAGAGAATACGCGGCTCTGGAAAAAGATGTTGTTGTCGTAGGGGTAATGAACAGAATTGAAATCTGGGATTCCCAACGCTGGAATGATTACAGTGCTCAGGCGCAAGATAATTATGAACAAGCGGCAGAATCCCTGGTGGATTTAGGCATTTAGAAAGGAAGGGCGGCTTGTGGCTTTTCAGCATCAAAGTGTTTTACTTGAGGAAACGGTCAATATGGTTTTTACCGTCCCTCAAGGAATATACGTGGATTGTACTATGGGAGCAGCAGGGCATTCCGAACGACTTCTTCAAAAATTGGGTGCCCAGGGCTGCTTAGTATGCTTTGACCAGGATGAAGCTGCAGTCCTCAATGGCCGGGAGAAATTTGCCGCCGATAAGCGGGTGGCTGTTGTACAGAGAAACTTCGCCCGGCTTGAAGAGACCCTGCAAGAAATGGGGCTTTTCCCTGTGGACGGAATTATGTTTGATTTGGGAGTGTCTTCGCCCCAGTTGGATGAAGCGGAAAGAGGTTTCAGTTATATGCGGGATGCTCCCTTGGACATGAGGATGGACAGAAGAACGGATTTAACAGCAGAATTTATGGTCAATAATTGGAGCGTTAAAGATTTAACAGCGGTTATCAGGGAATACGGAGAGGAAAAATGGGCTGCCCGTATCGCTAATTTTATAGCTGAAGCCCGAGAAATCAAACCTATTCATACTACAGGACAGTTGGTAGAAATTATAAAAAAGGCTATTCCCGCTGCTGCTCGTCGCGATGGGCCCCACCCGGCTAAAAGAACTTTTCAGGCTCTGAGGATAGCTGTCAACCGGGAACTGGAAGTACTGGCCAGTGCTCTTGACCAGTCCTTAAATTGCATGGCAGCCGGCGGTAGAATAGCAGTAATAACCTTTCATTCTCTTGAGGATAGGATTGTTAAAAATAAATTTCAATCCTGGTTGGGAAAATGTACCTGTCCACCGTCTTTTCCGGTCTGTCAATGCGGGGCTGTATCTTTGATTAAGTTGGTGAACAAAAAACCTATTATTCCATCTAAGGAAGAGATAGAAAGCAATCCGCGAAGTAGGAGCGCGAAACTTAGAGTTGCCGAGAAACTAAAGGTCTAAACAAGAGGGGAGTGGAATACGATGATAATGGCCCAAAGAAAACTAGATTACAATGAACCTTTGACCTACGAAAATCAAGATTACGCTTACCCGTATCAGGACGAGTATGATTTAGTTACATACAGGAGAAAGCCTGAACAGGTAAGGAATGTTTCTCGGAGGAATAAACTTAAGTTTCAGAGTCTGGCTGTGATGCTGATAGTTATCGGTTTATTTGGCTTTATTGGTGCCAAGACCGTTCATACTACCATAGTAAAAGGAGCGGAGATTAGATCCCTGGAAAAAGATCTGCAAATCTTGAAAGCGGAAAATGATATGCTCCAGGTAGAGGTTGATAGTTTGGCCTCGGTGGCCAGGATAGAAAAAGCTGCTCTTGCTATGGGGATGGAAAAACCGGAAGGTACTATCTATGTTGCCAGCGCTATGCTACAACCGGAAAAAGAGGTAGGGGTAGAACAACAAATTCAGAAGACTGCGGCCACAACGGCTCAAGAGGAAACCAATTCAGTTTTAGGGAACGTCTTTAAGATTTTTACCAGCTTTTTTGCCTCAACCCAAAGGTAGCAGCTTCCTGTTAATTCATATCTACCCCTAAATGGGGGTAGATTTTTATCATGCAATTACTAATTCTTCGTAAAAGAATTGCCTTGCTCCTAGTGTTATGCAGCATTTTTTTTGTAGTTCTAATTGTTCGACTTGGCTATGTTCAACTCAGGGAAGGACCTTTTCTTAAAAATTTAGCTGACGAGGAGCATTTCCGAGGGGTTCCGGTAGCTGCCAAAAGAGGTAATATTGAAGACTGCAACGGCAATATCCTGGCCATGAGCGTCAGTGCAGAGACAGTATATGCCATTCCGGCCGAAGTCAGGAAGTCAGGTCGCAAAGAAGAAATTGCGGCCTTGTTAGCGGACTGGCTGGACATGGATAAAGCCGCTGTTTTACAAAGAATTACTAAATGGTCTTCTATCGAATATGTCAAAAAAAAGATACCGGAGGAAGTAGCCAAGGTTATTAAAGAGGCTAACCTGCCGGGTATTGGTGTTGTAGAAGACAGTATTCGTTTTTACCCTAACGGAACTTTAGCTGCGCATATTCTCGGTTTTACGGGAATTGACAGCCAGGGGCTGGAAGGTATTGAGTTTTCCAGAGATAAAGAATTGACCGGTATTCCCGGCAGTATTCTTACCGAGTATGGGGCCGATGGCATTAAAATACCTGGTGCGGAGCAGGATTTTATTCCGCCTATTCAGGGGAACACTGTCAGATTGACCATCGATAAAAATATTCAAGCCTTTGCCGAGCGGGAACTGGCTAAAATAATGGCCGGGCAAGGGGTTAACATGGAAGGCAAAATTCCCAAAAGCGCCTCCATTCTGGCGATGGAACCTTCCACAGGAAGAATGCTGGCCATTGCTTCGGCTCCGACTTTTGATCCTAATAACTACCGGGATTTTCCCCCTGAATCCCGCAGAATTATTGCTATTCAGAACGGCTATGAACCGGGTTCTACCTTTAAAATAATAACCTTAGCCGCCGCTCTGGAAGAAAAGGTTATTAAACCGACAGAGACCTTTACTGATCCCGGGGCTTATACAGTCTTGGGAAAAAGAGTGCGCTGCTGGAAAGCGGGGGGACACGGCACCCAGACCATGGTCGAGGTGGTGGAAAATTCTTGCAACCCCGGATTTATTGAAATGGGTCAGCGCTTAGGTATGGATCGCTTTTACAAGTATCTTACAGCCTTTGGCTTTGGCCGGAAAACGGGTATTGAAATGTCGGGAGAAGCCAAAGGCATAATTGCCAATAAGAAAAGAGCCACAGCCTTGGATCTGGCTACCATGTCTATCGGTCAAACCAATAACGTCACTCCTATCCAGCTTTTAACCGCAGTCTGTGCGGTGGCTAACGGTGGAGTATTGATGAAACCCCAGCTGGTACAGGAAATTATCGCTTCGGACGGCAGGGTACTTGTCCCTTTTAAAAAACAAGAAGTGGGCAGGGTTATATCCAAGGAAACATCCAAGCTGGAATGTGAAATTTTAGAGTCCGTTGTGACTAACGGCACCGGCCGCCGAGCCTTTCTACCGGGATACCGAGTGGCCGGCAAAACCGGAACTGCCCAAAAAGTGGCTGACGGAAGGTATATGCAAGGTGAATACGTAGCTTCTTTTGTTAGTTTTGCCCCTGCCGATAATCCCCGGATTGCTATTTTGGTTGTGATTGACGGGGTGCCTTTCTATGGCGGGGCGGTTGCCGGACCGGTTGTGCAGGCGGTTATGCTCGATTCACTCAAGTATTTGGGAGTTAAACCGGATTATAGTGCTCCCCTGGCTCCCAAACCGATGTATGGCCTGGAATTCCCGCCGGTAAAAGAGGCCGCTGTGGTGCCTTCGGTTTTGGGATATAGTGTAGAGGAAGCCGAAGCCGCCCTTAAAAAAGCCGGTTTTAAAGTAATCTTAGAAGGCAAAGGCTCCAGTGTTGTTGATCAGATTCCGCACGGGGATGCCAAGGTAGAAAAAGGATCGTCTGTCATACTTTACCTTGGTCCCGAGGCCGGCCAGTCCACCCTGGCACCTTGGCTAGTGGAAAACAGAATTGATCCGGATGTAGAGGCTATAAAAGAGTTAGGCCCTCGTATTCCGCTTAGTGAAAATCCCAGACTTTTAGAATAATTAAAGCAGACCTAAAAATTATTTTTAGGTCTGCTCTCCATCTAAAATGTTAATAATAGTATAATAAGCTGGTAGAGGTGAGAGTATGAGCAAAGACAGCAAAACCCTGCGGAAGATAACTGACGGTTTGAAAAATGGCGGAGGCTGCGGGGAAACTGAAATAGAAATAATCGAGATTCGTGGAGACGCTGAAGTAGAAGTCAGCGGTCTTACCCACGATTCGCGAAAAATAGAGCAAGGAGATATTTTTGTTTGTATTAAGGGTTTTAAAAGCGATGGGCATGATTTTGCAGCCCAGGCAGTGCAAGCGGGTGCTAAAGCCTTGCTGGTGGAACGCTACCTTGATCTTAATGTACCTCAGATTAAGGTCAAGGATACTCGCCAAGCGGTAGGCCATTTGGCGGCGGCTTTCTATAATTATCCGTCCCGAGAGTTGGAATTGGTCGGGGTGACCGGAACCAACGGGAAAACTACCGTAACTCACCTGGTAGAAGAAATTGCCCGGCTGGGAGGAAAAAGGACCGGCATGATCGGTACCCTTGGTTCCAAAATCAATGGTCTAAGCCTTCCGGGGCAGCATACCACCCCGGAATCGACGGAAATTCAAAAACTCCTTAGGGCTATGGTTGATAAGGGGGTAAATACGGCTGTTATGGAAGTCTCGTCCCATGCCCTTTCGCTGGGCCGGGTCAACGGCTGTGTTTACAGCGCCGGCATTTTTACCAATCTCAGTCAGGATCATCTGGATTATCATCACAGTATGCAGGAATACTTAGAAGCAAAAGCAATTCTGTTTGCCGGTATGCATCAGGATGAGCAGACTCAATTTGCGGTCTTAAATGCGGATGATGAGTCCTGCCGGTATTTAAAGCAAAAAGCAGCCTGTCGGACTGTAACTTATGGTCTTAATAACCAAGCTGATTTTACGGCCCATAATATAAAACTCTCAGCGCAAGGTGTAGAGTTCGATGTTAGATACCATGGTTTAAATTCTCGGGTTTTTTACTCTACTCCGGGCAAATTTAGTGTTTATAATGCTTTAGCTGCTTTTGCCTGGGGAATTATGGCCGGATATAACTTAGATACTGTTCAAAGGGCTTTGAAAAAAATTAAAGGGGTACCGGGTAGGTTCCAAAGCATACGGCAGGGCCAGCCTTTTTTGGTCATTGTGGATTACGCCCATACTCCGGATGGTTTGGTCAATGTGCTGACTGCAGCCCGTGAGATTACCTCGGGCAGGTTGATCACTGTTTTCGGTTGCGGCGGGGACAGGGACAGGACCAAACGTCCGCTGATGGGGAAGGCTGCCGGGGAGTTAAGCGATTATGTAATCGTTACTTCGGATAATCCTCGGACGGAAGACCCCGAAAAAATTATTGAGGATATCCTGCCCGGTCTTAAGGCTGCCAACTATAAGGTGGTCACGGACAGGCGGGAGGCTATTGTGGAGGCCTGTTTGCTGGCCGCAGAAGGAGATACAGTGCTTATAGCGGGTAAAGGGCACGAAGATTATCAGATAATCGGCACTGAAAAAATTCATTTTGATGATCGTGAAGAGGTAGAAAAGGCTTTAAGGAGAATGGGATATGTGGAAGAGTGAGCATATAGCGGCCCTTACCCAGGGAGAACTCTGGGGGGAGGCGAAAGCCCCCCTTCAGGGCTGGTCGCTGGACAGCAGAACAATAATACCCGGCCAGGCTTTTATAGCTTTAAAAGGGGAGCATACCGACGGCCATCGTTATATTAAGCAGGCTTGGGAGGCCGGAGCTTCCGTAGTACTGGCGGAATTGTCCGGGTTGCAAGAATTTGGCCTGGTAAACAGCGATGTTCCTGCCGGTCGGGCAATTGTCGGCGTTCGAAATTGTATGGAAGCCCTTCAGCAACTGGCTGCAGCCTGGTGTAAAAAATTAAACCCTCAAGTGGTGGGGATCACAGGCAGCAACGGCAAAACCACGACCAAAGACATGGTGGCGGCAGTTTTGTCCGCCCAATACTCCACTCATAAAAATCAAGAGAATTATAATAACGAGCTCGGTTTGCCCTTGACTGTTCTTAATGCCCCGGCGGATACTGAAGTTATGGTTCTGGAAATGGGTATGCGGGGGTTAGGTCAGATTAAAGCCCTCTGTGATCTCTGTAAGCCCCGCATAGGTATTATTACCAATATTGGAACTACTCATCTGGAACTGT
This sequence comes from Peptococcaceae bacterium, assembly GCA_012521215.1. Classification (GTDB taxonomy): domain Bacteria; phylum Bacillota; class Desulfitobacteriia; order Desulfitobacteriales; family Syntrophobotulaceae; genus JAAYMU01. Next base: position 15,014 of record JAAYMU010000188.1, on the reverse strand, counting down.
TGGGAACCAGAGAAAACATTGCCAGGGCCAAGTGGGAACTAATTGACAGCCTGCCTCGGGAAGGGATAGCTCGGGAAGGGATAGCTATTCTTAATGCTGAAGATTATTTCAGTGGGCAAAAAGCGGCCCATTCCGAGGTACAAAAAGTGTTTTATGGTATCAAGGGACAGTATGGCCGGCCGGATATTAGAGGGATTAATGTGCGGGCCGGCTCCGGCTTGAACACTGATTTTGAAGTGTTGGCCGGCGAGGAAAAAGCTTTAGTCAATCTTCCTTTGCCGGGTGAACATAATGTGCTCAACGCCTTAGCAGCCTTGGCCGCCGGTCTAAAACTCGGAGTTAGTTTGGAAAAAGGGGCCAGGGCTTTACAGGAACTTAAGCTTTCTAAAATGCGGTTGGAAATTGTGGAAGGTATTAACCATAGTATTGTAATAAATGATGTATATAATGCCAATCCCGTATCTATGCAGGCTTCACTTAAGGTGCTGGCCGAACGGGGGGGAGAGAAAACCATAGCCATACTTGGTGAAATGTATGAACTGGGAGAGTCTGCTGTGGAAGGCCACCGGGAAGTGGGGCGGGCTGCTGCTTCCTTAGGAATTAAGGAATTAATTACAGTCGGGCCCTTGGCTAAGGAGATTGCTTGGGGAGCAAAGATTAGCGGCTTTCCTCCATCAAAGCTGCACTGCTGTGACAGCTGTGAGCAAGCGGCTTCTCAGGCCCAAACATTAATCGAAAAATTTGGCCCCGGAACCTGGCTGTTAATTAAAGGTTCACGCGGTATGAAAATGGAAAGGGTCAGTCAGCAGCTGGCTGCGAAGAAAGGAATAAATGAGAAGTGATGGAACAAATCTTTTTTACTATAGGCCTTGCCCTTATTGTTAGTCTTATTGTGGGTCCCTTTCTAATTCCGGTGCTCAGAGTGTTCAAATTTGGACAGAATATCCGAGAGGAAGGCCCTAAGCGTCATTTAGCCAAGGCGGGGACACCCACTATTGGCGGCTTGATTTTCTTGTGTGGGATTGTGGTGGCGGTTCTTGTAATGGCTGAAAAGCCTTATTCATCGGGTATAATAGCCCTGTTAGGGATAACTTTGGCTTTTGGTCTGGTGGGCTTTCTTGATGATTTTTTAAAAATTTTACGTAAGCAGAACCTCGGTCTTAAAGCCAAACAAAAGCTGGCCGCCGAATTCCTGATCGCTCTGGTTTTTGCCTATGTAGCGGTTAGCTTGCTGGGCAGGGGAACAGTGATTGGCATTCCTTTTTCCCATCTAACCGTTGATCTCGGTGTTTGGTATTATCCCTTGCTGGCCTTAGTGGTAGTTTCGGCCACCAACACCGTAAACTTAACCGACGGGCTGGACGGCCTGGCGGCGGGCTGCATGGTTATTTCCGCTATCGGCTATATTCTAATTTCCCTTCTGGCGGTAAATACGGGATTTCTGCAAGGAATAGCCGTCAATAGCAGCGACCTGACTGTTTTTGCGGCAGCCATAGTCGGCGGCTGCCTGGGCTTTCTACGTTTTAATTTTCACCCGGCCAGAGTATTTATGGGGGATTGCGGTTCGCTGGCCTTAGGTGGAGCTTTGGCCGGCTTGGCTATTCTGACCCGTAGCGAACTGGTCCTGATCATCCTGGGCGGCGTGTACGTCTTAGAGGCTTTGTCGGTCCTTATCCAGGTAATTTCTTTCCAAACCAGGGGAAAACGGATTTTCCGCATGAGTCCCTTGCACCATCATTTCGAACTTGGCGGCTGGAGTGAAGTTAAGGTGGTAACTGTCTTCTGGGCCGCGGCAGTGGTGTTTACTTTTTTCGGGGTTATGTCCTTTGTAGCCATGGTTGTTTAATTATTCGTTTATTGGGCAATGGGCCATCGTTAGGTAATTGGGGGAATTAGGATGAATTATAAAAACAAAAAAGTGTTGGTGGTCGGAGGAGGCTTAAGCGGAATGGCGGCAGCCAAGAAACTCTTGCTGCAGGGAGCCGAGGTTTTTCTTACGGACCGCCAGCCTAAAGATAAATTAGCGGGACTTAAGGCCCTGGAAGAACTGGGTCTTGATGAAAGTCATCTTGTGCTGGAACGAGAACCGGTTATTGAGGAAATAAACCCGGATTTACTGGTCCTTTCCCCCGGCGTTTCTCCGCAGCAGACCTTTGTCCGACAAGCTTTGGCTCAAGGTATTCCCTTATGGAGTGAAGTGGAACTGGCCTTAAGAGATTCCACTGCTCAAATAGTCGGTATTACCGGCAGCAACGGTAAAACCACTACGGCCTCCCTTTGCGGTGAGTTGGCTAAAGCAACCGGCCGGAAGACGGTGGTGGCCGGGAATATTGGCTTGGCTTTATGCGGTCAGGTCGATCATTTGACCTCTCAAGACATTGTTGTGGCTGAGCTTTCCAGTTTCCAGCTGGAACTTATAGATAAAGTGAGGATCAATATAGCCGTTATCTTAAATCTGTCCCCAGATCATTTAGATCGTCATGGGACCATGGAAAATTATATAGCGGCCAAAGCCCGCATCCTGGAAAATCAGACTCCGGAGGACTTGGCCATTTTAAATTGGGATGACTTGAAAGTCAGGGAGCTGGCCTCATTAACTCGAGCCAGAGTGGTTTTCTTCAGTTCCAGGGAACGTTTAGAAAAGGGTGTTTTTTGGGATGGAGAAGACATTACTGTTGGCTGCCATTATCAGGGGGCCGGCAGCGTTAAAACAAATAAGAAAATAACAGATAGAAAAATAGTAGGCAGCAGTGAACTTTTGCTGCGCGGCAGGCATAACCTGGAAAACGCTATGGCAGGTGTTGCCGTCGCTTTGGAACTAGGACTGCAAGAAGAACAAATCGCCCAAGTACTACGCTCTTTCCAACCGGTAGAACACCGGCAGGAAATAGTCGGTAAATTTAACGGTATTTTATTTATCAACGATTCCAAAGGAACTAACCCTGAATCTTCTATTAAAGCCCTGCAATCCTATAATGATCCTATAGTGCTTATTGCCGGGGGGAAAAATAAAGGGCTTGATATGACTGATTTTTTGTTAGAAGCTAAAAAAAGGGTAAAGAGTTTGGTGCTGGTGGGGGAAGCCGCTCCTAAAATGGAATTGCTGGCCAAGGATATTGGCCTTAAGAGAATTCTTAGAGCTTCAAGCTTTGAAGATGGCGTATCCAAAGCCATAGCCGAGGCTGAGCCGGGAGATGTAGTTCTCTTATCCCCGGCTTGTACCAGTTGGGATATGTTTAAAAGTTATGAGGTTAGGGGGGAATTGTTTAAGGAGTTAGTGCGTAAGCATTATAGCGAACCCAATTGAATTGTATTTAAGGGGGGAGCTTAGTGCTTGCCAAATACCGTAAAGTTGATCCCGTGTTACTGTTAGTGATTCTCGCTTTGCTTTTAATCGGCATTGTCATGACTTACAGTTCCAGTGCCGTAAAAGGTTACCTTTACTATAAAGATGCTTATCATTATTTTAAGGCAGAGCTTATTTGGGTAACATTGGGTTTAATGGCTATGACTTTTGCCCTGATGTTGGATTGTCGTTTGCTTTACCAATGGGCGAAACCAATACTTTATATCGCCCTAGTGCTTTTAATCATGGTTAAAATTCCTGGAATTGGAAAAACAGTGAATGGGGCCACTCGTTGGATTGGGGTAGGGCCGCTACAAATCCAGCCTTCGGAAGTAATTAAATTGGCTATGGTTTTGATTATGGCCAGATTCTTATCCGGTGATCCCTATAGGGTAAAATCTTTTCGACGGGGCATATTGCCTTCCTTAGCCTTTATGGGCTTGGCCTGCGGCTTGGTTATGTTACAGCCCGACTTGGGTACAACTTTGGTTATTGCCGCCACCGTATTCTTTATGCTCCTAGCCATGGGAGCCAAGCTCTGGCATATGGCAGGTTTAGGTTGCGCCGGTCTGGGATTAATAGCTGCGGCCATTATTGCCGAACCTTATAGAATGCGCAGAATTTTTGCTTTTCTGGATCCCTGGGCGGACCCTTCGGGTAAAGGGTATCAAACCATTCAATCCTTGTTGGCTTTAGGGCCCGGGGGCTTATTTGGTTTAGGAATTGGGCAAAGCAGGCAAAAATTTTTATATCTCCCTGAAAATCATACTGATTTTATCTTTGCTATGATAGGTGAAGAACTGGGTTTTGTCGGCGCTTCATTAGTCGTTTTGCTTTTCGCACTCTTTGTCTGGCGGGGCTTCCGGGCCGCACTCTATGCTCCCAATAATTATCTGGGAATGCTGGCCGTAGGACTTACGTCTTTAGTCGGAATTCAAGCCATGATCAATATGGGTGTTGTTTCCGGGGTTTTGCCGGTAACCGGTATTACTTTGCCCTTTATCAGTTATGGAGGGACATCCTTGTTATTTACCATGATAAGCGCTGGGCTGCTTCTTAATATTTCGGCGGCCGGCAATTCTAAGGAGGTTTTTTGATTGCGGGTAATCGTAACCGGGGGAGGGACCGGTGGGCATATCTATCCGGCCATGGCTATAGCTAAAGGGCTTTTGGCCAGATACAATGATGTCGAGGTCTTGTATGTGGGAACCAAGGAAGGTATGGAAGCAAAAATTGTTCCCGCCGGCGGACTGGATTTTCATGGTATAGCCGGTAAGGGCCTGCCCCGTAAAATAAGTGTGGAAACTTTTAGGACTGTGGGCCAAAATGTTTTGGCTTTGTGGCAGGCTAAACAAATTATAAAAAGGTTTAAGCCTGATGTTGTGGTAGGTGCCGGGGGCTATGTTTCCGGTCCGGTGGTTTTGACAGCAGCTTTTTTCGGGATACCAACCCTTCTCCATGAACAAAATGCTTTTCCCGGAATTACCAATAAAATCTTAGCCCGCATGGTTAAAAAGATTATGTTGACCTTCCCGGAAAGTGCCGCTTATTTTCCCTCGCAGCAACATAAAATTGAAGTGGTCGGCCTGCCGGTTCGGGAGGAGATCGGTAGGATTAAACGGCAGGAAGGGGCCGCAGCGTTTAAACTTGATCCTTCAAAAAAAACCATACTGGTTACCGGCGGCAGCAGGGGCGCTTTGAGTATTAACAAAGCCATGATTCATGTGTTAACTGAATTGGCAGCCCATCCAGAAATACAAGTGATCTGGGCTACCGGAAGGGCCACTCATGCCCAAATTATTGAAGACTTGGACAAGAGTGAACTTAACTGGCGATGTGAGCAATGGCGCATAGTTGAATATATTGAAAATATGCCCCAAGCTTTAGCCTGTTCGGATCTTTGCGTTTGCCGGGCCGGGGCGGCCACTTTGGCTGAACTGTCGGCGGCGGGTAAAGCAAGTATTCTGATTCCCTATCCTTTTGCGGCCGAGAATCATCAGGAATATAATGCCCGGGTATTTGCTGATCGAGGAGCGGCCCGTGTTATTTTGGATAAGGAGTTGGACGGGCCTTTACTTGGAGATAACATACAAAAAATTATCTTTAATACTTTTTTACTGGAACAAATGGCAGCCAGAGCAAAGGAAATATTTGAACCCGGAGCTTTGGACCGGATATTAAACCTTTGCCAGCAAACTGCTTGGAAATAGATTTTCTGCACACTACCCTTCTTTCCTGCATAACATAAGGAAGGAGAAAGGAGGGCGGTGGCGAGTTACATATTGACTGGAGTGAACATAATTGAACTTAATGGATTGGCCGCAGGTTAAGGGTAGGCTAGAAAAAGATTACCCTCTAAAAACTCTGTGCACTTGGAAGATCGGTGGTCTGGGTAAAATTGTATATTGGCCCCAGGAACAAGAGGACTTGGTGCAAGTTGTTCAGTGGTGTAGAGCTCAAAAAAAACCTTTTGTTCTTCTAGGCCGGGGTTCCAATGTGTTGCTGCCTGATGAAGGCTTAAATTGCCTGGTAATTGTCAGTACGGAGCTAAAAAATATCTCCTGGCTGGAAAATACAGTGCAGGTTGAGGCGGGGTATCCCTTGATGCTGCTGGCCCGCGAGTGCGCAAAACGCAGTTTGCAAGGCCTGGAATTTGCTGCCGGCATACCCGGAACTGTGGGAGGGGCTCTCGCTATTAATGCCGGGGCCTATGGCGGGGAAATCGGCTGCCTGGTTAAAGAGGTAACAGTGCTGACTCCGGAAGGAAAACGAATTGTTTTGCCAGGTGAAAAAATTACTTTTGGTTACCGGTACAGTTCTCTTCAGGCCAATCAATACTACATTTTGGAAAGTACTTTTGAACTTCAAGTTAATGATAGTAAAATATTATTGGAACGAATTAGGGAGTTTAATTCTAAAAGAAAAAACACTCAGCCCTTGGAGTATCCCAATGCCGGGAGTGTCTTCCGTAATCCTCAAGGACATTCGGCAGCCCGCCTGATTGAAGCCGCAGGCTGGAAAGGATACAGAGTAGGGGGAGCTCAGGTTTCGGAAAAACATGCCAATTTTATTGTGAATCGCGGCGATGCCAAAGCGGCAGAAGTCCGAGAGCTTATCCAGCTTATCCAAAAAGATATCTTTGACAAGTTTGGTATTAAATTGCAAACAGAAGTAAAAATGTATTGAGGCTTAAAGGAGGAGAGGACATGACGATGGATCGTTATGTCATTACTGGAAAACAAAGATTGCAGGGTGTAGTCAAAACCAGTGGTTCCAAAAACGCATCTTTGCCTCTCATGGCAGCGACAATTCTGGCTGAAGGGCAGACGGTTTTGACAGGGGTTCCCCGCATTAACGATATCCTAAATATGATCGAAGTCCTCAAGAATCTTGGTTGTAAAGTTAAATTCGAGCGGAATGAAATGACGATAGATACCTCTACATTAGTAGAAAATACAATAGATGAAGAGCTTATGAGAAAAATGCGTGCTTCCAACCTTATTCTGGGGCCCATGATTGCCAAAAACGGTAGGGTCAAAATCTCAAGACCCGGGGGCTGTGCTATAGGAACAAGGCCGATGGATCAACATATCAAGGGTCTAAAGCTCTTAGGAGTAACCATAAAAGAAAAACACGGGTATATTGAAGCAAGCGCCGATAAACTGAGAGGGGCCGAAATATATTTTGATGTCCCCAGTGTAGGCGCTACGGAAAATATTATGATGGCTGCGGTTTTGGCCGAGGGCACCACCATTATCCGTAATGCAGCTAAAGAACCGGAAATTGTTGACCTGCAAAATCTGCTTAATAAAATGGGAGCAAAAGTTCGCGGTGCAGGAACACACGTTATCCATATTGAAGGCGTTAAATCTCTTCACAGCGCGGAACATACTGTTATTCCGGATCGAATTGAGGCCGGCACGCATATGATTGCGGCGGTCATGACCGAAGGCGATGTTGTGGTGGAGAACGTTGTTCCGGAACATATTAGTCCGGTTATTGCTAAGCTCCGTCAAGGAGGAGCGGATATAAAAATTGACGGCGACAGCGTTAGGGTTAAACATCAAGGCCGTTTTAAGTCTCTGGATGTAAAAACTCTGGCTTATCCGGGATTTCCTACGGATCTGCAGCCCCAGTTTTTAGCTCTGCTAACCATTGCTGAGGGAACAAGCATAGTTTCCGAAACGATTTTTGAAAACCGCTTTCAGCATGTGGCTGAATTGGTCCGAATGGGGGCTAATATCACTGTTGAAGGACGAACGGCTATTATTCGCGGAGCACCTAATCTGGAAGGGACCTTTGTCGAAGCCACTGACCTTAGGGCGGGTGCGGCTCTGTTTTTAGCAGCTCTGGCCGCTGAAGAGGGTACGGTCCTGGAAAGAGTAGACCATATAGATAGAGGATATGAAAACTTGGAAGAGAAATATAGGACTTTAGGAGCAAAATTACAAAGAGTTGTAAAACGAGACTAATAGGCATTGCATCGTCATCCTTGCTTATTGTAAAATAAAAAAATACTATAGAGGAGAAAGCATGAATTTATCCCAAACTAAGTCCAATACATCCTTTATCTATATCGTGGCCCTGATCTGTCTGCTTGCGGTAGCAATTTTTATGTTTACGAAGTCTGATTTTTTTTTAGTGCATAATATCAGTACGGAAGGCCTCAATAATGTTGCTGAGGATGAAGTAGCAAAGTTGCTGGGGACAGTAAAGGGAGAAAATATTTTTCTGGTAGATACCGGAGCCTTGGCCCAAAAAGTAAAACTTCATCCTCTGATCAACGATGCCGTTATCACTAAGAAATATCCGGGAACCTTGGTTATCAGCATCCAAGAACGAATGCCTGCGGCCTTGATTATGAACAAAGACAAAATGGTCGAGGTAGATTCACAAGGAGTTATTTTAAGGTATTATGACACCTGGCCGCAAAAGGACAGTCCGGTCATAACCGGAATTAAGGTGCCGGAAACTATAGGTCCGGGGCAGCAAATTACCAGCCCCGGACTGGAAAAATGTTTGCGATTTATCGGACAAGCAACGCCCGAATTACAAGCATTATTTGGTGAAATCCATTATGGTCAAGACGAACAATTATTTGTGTACTTAACAAGCGGCATAGAGGTAAAAATGGGCATCGCGGATGATTACGGCAAGAAGCTAAAGCTTCTTGAAGAATTGCTTGCCAGTACGGATTTCAAAATTATGGGAAAAGCGATTAAATATATTGATCTAACAGCCGGGAAACCTGTTCTTGGCCGTTAAGGAGGTAAACTTTTATGTGGCTGCCGATTTTTGGATTGATATTAGGACTAATTATTGGTTATCTCAGCCCTTTTACCGTTCCTGTAGAGTATGCCAAATATTTTTCGGTAGCAATTATTGTGGCTTTGGATTCCGTCATGGGTGGAATACGGGCTTATAAGGAAGGAAATTTTGATACCACGGTTTTTATGAGCGGCTTTTTAGTCAATATTCTTGCGGCCTGCGTCTTAGCTTTTATCGGAGACAGAATGGGAGTAGATCTCTATCTGGCTGCTATTGTGGCCTTTGGTACTCGTTTATTTCAAAATATCAGCATTATTCGTCGCCATATTATTAATAAACGATAAAAATAAAGTAATTATTTTTAAAGAAAAAAGGATTATTCAATACTTATCTAGAAATTATATTTTTGAATTATAAAACATGCTTCTTTATGTTATTATACTTCATAGATATTCGGGATCTGGGATTTGTTGTCTTATATGTTATAGAACTGATTAAAAGAGAGGCAGGGAGAAAAATGCTCGAGTTTGCTAATGATGATATCCAGTTTGCTCGAATAAAAGTTATAGGGGTTGGCGGTGGCGGCAATAACGCTGTCAACAGAATGATTGCAGTAGGTCTCCAAGGGGTTGAGTTTATTGGTATTAATACAGATGCCCAGGCTCTTCAAATGTCCCGGGCTGCTGAAAAAATACAAATCGGAGTTAAATTAACCAAGGGGTTAGGCGCCGGGGCCAACCCTGAAATTGGTCATAGCGCTGCCGAGGAAAGCCGTGATGAAATTGCCAAATCCTTAATGGGAGCCGATATGATTTTTGTAGCCGCAGGTATGGGCGGCGGCACCGGTACCGGAGCCGCCCCGGTGGTGGCTGAAATTGCCAAAGAAATCGGAGCTTTAACGGTTGGAGTTGTGACCAGACCTTTCTCTTTTGAAGGCAGAAAAAGAGCTATGCAGGCTGAGAAAGGGATTCTGGAGCTTCGGGAGAAAGTGGATACTTTAATTACCATTCCCAATGACCGTCTTTTGCAGATTGTTGATAAGCATACCACTATGCAAGAGGCTTTTAAGATTGCTGATGATGTTCTGCTGCAGGGAGTTCAGGGTATATCCGATTTAATAACTATTCCCGGCTTAATCAATTTGGATTTTGCCGACGTCAAAACAATTATGTCCGAGACCGGTTCAGCTTTAATGGGTATAGGACAAGCTTCGGGTGAGAGTCGAGCAGTGGATGCTGCCCGCAAGGCTATTTCCAGTCCGTTACTGGAGACTTCGATCGAAGGCGCTAAAGGGATTCTCTTAAATATTACAGGAGGCTCGAATTTAACTTTGATGGAAGTCAATGAAGCTTCCGAAATAATTGCCGAGGCTGCGGATCAGGATGCTAATATTATATTTGGCGCTGTAATCGATGACTCTTTTAAGGATGATTTGAGGGTTACTGTTATTGCTACGGGGTTTGACCAGAGAATGAGTGTTAAAAAGCCCAAAGCAAATCTTGAAAACAATGGCAAAACGGATAACCGTAATCTATTTAAGGATAACGTGGATATCCCCAGTTTTTTAAAGTACAAAAAATAAAGAACCGGACAATAATAAGAACAAGCTCAAGTACAAAATAATTTAAACAATATTAACTTATAAAACCGGATACTAGAATATTTAAAAAGATTTAAAAGGATTTAAAATAATACATATTTCCCAGATTATAATTTAAGCTATCTCGGGCTTAAATCGGGAAAGTAAAGAGCATTATTGTTCAAAATATGTTAATATTGATCATGATTTACTAATGTTAAGGTTAATATTTAGCATAAAAATTAACCATAACATTTATTTTTATTAATTACAGCCTGCTAGGATCCTACGCTTGGTTCCTATGGAAAAAATACAGCAATCGGAGAGTGAAGCCCACATGATCGAAGATAAAGAAGGAATTGTCTATGAGGAGTTTGAAGTTGTCAATTTCAAGCGGGAAAACAACACCGTAAAGTTGGAAGATGGAATAAAAAAAGTAATAGTAGAAGTATCTCTTAAAATAATAGTTAACGGGATGGAACTGGTTTCACTTCTCTGTTTAAATGAGTACCAGGAGGAATTGGCTCTTGGCTTTTTGTACAATGAAGGAGTTATAAACTCTTTAAATGATATTAAAAGTATTGAATACAATGAAAGAATGCAAGCAGTTATTATCGAACTGGCAGAAGGAATTACTATTGACAGGCAGGAAAGCCTAAGAAGTATTACTTCCGGCTGCGGCAAGTGCTATACCTACATTAATCCCCTCAAACGAACTTCTTTCACCCCCAGTACCAGTACCTCCACTTATTCTGTCTCCCAAATTATGTCCATCATGAAGGATTTTATCGAACAGTCCGAGATTTATAATACCATTGGAGGGGTTCACAGTGTGCTGTTCTACTCCGAGGATTTGAAGTTGGTAGCTGAAGATATCGGTCGCCATAATTGCTTTGATAAAGTAACCGGCATGCTTATGAAACACAATAAAATGCAGCTGGCAGAAAACGGTGTAATATTTATCAGCGGAAGGCTTACTTCCGAGATGATGACTAAGATGATCAGGCTGAAAACGCCGCTGGTGGTATCCAAATCAACTCCGTCCACGGCCACGGTTAGATTAGCACGCCAGTATAATATTACAATCTTAGGCTATGTACTGGGCCATAAAGGTATTATTTACTCCTGTCCGGAGAGGATAACAACCCCCTAATGCATTGACATAAAAATCCATAAGAGTGATAATATGTACAAACTATTATTTTTTGCATTATCTGAAAAAGGGGGAAGGTATACTGCTCTTGCACTATACCGCAGGAAATGATGAATGAAAAAAAACAAACTACCAGAGCCTTGGGCAGGCATATTGTGCAGTCCCCACCTGAAGTATCTTTTTGCGCCGGCTGTAGTGCTTGTGAAATTGTATGTTCGCTAGTTCACGACGGTGTCGTAGGACATGCTTATAGTCGGATATTTGTGAACAAAGGGACAAGATCGATGGTTTCTACTATTTACAGCTGCCAACATTGTCTCGACCATCCTTGTTATGAAGCATGTCCTCGTAAAGATCAGGCCATGTGCCTAGATGAAAACGGCATTGTTTACATAAATGAGGAACATTGTATCGGCTGCAAGAGATGTATTAAAGCTTGTGTCTTCGATCCGCCGCGCATAAATTATGTTCACAGTAAGGATAAGACCAAAAGAAAGGCTAAAAAGTGTGATCTTTGCCGTACCAGACCAGAAGGTCCTGCCTGTATCGAGTTTTGCCAGGTATCTTGTCTGGGCTTGTCTAAGTCAGAAAATTCCGATTGATGATTGTAGTAATGAATAAAGAAAAGCGGCGGCTAAAGAACCGAACGCAGATGTGGGGAGGTATTGAACATGGCTGAACTTTATGGATATGTGGGAAAAATCGCTCGCATAAACTTAACCGACCAAACGGTTTCCATTATACCTACGACCAACTATGTTCCTAAATATATTGGCGGGCGCAGTATAGCCAATAAAATATTCTGGGATGAAGTGGGTCCCGGAGTTAAAGCTTTTGATCCTGAAAATAAAATTATTTATATGACCGGCCCGACAACGGCCACCGGGATACCTACCGGGGGAAGAACTGTATTTACCACTATTTCACCTAATAGTTTGCCGGAACAGTACGCTTGGAGCGGTATTGGCGGCGACTTTGGAGCGGAAGTGAAGTTTGCCGGTTTTGACGGTTTTATTATCGAAGGGAAAGCTAAAGAACCTACCTATCTTTTTATTGAAGACGGTGATATAAAGTTTCTCTCAGCCCGCAATCTCTGGGGCAAGTTGGTTCATGCCACCCAAAGTAAGCTGGAAGAGATTCACGGCCAGGACGTTAAGAGTGTTGTGATCGGCCCGGCGGGAGAAAATTTAGTACGCAATGCCAGCGTTACTACCAGCAATGATAATGTGGCCGCTAAAGCCGGGCTCGGCGCAGTTTTTGGGTCTAAAAATCTCAAAGCAATTACCGTGCGCGGCAGGGGTACGGTTATTCCGGCCAATATACCCAAAGTGTTGGAACTCCGTAAAAAAATGGCAGAGCCCTCCATGGCTCCCAGACCGGTTGTCCATGAAACTCATCATGGCATTCCCGGCACTGAAAAACCTGTTCCCGGCGGTTGGAAACGTGCCCAGGTAGCCTGCAGTTACGGTTGCAATCAGCATTGCATGTGTTTAATGCTGGGTATGAAATCGGCTTTTGGGGAAGAGAAAGTCAACCATGTAGAAAAATGCGTGAGTATTGTTGCTTTTGGTTTTGAGGAGGATGTTCCTTACGGCGGGCCCGGCGGGCCGGGCGGCATTTTTCAAACGGAGCAAAACCATTATCTGGCCTGCAAGCTGCTTAGTAGGGAAGTAGATCCGCCGGATACAAGCGATCCTTATTTTGAACAGCAATTTACTCCCGGGCCGGGGGATGTTTTAAACTTCTGGAAACATGATTTTGAAAAGGGCAGTGTGATCAATGATCTCTGCAACGAGTATGGCATAGACAAATGGGATGTGCTTATTTGGTTGCTGCCCTGGTTATCTATGGGCAAAAAAGAGGGGGTTTTTGACGAAATAGATTTAGGGATGGAAATTGATGTTGAATCCGAAGAATTTATCAAGCATTTAATGGATATAATTGTCTATCGCAAGGGATATTATGGTGATCTGCTGGCCGAGGGAATGGCCCGAGCTATCAGGGTATTAGGCAAGGAAAAATTCGGCGATACTATTTACCATGGGCGTTATTCCCGACAAATCAATAAACGTTTGGACCTGCCCATTAGTTTGGAAACGGCCTGGGGTCACAGCGTCCACTGGCAGGGCCGCGGTTTTGAAGCTTCCATCGCTAAACCGGCCTGGGTAGCCACCAATCTTCATCAAATGACTTCGACCCGTGATACCCAGACTATCCAGCATCATCACGATACATTTGAAAACTATTTGGAATTGAAGGACGATCCCTGTCGCAGTCCGCTTACAGCCCAGGCTGTGATAATGGGTGAAAATAAAGCGGAAATTAAAGATTCTGTTACTTGTTGCGACTGGCAGAGCCCCAATCTCTTTTGGCCAGATATGGAAGCCCAGATGTTCGAAGCTGCAACCGGTATTCCGATGACGGAGGAGGAGCTGAATATAGCCGCTGAACGTTCTCGCCTGCTCTTTCGGGCTATAACTATCCGCAACTACGGACGGGCCAGAGAGCTGGAGGTAAATGCCATTTTCCCGATTATGCAGTATCCTGACCCTTGGGGTGAAACCGTAACCTGGGAGGAATGGAACGATCTGGTAGACTTATATTACGAACAGCGCGGTTATGATAAGGAAACCGGCTGGCCCACAAGAGCTACTTATGAAAAGTACGGGTTAAAAGACGTTGCCGATGAATTGGAAGCCCTCGGCAAACTGCCACCCGCCAAAAAATAAACAAAATATGGCTCCCTGTCAAATGTTGGGGTTAAGCCTGAAAAGGGAGAGTAAATAAACCAGATACTTTAACAAGGTGTCTTCATGCTTTTGAAGACATCTTTTTTTTAGTGCGCCACGTATGGCGCGTAACTTGGCGGTGAAAGTCCGCTATGGGGGCTGGCAGTTTCCAACCACTAGCTGAAGGCAAGGGTGTCCATCGCGAGGTGGAATCTGAAGAAAGCCGGCGGCAAGGTTTTGTTCCGACAAGTTAAAGCCTGAAAGCTACTCGGATACGTCAGTGTAAGTGTCAGTGTCACTTCGTTCCTTTAACAGACATTTTTTCCAAAAGTTGACATTTATAGAAGAAAGTTGTATAATCTAAGAAAGCGAATCTCCAGGATTTACTTCATCAATAAACATATCTGGAGCTTATCTTGAATACACTTCAGGTGGGATATTGTATGATATTTGGGGAGAAGGCTATTGTTTAATAACACGTGGCAGCCAATCATGGGGTTTAACATGTATTGTCCGTGAAGCAGGTGTTGGGACTCCTTTTTAACTCAGTTAAATCTAAAAAATAAATAAATTCCTTTCACTACTGTGCTTGACATTTGGTCGAGCACAGTAGTGAAGCAATACAAATGAAAGAGTGGATATCATGAAGAACAAATTATAGATTAGTCGAGAAAAGTAGAAACGTTGGAGACAACTATATTCTAAAATTGTACTAGCTTACGTTTTCAACGGCCATTTCAAAACCCTCTTTTTTGGCCATGAAAAACCAGCACATTTGGCAATATAAATAAGTGACTTGGTTATAAACTAGTTCGGTAAATCATTTGACTGCTCGATATGGGGTTGTATTAGGCGACTACGCATACGATAGCTGTCACCCTTCATGTTAAACACATGGGCATGGTGCAAAAGCCTGTCTAAAGTGGCAGCAGCTGTGCT
>JAAYMU010000187.1 GCA_012521215.1 Peptococcaceae bacterium | reverse complement strand
TTTAGTCAATGCCCCTTTTGAAACAGCAAGAAAAATCCTGCTTACATTATATTACATATTTTACAAATAAGGGTTTATTGCTGAGCGATTTAAAATTATGAAAAGTTTTTATGCAAGGCTAATGATTATTTTTACAATTTATAAGACTTTTTTTAAACAAACTAGTTAACTAGCTGTTCATTTATCACGTGATAATTATTTTTTATTATAAAAAATTTATTATAAAATACAAGCTTGCTTTTGTTCTTTGATACTTACTGAGCATCAACATGATTAAAATAAAGTATTTCCTTTCTCTTAAAATACAAGTTATGATTTAATTACAATGCTTTTTTTGTAATTAAATTTATTAATTCAATATTTACAACCTTTTATAGTAAATATTTTTTTTGTTTCAGAGGAGGAAATATGGTTTTTGATAAGTTCATAGTTTCAACCACGCTTTATGGCTTAGATAAAATTATGAATGCAGCAGCCAAGTTCTACCCTGAATTTGCCCAAAGACTTAAAGAAAAAAATATGATTGTCCAAATAAGGCTACGGGATAATAGCTTGGGGAGATTTTTTACTTTTCATCAGGGCCGGGTAACATCCAAAAAAGGTTTTCATGCTGCCCCTGATGTAGAAATGATTTTCGATACCTTGGAACGGGCCAAGAAAACACTGAAGCTGAAGAGAGATATGCTGGATTTTGTGAGTGCCGGAAAGAACTTTCAGATCCAGGTTACCGGCCAAGACGAAGATGCCATGTGGTTTGGGGAAACCCTCAATATGCTTTTTATGCTGGGAGCTAAAGCCGGTGTGGACATGGGAAAGGGCGTAACCCGTTATACCAACAATACCAACGGCGGTCCGGTTTTTGTTTACGTCAAAGATGGCAAAATCGTACGCATTACCCCAATTGATTTTGAGAATAGCGATGCGGATCCCTGGGTTATTGAAGCCCGAGGCAAGCGTTTCTCACCGCCGCGGCGGACAACGGTAAGCGCCCATACCCTGGCTTGGAAATCCATGGTCTATTCCCCAAACCGTTTGCTTTATCCCCTGAAGCGTGTTGATTTCGATCCCCAAGGAGAAAGGAACTGTCAAAACCGAGGAATATCCGGTTATGAACGAATCAGCTGGGATGAAGCCTTGGATATTGTAGCCTCGGAAATAAGAAGAATGAAGGTTGACTACGGCCCCGGGGCAATTATGCATGGCAGTGGATCCCACCATACCTTTGGAGCCATCGGCTACTTTACCAGCGCCAAAAACAGGTTTTTTAATACCTTGGGAGCCACTCCCGTGGTCTCCAATCCCGACAGTTGGGAAGGCTGGCACTGGGGAGCAGTTCATCATTGGGGGCATAGCTCCAAAAACGGGGGCTGCGAAAGTTACAGCACAGTGGAAGACTGTCTGAAGCATGCCGAAATGATTGTTTTTTGGTCCAGTGATCCCGAAGCTACCGGGGGAGTTTATGGCGCCCATGAAGGAACTATTCGTCGTCTATGGCTTAAAGAACTCGGGATTAAGACTGTGCATATCGATCCCTATTATAATCATACAGCGGCCTTGTTAGGGGGGAAATGGCTGGCTCCCAAACCAGGCAGCGACAGCGCTATGGTCTTGGCTATTGCCTATGTTTGGCTGACAGAGGGCCTTTATGACAAAGAATATGTGGCCAAAAACACCGTTGGCCTGGAAGTTTGGCAGAAGCATATTTTAGGTGAGGATGACGGTATTCCTAAAACTCCTGAATGGCAGGAAAAAGAGACGGGTGTACCGGCTAAAGACGTACGGGCCCTGGCCCGGGAGTGGGGAACTAAAAGAACTTACCTGGCGGCGGGGGGGCTAACCGGATTCGGTGGAGCTTGCCGAACCGCCACAGGGACAGACTGGGCCAGGGGCATGGTTTGCTTAATGGCCATGCAGGGACTGGGCAAGCCGGGAGTCAACATGGGCGGTCTGCAGCAGGGCGCGCCGCTGGATACCAGGTTTTTCTTTCCCGGATATGCCGAAGGCGGAATTTCCGGCGATTACATCAATACTGCCTCCGGGGTTAATATGTACCAAAGAATGCCCCATACTCCCAGTATAAATACTGTTGCCCAGGGCGTTCCGCGCCTCAAAATCCCCGAGGCGATTCTGAACGGAGAGTGTGAGGGTTTCGCCAAAGACCCCTTGACCATTGAAGGGCAGTTTAAAAAAACAAAGTATCCGGCTCCGGGCTATTCCCGCGTAAGAATGTACTATAAATACGGGGGCTCCCATTTCGGGACTATGGTGGATACCAACCGTTACGCCACCATGTACCGTTCTCCCAATTTGGAGTTTGTAGTCAACCAATCCATCTGGTTTGAAGGTGAAGCCAAATTTGCTGATATCATCCTGCCGGCCTGCACCAACTTTGAGCGCTGGGATATCTCCGAATTTGCCCACTGCGGTGGCTATATCCCTAATTCCTTTAATCAGTGTAATCATAGGGTATTTATCTTACAACATAAATGCATCGAACCACTGGGCGAGTCCAAATCAGACTACGAAATATTCAGTGCTTTAAGCAAACGTTTAGGGATAGCCCTGCCCTTCTGTGAGGGGGGGCATAACGAAATAGACTGGGTCAAACGTTATTTTGAGGCTACCGACCTGGCCAAAAAGATTTCCTGGCGGAAATTCTTAAAAAAAGGGTATTATGTCCTACCGGCACCTTCGGAAAAGAGAAGAGATCCTGTCTCTTATCGCTGGTTTGCTGAAGGCCGACCTAAAGATACACCGGATATTACCACTCTCCCCGGGGATTATTCTCAGGGTTACGGCCGTGGCTTGCAGACCCAATCCGGTAAGATCGAATTTGAATCTTCAAGTCTCAAACGCTATAATCCTAATGATGCTGAGAGACCGCCGATTTTAAAATACCGTGCCTCCTGGGAAGGTCCTCATAACAAAGATTTATATCCCAAATACCCCATTCAGCTTGTAACTCCGCACCCTCGCTATTCCTTTCACACCCAAAGCGACGGTAAAGACTGTACCACCAATGATATTAAAGACCACCGAGTGTTAATAGGCGGTTACTATTACTGGATTATTAGAATAAATTCTCAAGATGCAGCTGTACGCGGCATTAAAGAGCATGATCTGGTTAAAGTTTATAACGACCGCGGGGCTGTTATTTGCGCCGCCCAGATAACGGAAAGGGTGCCGCCCGGTTGCGCTCACTCCTATGAAGCTTCGGCCATATATGAACCCCTGGGTGAGCCAGGAAAATCGGTTGAGCGGGGAGGATGTGTAAATACCCTTACTCCAAGCCGGATGATGATTAAGAATTCACACGCTATGGCCGGTAATTCCTGCCTGGTGCAAATTGAGAAATGGCAAGAGGGGAGGAAGGTGCAATGAAAAAATGGCATATGATAATCGATGTTGCCAAATGCGAGAATTGCAATAACTGTTTTCTGGCCTGCAAAGATGAGCATATCGGCAACGAGTGGCCCGGTTATACCTTGGAGCAACCATTGCACGGGCACCGCTGGATAAATATTATGCGCAAAGAAAGAGGACAATTTCCATTGATTGATGTTGCTTACCGTCCCACACCCTGTATGAACTGCGACGAGGCACCATGCGTGAAAGCTTCGCAAGGCTCAATCGTTAAACGCCCGGACGGTATAGTCCTAATTGACTATCAAAAGGCCAACGGGAAAAATGATCTGGTGAAAGCCTGTCCTTACGGAGCCATTTGGTGGAATGAAGAAAACCAAACTCCGCAGAAATGTACTTCTTGCGCTCATTTGCTGGATGAAGGCTGGCAGCAGCCTCGCTGTGTCCAGGCCTGTCCCACCGGATGCCTAAAGATGATCTGCGTTGATCAAAAGGAACTGGAAAAGATTATTAAAGAGGAAAATTTAGAGGTTCTCCATCCTGAGTTCAATACTAAACCCAGCGTTTACTATAAAAATCTCTATCGCTATGATAAATGCTTTATTGGAGGCAGCGTTGCCTATGAGGAAAAGGGAGTAAGCGAATGTGCTAAAGGGGCTAGAGTATCGCTTTATAAGGAAAATGTTAAATTGGCTGAAATGCAAACCGATGCTTTCGGTGATTTTAAATTTGATAGTCTGGAGGAAAAAAGCGGAGCTTACACTATTGTTATTCAATTTAAAACCTACGACAAGATTGCCCTGAATGTTAATTTGGAGCAAAGCATTAATCTGGGAGTAATTAAAATCTAAAAACTTTCAAATTCATGACCTGCGTGTATTTGCGACCATCAACGATACATTGAACTCCTTCTTTGATGGCTCAAATAAATTAGTTAGGAAAAGGGGAGGCGTAACGAAAAAATTCGCTACGCCTCCTCGCTCTTTCCTTCACTTTTATTTATGCTCTTTTCCTTACTCTTATTCAAGTTCATACTTTCCAGTTCGGATAATAAGATGGGTATTGCCGGATTGGTATTGTCTTTTTTCCAGGCCAAAACAATATCAACTGCTGCCCCTTCATCCTCAAGCTCAATAAAATTGACGCCCGGCCGCTTATAAATATTAAGATGTCTCGGCAGAATAGCTACACCTAGTCCGGTTTCCACCATAAGCAGCACATTTTCAGGAAAAGCGGAACGAGGAATGGTTTGGGGAGCAAAGCCGCTTTCCTTAAAAAGATTAAGCAGTTGGTCATACACCCCGGAAGGTTCTTCAATAATAAAGGTTTCTTCTGTTAATTGGCGCAAAGATATTCTTTCTTCCCCGGCTAGAGGATGATCACTACGCAGCACAACACAGAAAACATCACCATAAACTTTTTTCCACTCTATACCCGGAACCTTAGTGATATTGCAGGAAAGAGTAAAACCAGCGTCAATCTTATCCTCCAGAATAGCATCAATTAATGTCCCAATATTAAACTGGATCATTTGTAAGTCAATATTTGGATAGTCATAACGGTAGTTAATTATTAGCGAGGAAAAAAACTCCTTGACAGCAGCCTCTAAGAAACCGATTTTCAATTCACCGGCCAAACCGGATTTAGCCAGCTGAATCCGGTTCATGCCTTCTTCATAACGGCGGATAATGCCCTTGGCTTCCTCCAAGGCAACATGGCCAATTGCCGTTAATTTTACGGATTGTTTATTGCGAATGAACAATTGGACGTCCAGTTCTTTTTCCATTTCTGCAATATGCCTGCTTAACACCGGCTGGGCGATATATAGTTTTTTGGCAGCCTCGCGAAAGTTGAGGTGTTCGGCTAAACAGATAAATTCACGCAACAACTTAATTTCCATTTCCATTGCTCCTTCTCCGTCTGTCTCAGAAACGGGATCTAAGTCCTTTATATTAATACCTGTTCATGATCTCCTTGTTATAATTTGATTATTTCTTAAGTAGCAGAGCTTTATATTAATAATAACATATTTTATGTACGTAAATGTACGTAAATGCACGTTTAGGCACATATTTGCCCAAAGCATGTTAGCACATATTTGCCCAAAGCACGATTAAGAGTTTTAAACATTACTGTAATATTTTTGTATTTTAGAAGGATGAACGAAATTAATGGAGAATTATCTGAAAAAGACGGAATAAAAAGATTAACACAAGATGGAGGTGCTTCCACCAAAGGGATTTAACAAAATTAAGAAAGGAGAGCGAGGTTTAGCTTCGCAACAAGGAGATGTCCAAATATAAAACGCTTTTTTCACCTATTATTTTAGGGCAAACCCAATTCCGCAACAGGATATTTGCCGCTCCAATTGGATTGGAATATTATCCCTCCTCCAATCTTCATCCTGGAGATGACTTTATCGCTTTTTATGAAAGAAAAGCACAAGGCGGGGTTGCCACTGTCTGTATTGGCTCAGCAATGGCCGACAACTCCAGGGGTGCTGTGGGTCCTACCATAAGACTTGATGATCCTACAAATTTCGCTCCCCATTTTCGTCTTACCCAGTGCATTAGCAGGCATGGAGCAGTTGCCGATATCGAACTACAGCATTGTGGAGCCAATGCCTATCACAGTAAACTGGGGCTGGGTAATGAAATCTACGGTGCTTGCGCCACGACCAACGCCTTGGGCATGGATATTCCGGAAATGCCGGAAGAAGTTATTCTGGACACTATTGAAAAATTTGGGGATGCGGCCCAAACGGCCAAGCATTGTGGCTATGGCATGGTTACCGTCCACGCCGGGCACGGGTGGTTGCTTAATCAGTTCTTAGGGCCTCAAAACAACCGTAAGGACCGGTGGGGCGGCAATATGGAAAATCGGGCCCGGATTGTGATTGAGATCGCCAAAAATATCAAGAAAAAATGTGGTCAAGGATTCCCCATCTGTATCCGGATCAGTGGTTCGGAAATTTTTGAGGGCGGTTATGATATTGATTACGGAGTAGAAATCGCCAAACATTTAGACGGCCATTACGATTTAATTAATGTTTCGGTAGGGGCCCATGAAGAGCCCACTGTTTTTACCAATACTCATCCCAGTATGTTCCTGGAAGACGGCGTAAACGTAAAATATGCCGCAGAAGTCAAAAAGGCAGTAAAATATTCTAAAATTGCTGCTGTCGGCGCCCTGGCAGAACCCGAACTAATGGAAGAAATCATCGTTTCCGGCCAAGCAGATGTGGTCATGCTCTGCCGCCAACTTATGGCCGATCCGGACACGCCTTTTAAGGCTCAAACCGGGCGAGAAAAAGAAATCCACAAATGCATTCGCTGCTTCGAGTGTTTTTCCGGCCACTTTACTAAACAGTCCAATTGTTGTGCTATTAATCCGGAAATCGGATTCGAAAGGGAAGTTAAATATGCCGACCCCATTGTTCGCAACCGGAAAAGAGTTTTGGTCGTCGGCGGCGGGGTAGCCGGTATGCAGGCTGCCCTAACGGCAGCCAGTCGGGGACACAAAGTCATTCTCTGTGAAAAAACCGGTAGCTTAGGCGGTGCTTTGCGCTGTGAGCTTAAAGTACCCTTCAAACAGAATTTGCAAAAATATCTCGATCAACAGGCAGAAGCGGTTAAATCCTCAAACATCGAGCTCCATTTAAATACGGAAGTAACCCCGGACCTGGCCCAAAATATTAAACCGGATGTTATTATTGCCGCTTTAGGGGCTCGTCCGCTGGTTCCCAACATTCCGGGCCTGGATAACAAAAACGTATTAAGCGCTGAATATGCCTATTTGCATGCTGAAGAAACCGGTAATAAAGTGATTGTGCTCGGGGGCGGCCTCTCCGGTATAGAACTTGCTATTTATCTATCCGGACTGGGCAAAAAGGTATCTATCATGGAAATGGCCAACAGTTTAAACTACTCAGGCAATGTTGTTCATGCCATGGCTATCAACAATGAGATTAAGCGGCTAGGTATTGAAATCATCCTCTCCACTAAAGCCGCGGCCATCAATGCTGAGGGAGTTGTGGGGGAATTTGTCGGCGACTCCTTTTCTCCGGCTCCGGTATGTGCTACAATCGCCAAGGGTATGCTGGTATCCGTGATTACTGAGGCCAAGTTGGAAACAAGCGCCGAAATCGGCAGCCGGCAACTGTACGAAGCTGATACAGTTATTTATGCTTTAGGACAGGTTCCGCGGCGGGTGGAAGCCAATTCTTTACGTAACTGCGCGCCCTTATTTTTTGCCATAGGTGACTGTGTAGAGCCTAAAAATATCTACGCAGCCAACTCCACGGCCTTTACTATAGCTAGGGATATTGGAAGATATTGATAATTAGTACTTATCTGAGTATTATATAATAATACAGAACAAAGAAAGAGGGAGAAATAATTATGGGAAAGATTATCATTACCGGGGTAGACGGCAATTTTGGCGGATATGCCGCCAGAAGCATTATGAAAAAAGTACCTTTGGAAAAACTGATCTTTACAGTTCCCAATAAAAACGCCTTGAACCTATTTGCGGAAGAAGGGGTGGAAACCCGTTATGCCGACTTTAATAATCCCGCTCAGCTAGAACAAGCATTTGCGGGCGGAGAAGTTTTACTCTTAATCTCCATGCCTTTTGTCGGGGAGAAAAGAAGAGCGGCCCACAAAAATGCTATTGATGCCGCTAAAGCAGCCGGCGTGAAAAAAATAATTTATACATCCATCGTGGGCTGCGGTAGTGAAGATTGCGAAGCTTATGAAATTATAGATCACAAATACACAGAGCAATATCTATTAGACAGTGGCTTAAAATATGTATTCCTCAGAAACGCCCAATATGGCGAGGCCATGATCTCGGCCTTTGAACAAGCAGCCAACTCCGACGGTATTTTGAAAAACAACATGGGA
This sequence comes from Peptococcaceae bacterium, assembly GCA_012521215.1. Lineage (GTDB taxonomy): Bacteria > Bacillota > Desulfitobacteriia > Desulfitobacteriales > Syntrophobotulaceae > JAAYMU01. The sequence continues at coordinate 588 of JAAYMU010000187.1, read as the reverse complement.
GACGGCCGTATGGCCCATGTTTCCCGCAATGACTGCGCCGAAGCCGCAGCCTGTGTAGCCGCGGGTGCCGGCGAAGATAATGCCATTTATTATATAACCGGCCCTACGGCCAATACTATGGAAGAGTTCTGTGCCATCGGCTCCGAGGTCACGGGAAAAAAGGTAACCTACCAATTTATTGATGACGAAGCTCAATATGCCTTTTTTGATTCTATCGGTGTGCCTAGATATACGGATGGAGAATGGGCGGAAACCGCCAAAGCTTTTCCTTTCTGCGGCGAAGGCATGGTAACCTTTGGGGCTGCCATTCGCAAAAACCAAATGAGTAGATGTACCAATGATTTTGAAATGCTGACAGGCCGGAAACCCATTAGTATCCGGGAAATGTTTGAAAACCTGGAAAACTTCCGGATAGGAAGCAGAACCTCAACCGATTAAAAGTTAGCTCTCTGTCAGAGGTAAGAAGGGGCTGTTGCACTAACAGTTCCATAAAAAAGCAAGAGACGGTGACTGGAAGATTCCAGAAACCGTCTTTTTGCTGTAAAATGTTGTTGATGAAACACAATTTACAACCAGATTATACGTCAG
>JAAYMU010000186.1 GCA_012521215.1 Peptococcaceae bacterium | reverse complement strand
TGCCGCCGGCTTCCTTCAGATTCCACCTCGCGATGGACACCCTTGCCTTAAGCTAATGGTTGGTCGCTACATACCCCCATAGTGGACTTTCACCACCTAGTTAATCGTCATGCGTGGCGCACTTAAATTAGAAAAGCCCATTTAAATGGGCTTTTCTAATTTTTCCAGAAAGCTTTGTAATCTTCTCATTCCTTCTTTTATCAAGTCAGGAGAGCAAGCATAAGAAACACGAATATGACCTGGAGCTTTAAAAGCACTTCCGGGAACAACGGCGACTGATTCCGCTTCCAGAAGATAATTGCAAAAGGCTTGATCATCCGTTATTATTTGGCCGTTAAAACTTTTACCCAAACACCCTTTAATATTGATGAAGACGTAGAAAGCACCATGCGGCCAGGGAAATGAAATATAGGGCATCTTGCTTAACAAACCGCACATTAAATCCCGCCGAGCCATGAAAGTATCCCTCATGTGAATAACATCCTGTTCGCTTTCTCTCATAGCACCTAAAGCCGCCCACTGGGCTATGGAACAAGGATTGGAGGTCAGATGACTTTGAAAGGCACCAATTTTAGCGGCCAATTCCGGTGGAGCAATAGAATACCCAATACGCCATCCTGTCATGGCATAAGCTTTGCTTACTCCATTGATAATAATGGTTCGGGAAGCGAGTTCCGGCATAAGTTGGACCGGATTAAAATGTCTGGCCTGGCCATAGGTAAGTCTTTCATAGATCTCATCCCAGATCAGCCATAGATCATATTTAATCGCCAGCTTGGCGATGCCTTTAATTAGATCTTCACTAAGCATAACGCCGGTAGGATTAGACGGAGAGTTAAGTAGAATTGCTACAGTTTTAGGGTTGATAGCTTTTTCAATTCTGTCCAGTTCGGGAACATAGTTAGTATCCTGGGTATCCACAATTGCCACCTGTCCATCCAGAAGTTGAATTTGTTCTATGTAGCTTACCCAGGTAGGAGTGATAAGAATAACCTCATCTTTCGGGTCTATAATTGCTGCCAGGGCCTCATAAATGCAAGGTTTAGCCCCGTTGGAAACCACAACTTGGGAAGGTTTATATTCTATGCCAAAACGCTGTTTGTAATATTGGCAGATTTGCTGACGCAATTCCAGAATACCGGAAGAAGCTGTATAATGAGTTTGTCCTTTTTCCATAGCTGCTTTTGCATATTCAAAAGTAGCAGCAGGGGAAATAAAATCAGGTTCTCCCGCTCCAAAAGAAATAACATTTTTGCCTTGAGCGCTAAGTTCTTTCGCCTTGGCGTCTACGGCTAAAGTAGCAGAAGGTTTAATTCCTAAAATTCTTTGGGAGAATTTCATGTTTTTTCAATTCCTTTCGAGCCTGTTATAAGTAAATACCATAGTTTTTCAACCATAGCTCATAATTTAGCATAATAATAAGCTTGTTCTTTAAAAATCCTATATTATGATACAGTAAAAGATTAAACTTTGCACTATTTTTAATGAATGTATATTGTATAAACTAATGTATCGAGTAGGAGGAGGCGGCTAGCCTCCGTCCTCTCAGTCGAGTAGCAAAGAGGAGTTTCACCTCAATGCTCTCACGGAACCGTACGTGAACCTCTCGGTTCATACGGCTCTTATCATTCACTCATA
>JAAYMU010000185.1 GCA_012521215.1 Peptococcaceae bacterium | reverse complement strand
GGAGCATTTTTTCTGCCTTACCTGTTTGCTTTGCTTACAGCCGGTATTCCTCTGCTTATTATGGAATTTACAATAGGCCACAAATACAGAGGCTCATCTCCTTTAAGCTTAGCCAGAATGAGCAAAAAAGTTGAATGGATCGGTTGGTGGCAAATAGCTATTTCCTTTGTTATTTCTACCTATTATGTAGTAATTGTCGCTTGGGCCCTGTCCTATGCTTATTTCTCGATCAATCAATTTTGGGGAAGCGAACCGCTTAATTTTCTAGTTGGAGAATATTTGCAAGTTGCCGATCCTGGAAAACTTGGCGGCTTAGTTCCAGGGGTATTCTTCCCCTTAGTAATTATATGGGTTATAGCGTTTATAATACTGTATAAAGGGGTAAAAAAAGGAATCGAATTGGCAAACCGGATTTTTATTCCAGCACTTGTTATTTTATTTTTACTTGTCGTAATCCGGGCCATTACTCTCGAAGGAGCAGTTACCGGAATAAATGCCTTCTTCAAACCCGATTGGAGCCAAATTTTGAATGGCAAGGTTTGGATCGCTGCCTACTCGCAAATCTTCTTTAGTTTATCTATTGGTTTTGCAATTATGATTACCTATTCAAGTTATCTACCTAAAAAATCGGAACTCACCAATAGCGCCTTTATTGCTGGGTTTGCTAATTCCTCATTTGAATTACTGGCTGGTATTGGGGTATTTTCAGCCCTTGGTTTTATGGCCATGCAACAAGGCGTGCCTATTGATGAGGTTGTGAGTAAAGGGGTAATTTTAGCCTTTGCCGTTTTCCCGCAAATCATTAATGAAATGCCCGGGTTTAATGCAGCATTCGGCATTTTGTTCTTTGCTTGTTTATTCCTGGCAGGAATAACTTCTTTGATTTCGATTATTGAAACATATATCGCTGGAGTACAAGATAAGTTTAAGGTTTCCAGGAAAAAAGCTGTTGTTATCTGTTGTGGTTTGTCAGCTCTTGCCTCCATAATTTATGCCACTCGTGGAGGATTAAATATCCTTGATATTGTCGATGCCTTTATTAACAATTACGGTGTTGCTGTTGCCGGACTGGCTGAGATAATTGCAGTTGTCTGGGTACTTAAAAAACTTAATGATCTCCGTGATCATGCCAATGCTTTATCCGATATCCGCTTGGGCAGTTGGTGGACAATTTGCTTAAAGTTTATTACACCTTTCATTCTTACTGTTATGCTGATCCTAAATATTAAAACGGATTTGACATCCAGCTACGGTGGATATCCGATAATGTTAAATTTCTACTTCGGATGGTTGGTTGCAATTGGTGCCATTATATTTGGAATCGTTTTTGCTTATGTTAAAAAGTGGGATAAAAATGTCTTAGAAATGCCTGAAGACAGGGAGGCTACAAAAAATGGAAATTAGCTCAGTGGTTATGATGATTATTGGAATGATTATAATTTGGGGTGGACTGGTAGCCAGTATCACCTATGCTGTTAGAAAGACTAAATCCAGGTCCTGAGTTTCTTTGAACTTAGTGTTGCTCTCGCTTCCAAATGTCAGTTATAATAAACTAAAACTTGTTATTTAAATATTGGTTAAGGAGGGTAGGAATGAATACATTTGATATTATTATGCTTACCCTTCTTGTACTTGGAGGGATAATTGGCTTTCGAAAAGGACTAATTACCGGCTTTACAAGATTTGTTGGTAAAATTTTGGCTATTGGTTTCGCTTTTGCTTTTCACAATCAATTTGCAATTATTCTAGAGGATTTGTTCGGGCTAAGAAAGATAATCGAGTCCACCTTAGGTGGGATCTTGATGGGGGTAATTGATGACAGAATAGCATCGGATCTATACGGCAACTCGGATAACTTGTTTCAGCCCGCAGTGGGATTGCTTACTGCGATTTCAAAATATATTATCCTGACTTTTTCCATAGTAGTTTTGTTTCTGATAGCTTCATGTTTTATTAATTTGATTATAAATTTAATTATTTCTCCTGCTGCCAGGAAATTAGGGCTGATTAACAGGGGGGGAGGGTTTGCCTTTGGGGTCTTAAGTGCTTTTATTGTTCTATGTTTATTTATTGGACTGTTTACGCCTTTTCTTACCTTATCCGGAAACAAGCTGTTAAGCACCGGGAACTCTCTGCTTTACCCCTTGATGTTGCAAGGATATGATTTGGAATTATCCGTATTCTCGAGTTTCTCCGAAGATATTTTAACTAATTATCTATACTCTTTACCCCTTTCGTCGGAAACTTCATTATAAGAGAAGGTTATTCAAAGATCTTAATAGTTGTAAAGGACTGATAAGATTTGAAACTTAATATCGGTGATATAGTTCGTTTACGTAAGAATCATCCCTGTGGCAATCCTGATTTTAAAATAATGAGAACAGGTATGGATTTTAGAATTGAATGCCTTAAATGCGGCCACCAAACCTGGATCACTCGTGTCAAGTTAGAAAGAAACATTAAAGAGGTTATAAGCCATACCGAAAACAGCCAGCAGTAGGGAATAAAAATAAATAACTTATTTTTAAAAATTTAGCAAAGTGGAAATTGCATTGCCTTAAGTTTAGTGCTATAATGAAACTCTATAATATAACAATTCCCTGCTCTGCACAAGCTGCAGGGCCATTTAGTCCGGGGGGAGGTGCAAATATGCAAG
>JAAYMU010000184.1 GCA_012521215.1 Peptococcaceae bacterium | reverse complement strand
CACTAAAAAACACTAAGATAAACAAGGCGGCAATAGTCATAATCACCTTTTTATCTTCTTTAAACCTCCGACTGAAAAAATCCGGAATAGTAATGGAATCATCGGCAACGTGCGAATAAATCCGCAGTCTCTTAGCTACAAACAACCAGTTTAAATAAGTACCAATTGCCAGCCCGATTGCCGTCCAAGCGGCATCACTGAGTCCAAACCAATATGCTACCCCGGGAAGCCCCATTAAAAGCCAGCCGCTCATATCCGAAGCCTCGGCGCCCAAGGCCGTAACCGAAGGATTTAAAGACCGGCCTCCGATCAGGAAATTGCTACTACTTTCACTGGCTCGCTTTGCATAATACAAGCCAATGCAAATTACAACGGCTATGTACAAAACAATAGCAATAGATATTTGGAGATTCGCTCCGCCCACACTTATTCCTCCTAAATTATATATTTTTATATATCAGAAATAATATGACTTTTCTATTATATATTTTAAAGCCAAAATTGGAAATGATTTTGGCTAGATTTTTTATTAATCGATTCAATTCCGCCTTAAGAAACAACCGGCAATTCCTTTTTCGTCATCAAGTTGGAGGTTATCTAAGTTGATATGCTCATTATACATTATTCGTTAACATGGGCACAATGACTTTTTATCTAGTCCAAATCTAAAAAGGAGTTCTATAATAAATGAAGACAGATTTCAAAAAAACTGGGATGCATGGCTCCTTTAGAATATCGAAACCATGCATCCAAATATGAACAAAAGTATTTGATTTATTTTATGTTCCTATAGATTTGCGCTCTGGGCGCTATCCAGGGTTTTTTTAGAAGGTTTTCTCGGGGTCTTAATGTTCTCGCTCCTGCGTTTGGTGTAGACATTGAGCGCTATAGCACCAATGATAATCACGCCCTGGACAAACTTTTGGTAATCCGATGGTACACCAAGCAAAATAAGGGCATTATTGATAATACCAACCAGCAAGGCACCAAAGATAGCTCCCGGTATCCCGCCTTCACCGCCTGCCAAATTGATACCGCCAACAATAATAGCCGTTAAAACACTGCCGATAGCATTGGAAGCGGTAGCTGCCCCGGCCATCATATTCATAGAGACAAGAATCATACCTCCGAAAAAGGCGGAAACGCTGCAGAATATATAGGCTATAATAGTGTTTATTGTTGTTCTAATACCGACAAGCCCAGAAGCAACGGGGTTCCCGCCAATACAATAGAGACTTCGACCATAGGTTGTGCAACCTAAAACAAAGGCACTTATGGCCGTGTAAATCAAGAATATTATAATGGGTAAAGGAATACCTAAAGGCCGTGCATTACCTAACATATAGAATATTCCAAAATCCGAATGGTATATATAAGCTCCGTTGGTAACTACCAGTACAGCGCCCAACAGAACATATTGAGTTGCCAGGGTAACCACAAACGAAGGCAAGCCAAATACCGTACACATTACCCCATGTACCAGTCCGACAAGTATAGCTACGGCAATAGAAACTGCAAAACCTGTAATAAAGCCCTCCACGGTATAACCGCTCCCTTTGACGAATACGGACAGAATACTGCCGCCCAGGGCCGCTGCGGAAGCAATGGAAAGGTCGATACCGCCAAGAATAACTACAAATAACATGCCGCAGACCATGATTCCGTATATAGCTATAGCCAATAAGATACTGGATACATTGTCCAGGCTAAAAAACTTTGGTTGGAATATAATCATAATTAAGATAACTATAATCAGAAGGCTCACTCTTTGTCCCCATGGACTGCCAAAAAATTTCGTTGCTTTTTTACTCACAGTGCTTTTCCCTCCTCCGTGTGTACTCCTGAAGCGGCAAGCAGGACAGCAGTCTGAGTAACAGTTTCATGGGTAAACTCTTCAAAAAATCTGCCGTCGTGCATAACTAGAATGCGGTCAGCAACATGGGTCAATTCTCCAAGATCAGAGGAGACCATGATAATAATTGTTCCTTTTTTAGAGAGTTCCTCTAAGAACTGATATAACTCTCCTTTTACTCCCACATCAATACCTGCTGTCGGCTCATCAAGAAGCAGTACCTTAAGATCGCGGGTCAACCATCTGCCTAAAATAACCTTTTGCTGGTTACCACCGGAAAGGTTGCCCACAGGCATGCTTTTGATCGGCGGACGAATATCGTAATCCTTTATAGCTTTTTTGGCCAGCTCAATCTCCTTTTTCCTGCTAACTACTCCGAATTTAGCCAATTTGTCGTAACTGGCAATTGCAATATTTTTCTCTATGGAGAGTACAGGAAAGAAACCTTCACTACGCCTGTCTTCAGGTACCAGACTAAAGCCGTTACGAATATTCTTAGCGATTGATTTCTTTACTGGTTTTCCGTTCAAGGTAATTGTCCCTTTACTTTGCTTTTCAGCACCGTAAATACAGCGGATAAGTTCTGTTCTGCCAGAACCGACAAGACCACCGATTCCTAAAATTTCACCGCCGTAGGCCTTGAAACTGACATCCTTTAAGATATTCTTATAAGCAAGATTCTTTACTTCCAGGACATTGTCCTTAAATATCTTTTTACCCGAGGTATCTTTAATCTGTTTTACTTCTCTGCCGATCATCATCCGCATAACTTTAGCCGGAGTTATCTCCTCTTTAGTCAAAACACCGACATTTTCTCCGTCACGCATTACGGTCAGACGGTCAGACAATCTATATACTTCTTCCAGCCTGTGGGAAATGTATAGAATACTTGTTCCCTTATCACGGAGACCGCTTATTGTCTCAAAAAGCTTTTCTGATTCCGCCGCAGACAAAGCCGAAGTAGGTTCGTCCATAATAATAAGCTTGGCTTCCATGGATAGAGCTTTGAGAATCTCTACTAGCTGGCGTTTTGCCATCCCATAAGATTGCACAACTGCGTCAGGATTTATATCAAATTCATATTTTTCTATAAGTTCCTTAACCCTGCGGCGCATCTCTTTCTTGTCCAGAAAACCACGACGTCTAATTTCCTGTCCAAGAAAAATATTATCTACTACTGTGAGGGCCGGGATAAGGCTTAATTCTTGGTAGATAACGGAGATACCGCAATTACGCGCATCCTGGCGAGAATTGATTTCCACAGGTTTACCTTCTATAAAAATTTCGCCACTGTCTTTGGTATATACTCCCGTAATAATTTTTATCAAAGTAGATTTACCAGCCCCGTTTTCACCCATAAGGGCATGGACTTCGCCTTTGTTAATACTTAATTCAACATCTTTCAAGACAGGGACGCCAGAAAATTGTTTGTTAATACCGACTGCTTGTAATAATGGAGTGTTTTCCACAATTAAGCCCTCCCTTCTTTAAGTACTGGCGCTAGTGCTAGTGGTAACAGCGCTTAAACGTCTTTCGGTAAACCTATTAAACTGGACATCAAATGCAGTGGCTAACAAGATAATCCCGCCTTGCAGGATATACTGATATGCCGTCGGAATTCCATATTTGTAAAGTCCGTTCATTATAAGAGTTAAGAAAAGAGCACCAATAAAAGCTCCCAAGGCATCTCCATGACCGCCCCCTAATACCACACCGCCAACTACACAGGCAGCAATTGCCTGGAATTCCATTCCGGTACCGGTAGCTAGTGACACAGCACCTTGATAAGCCAGGGTAAAGGTGGCAGCCAGACCGCTGAAGAAACCGCAAATGATAAAGCCGCTAGCCTTTATCATGGCATTGTTTACGCCCGAATACTGCGCGGATTTAGCGTTAGAGCCTTGGGCGTAGGTATGGAGCCCGAACTTTGTCTTATATAAAATTATCATTACTATAATCATTAAAACAATCCAAGTTAAGGTCATAACATGAATGCCAAAAATCTTATCACCCAAAAGTAAAAAACCCTTGTTCTTTACAGCTTGAGTTACCAGCCGCCCGTTTTCCCTATAAGCAACTATAAGGGCCAGGCCGGTATAGACAAAACCGCTAGCAAGGGTTGCAACAAATTCGGTTAAATGCAATTTGTTATTAATTAAGGCGTTTATGGCACCGCATGCCATACCGGTTAAGACACCGGCAAGTACAACAAATATTGCCGGAACATCATTAGTGGCAGCTAATCGTGAACAAACAACAGCAGACAAACAAACAATACCGCCTGCGGAAAGATCAATACCGCCACCGATAATGACAAAGGCCATACCAAGAGCGATAAGGCCAACATACGATGATTCTCGAAGCAACAGAATAATATTTCTCGAATTAAAGAAAGATTCTGTTGAAGCTGCAAATATTATGGCCAGAATAATTAGAAGTCCTACTGATATAAGCTTTCTGATATTTCTACTGCTCATATTTCATAAACCTCCATTTAGTTGGGGCTTGCACTCCGCTTGTTGGAGTTTGCACTACCGGATAGGGACGACAAAGGTATACATCCCAGTGCACTTGCTTAAATTTTCAGTAAACTTATTTCGCACCTTTGCACCTTTCGCATTTTGCGCTTAATTTCTTAAGCATAATAACTCATTTATTGATTGATATTTTCCGATTCTTTTTTCTTTATCTTGTTATTTCTACCTTTATTCCCTATTTTTCCAATTCTCCTTTCTTTTTACTTTCTTTTTCTAATTTTCCCTACTTTCTTTTTTCAATTTTTCCCTACTTTCTTTTGTTTTTTCTCTACTTTCTTTTTGCAATTTTTCCCTACTTTCTTTTTTTCCTGCACTTTCCCCTACTTTCTGTTTATATTTTTTATAAATTACTCATTAATTGACCAGCTGATTAAGTATTCTCGTAAGGAGAATGTATATATTATAACTGCTTATTATAACAGCTTAGTCAATCAATTTTAGAATTATGATGCTTAAAATTTTTTATATGGGAGTAATTGACTTATTATTCTATAAAAATACCTTTTAGCCCAAAATATCACATTTCAAATTATGAGTCAATAAATTACTTTTATT
>JAAYMU010000183.1 GCA_012521215.1 Peptococcaceae bacterium | reverse complement strand
TATAATTAGAGTTAAGCATAAGCAAAACCTCCTGTAAATGATCGTGGTGGGTTTATTTACCCGGTAGGTTTTCGCTTATGCTTTATTTTTTTCCTGCTACTTACCCCAATATTTATTATAGAACCTCTTTTTATAGTCTTGATTTAAGGGTGCAAAATTGGTGATGGCATTTGTTTGCCAAGAGATAATTAGTTGCCCTTAAATGTTCAACTGATATATAATTATCTGGAACATAATAAAATTAGGAAAAGCAATACAAGAAGTGTAGGAAAAGGAAAAATGAACAAAAATACTATCCGTATTTTACGACCCGATTTTCAGTATGAGTCTCTAAAAAGTATTCCGGTTGAAGATTTGGTGAAAAACGGAATCAAGGGTTTGTTGCTTGACTTGGATAATACAATATCTCCCTGGAATGACAGAACGCTTAGTAGTGAAGTGGTAAACTGGTTCCAGAAAATTAAAGCTCAAGGTATAAAAGCCTGTATTGTCTCTAATAATCGGCATCCGGACAGGGTAGCTGCGGTGGCCGATATATTAGGGATACAGTATGTGTATCAAGCCGCCAAACCCAGAAAAAAGGGTTTTGGGAAGGGACTCAAACATTTGGGCTTAGGGGTTGGGCAGGTTGCTGTTGTTGGGGATCAGTTGCTTACGGATGTTCTAGGCGGTAAGAGGATGGGGATGAAAACTATTTTGCTCATGCCCATAGATGAGCGGGAATTTGGTGGAACCAAAGTTTTAAGGTTTCTGGAACGACTCTGTGGTCGAAAAACTTATTATACCAGAAAATTTGCGCGCCAGGGTATGGTTGCTAGGAGATATCATGATAAGTAAATATGCTCTAATTGGCTTTCCGGTTGAACATTCTCTTTCTCCTCTGATGCACGAAGCCGGTTTCAAGGCCTTAAACCTTAAAGCGGAGTATCATAAATTGCCACTCCAAATACATGAACTGAGTCGGGGTCTTAATTATTTAAGGCAAAACAATTATGCCGGCTGGAACGTTACCTATCCTCTTAAAGAGAAGATTCTACCCTTGTTGGATTTTATAACTCCTGAAGCAAGAACAATTGGTGCCGTCAATACGGTTAAAGTTACGGACGGGTTATTGCAAGGGTTTAATACCGACGGGGATGGTTTTGTTCAATCCCTGGCGGATAAGGGTTATAGTTTGGCTGGGAAAAAAGTTGTTTTACTAGGGGCGGGAGGGGCCGCTAAGTCTATAGCGGTGTCTCTCGTAAAAAATAAAGCCCATATCTTGATTTTGAACCGTACTCCCAACAAGGCCCAGAATCTTGTTAAGCAAATAGCAAGCCTGGGAGGGAACAGTGAATGGGGGGTCTTTGCCCCCGGTACTTGGCTGCAGGAGGCGGACTTATTGATTCAGGCTACCTCCCTTGGTCTGAAAGGTGAACAATACCCATTTAGCTTAGAAGGGATTAACCCTGCGGCCTGGGTAGTTGATCTTATATACAGTCCTGCTGTTACTCCTTTTTTGGCTCAAGCGGCTTATCACGGTTGCAAAACTTGGAATGGTTTGGAAATGTTGCTCTATCAGGGCGCTCTGGCCTGGAAAATCTGGCTGAATAGAGAACCTCCCATTGATGTTATGCGTCAGGCCTTACTTATAAACCGGAATGGTGGGGAGAGTCATGACTGTAAACAATAAAAGTTTTGGCTACACCTTACTCGAGGTTTTACTTGTGCTGGTATTGCTGGCAGGTGTCAGCTATACTTTGCTTATTCGCCTTCCTCATAGTATTCCTGACAGAAATCTGGCGATAGCGGCCAACAGTTTGCTGGACGATTTACGGGAGACCCAGCAAGCGGCCATAGCCTGTAATACCTGGCATAAAGTGAGATTTTTCCCCTATGCTAATCAGTATAAGATATATAAAGGAAGTAAGCTTATCCGTAGCGTTGACTTGCCCCCTCATGTACGTTTAGATAATAGTCCGCCCGATTTAACTTTTTTGCCTACCGGCGCCCCTAGCGGGGGGATGACAGTGATGTTAGCCGCCGGCAATTCCAAGAAAAATGTGATTATCGCCCCGGTGATGGGGAGGATAAGGCTGGAACATGTAACAAGCTAGCTATTAGGCAATACATTTGAGCAAGCTAGGCAAGCTAGGAGAAAGATGCGGTGAACTGTATAGATGAAAGACTGTTGCCCGATTATATTAAAACCAAAGAATATTATTCTAATTGGCTTTATGGCCGCAGGTAAAAGCAGTATAGGCCAACTGTTGGCTCGAGAACTGAATTGGGACTTTTTAGATACCGATACTGAAATCGTAAACCAAACCGGTCTTTCTATCCCTGAAATATTTCGAAAATATGGAGAAGCAAGGTTTCGCCAAGAGGAAAGCTTGCTTATACAGAGACTGGTAAACATCAATCATACTGTAATTGCCACCGGCGGAGGACTGGTTTTAAATCCGGATAATTGGGTCACGCTGCAAAGATTAGGAATGCTTATTCATCTTTATGTCCCCCTCGAGCTTGCCCTGCAACGGGTGAAGAAACGCAGTGAGCGTCCTTTGCTGGCCAGGCCTGAAGAAGAATTGTCTAAGCTTTGGCTGGAAAGGCTGGCCATCTATAATAAGGCTTCTGTTACCTTTGACACCTCGGGAAAAAACCCGGAAGCAATCGTAGCAGAGATTAGCGCTTATCTGAAAGGAGATCATTGCCATGTTACAACAAATAAATGTTGGCGGTTCTAATGGCTACCCAATCTTTTTGAATGCGTCTTTAGAAGAACTGGGAGCTTATCTCTGGGAGAAATTTGGGGTCAGGACCCATTTTTTGCTTATCACCAATGACCGGGTAGCAAATTTATATGCCGAAAGAGTGCTGAAAGGGCTAAGAGAATTCCGGACTGACCTTATTACCGTACCCGACAGTGAAGAGGAGAAATCGTTAAGCACTATTGCCCGCTTAACTGAAGAAGCTGTTAAGTTCAGGACGGACAGAGACAGTGTGGTGCTCGCCCTTGGCGGGGGCGTTATAGGTGATCTGGCCGGTTTTTTCGCCACTATTTACTATCGGGGTATCAGATATATCCAAATACCTACTACCTTGCTGGCCCAGGTGGATTCCAGCATTGGCGGTAAAGTAGCGGTTAATCATGCTTGCGGCAAAAACCTTTTAGGGGCCTTTTCACCTCCTCAAGCTGTTTGGACCGATTTTAGTACCTTAAAAACCCTTCCCTGGCCGGAGATTCAAAATGGTCTGGCGGAAACAGTTAAGCATGCGCTGGTTGCCGACCCTGAACTATTTGATTTTATTGAGAGTCACGCAGATGCCATTCGGAACCATGATCTAGAGTTATTATCCAGATTGGCTGCTCGCTCTTTAGCTGTCAAAGTCAAAATCGTTTCGGAAGATGAGAAAGAACATGGCGTAAGAACTCTGCTCAATTTAGGGCACAGTTTTGGGCATGCCCTGGAAACGGCGGATTCCTATAAAGGTATTAGCCATGGTCAGGGAGTAAGTATCGGTTTGGCGGCGGCCGCTAATCTGGCAAAAGACAGGGGACTTCTAACGGAGAAAGAATTAGCCAGGATTACCGGTTTGCTGGATATGTTGAAATTGCCTAGAAATATCCCACCTTGTGATGCAAAGCATTTGCTAAATTTAATGGCTGCCGACAAAAAAAATAAAGCCGGCAATAAAATTCTGGTTTTGCCTGTTAGCATAGGAAAATCCATGGTCGTTACCGACTGTTCCGATGATGAAATTATCCGGGCCTGGGAAAAAGTATTTAAATAATATATAAATAAAAATCAATAAAGCAGGAAAATAGAAAAAAATGTAAAATATGCAAACTATAGTTTGCATATTTTTATGGGTAAAATGATGTGAGGTAAATAATGTCTAAGAACAGTATTTCCTCGAATAGAGGGTTTATATTTCTAGATATAGTGTTTGCTCTCTTCATTTTTGGCGTAGGGTTAATGGCAGTTGTAAGCTTTCATAACTCAGCGGCGCAAGCTCAACAGCGGGCTGAAAACTATCTTCAGGCCGTTAATCTTGCCAGCTCGGCAGTGGATTATACAGTGGCTCATTTGGAGACTGGCAGTTTAAGTGTTGATCCTAACGGGCTGGAAGAAGAGGAACAAATCGGGAAATTCGGACGTAGGTTGGTAATTCGGCAGGAAACCCAAGATATTCTAGAAATATCTGTAGAAGTGTCTTGGTTAGAGAGAGGAAAAATCAGGAATTATTTATTGCAATGTCTATATTATAAGGGTTAGCTTGCCAAACTCATTAATCTAAAAAATTTTTCACAATATAGCGTACTATGTCCCCACGACTAATAATTCCTACCAGTTTTTTATCTTTGACGACAGGAACTTGTTTAATTTTTTTGGCTCCTAAAACTTTGGCTATTTTTTCAATTTCTTCGTCATATTGAACAGTTATTACTTTACTGGTAGCAATATCCATAACATTGAAATTTTGCAGATCATTGATCTTTTCCTCAAAAGACTGGTTCATTATCCAAGAAGTGGGGTAAATAGCCAGATCGAAGAAGAATACTGATGGATCGCGATAACCGATGTATTTCATAATATCGCCGTCGCTGATGTAACCCACCGGTTCATTTTGGGAGTTGACTACGGGTATACCGCTGATGTGATGTTCACAGAGAACTTTTAAGGCTGTTTTAACCGAATCATGTTCAGAGACTGATATTACTTGATCTACCATAATTTCATACGCCAAAGCCATGATCATCACCCCTACACCCATTCATAATTTGAGTAGCGCTTGTAATAGGTATATTTTTCTTAATTATCACTATATTCCTAAAAGCAGGGGATTGTCAAATAAAAACTTGATGAAAAAGGAGAAAAATGTTGATGAAGAAAAAGAATAATTATAAAATTACTTGACCTTATTTGCTAATAGTGTAAAATATGTAAATAATAACCAAATTTATAAGGTAAAAAGAATGAAAATGTCAGATATATTTTCTGTCGATAAAGGCCTAACTTTGTTGGAGATACTCCTTTCATTAGTAATTTTAGGAATTATCGCCGGGATTGTTCTGCAGTTTTTTGTCAGTCAGTATCGGTTTGTTGACAATGTAGCCGCTGGTTCGGAACTCAATTATTCTCTTCTGAGGGCCGGGGAAGTTTTGACCTCGACGGTAAATGTTAGTGAAAAAGTTGTTTGGCGAGACAACACTCTAATTGTGACTTATAAGATGACGCAAAACAAATATACTGATTCCTACTATTTAGCGGATAAGGATTTTGACGGCAAGCTCGACTTATATAGAGAACATTTAGGGGTACCTAATCCTATTGCTTCGGGAATGATCAATTTTAATTGCCGAGAAGTCAGCCCGGGTTTGTGGGCTATTAAGCTCGAAGCGTGCTACGGGGAGCAAAATGCTGAATGGGAGAGGTATGTGAGGCAGAAGTGCCAAAGATCGGGACAGAGCTCTTAAACCAGCAAGGTTATGTTTCTCTTTTAATTCTTCTGGTTATTACTTTTTTAGTCGGATTGGGCAACATTAGTTATCACAAAGCCCGGGCCCAAGAAAAAATGGCAGTCTATGAAGCTCATAAGGTCCAAGCTATTTACTTGGCTGACAGTGGGCTGGAATGGGCTAAAGCTAATTTGACGGCAGATCCCGACTGGGGAGGCGGGAGTAGAGATTTGGGCGAAGGGAAAATAGAAGTAACTGTGTATAAAGACACTTCCGGCTACCAAGTTATTTCCAAGTCCAGGTTTAAAGAAACCGGGCAAAGCCGGTCCGGCTATTTAATACTAAATGATACTGGCCAGCTTATCATTAGCCACTATGAGGAGCTGTACAATTAATGCCTCATACATCTGATTTTTCCTTTTTGGACTATTTATCAAAGAATAACTATATTTCCTCTTCCCAAAACCATTATCTGCAGGAACGAATAAAATTAGGGTATGCTTTGCATGAAGTTATACGTAACTTTTTGGGCGATGAGGAGATTTTACAGCATAAATGCAGCTACTATGGGGTAACAAGAGTTAAGCTAAGTGAGCTAGAAATTGATTCCTTCGCGGCCTTCCTAATTCCTGAGCAGTTGGCGACAAAATACAACCTCATACCTTTTAAAATCAATAAAGGAAGGTTATGTGTAGCTATGGCCGATCCGGTTGACAGAAGGGCCATGGAAGATGTTGAACTCTATAGCGGGTATAAAACTGAACCCTATTTAGCCACACCTGAAGAGATAAAAGTTGCTATCCGGGAGTTCTATACTATCCAACAGTCTCAGGGAGATATAACTGATGATTATCAAGGGTCTCTCAATGTTTGGAAAATTGAAGAAAATGTTGTCGCCGGCAATGAGGGTTCTGTTGTTAGATTGGTTGATTCTCTTTTTAATCAGGCTGTAAGGGAGATGGCCAGTGATATTCACTGGGAACCAGGGGAAGAGTCGTTTAAAGTTAGATTTCGGATAGACGGGAGACTGGAACTTAAAACTATCTTGTCCAGCACTTTTGCTAGAAGTGTTACCGCCAGGTTAAAGGTTATGGCAGGTATGGATGTTACTGAGAGGCGTCGCCCGCAAGACGGTAGGATTGTGCTCGACCTTCTCGGGAAAAAAATTGATGTTAGAGTGTCCACCTTTAATACTGTTTATGGAGAAAAGGTCGTGGCCCGTATTCTGGATTATGAAACCGCCCAATTATCCTTGGCTGAGTTAGGGATGAGAAAAGACGTGGAAGAAGGGGCAAGAAAACTTTTGCTCCAACCTCACGGACTTATTTTAGTTGCAGGGCCAACTGGGAGCGGGAAAACCACTACTCTTTATGCTTTGCTTAGAGAATTGCAGGCTGAGAGTCTTAATATAGTTTCTATTGAAGATCCTGTAGAATATCGTC
Source organism: Peptococcaceae bacterium (assembly GCA_012521215.1). Lineage (GTDB taxonomy): Bacteria > Bacillota > Desulfitobacteriia > Desulfitobacteriales > Syntrophobotulaceae > JAAYMU01. The sequence continues at coordinate 3,936 of JAAYMU010000183.1, read as the reverse complement.
TTCCTGGGCTTAACCAGGCCCAAGTCAATACTAAAATCGGGCTTGATTTTGCTCAAGGCTTGCGGGCTATTTTACGCCAGGATCCTGATATTATTATGGTTGGTGAAATCAGGGATCGGGAAACAGCCAAAATTGCCACCGCCGCTGCCCTAACCGGTCATTTGGTTTTAACTACGGTGCATACCAATACTGCGGCAGAAGCCCTGGCCCGCATGCTGGAAATGGATATTGAACCCTATATAGTGGCAGCTTCAGTTTGTGGGGTGATTGCCCAAAGACTGGTACGGCGGCTATGCCCCTTCTGTCGGGAACAAAAGCCCGTACCTTTGGTGCTCAAGCATGCTTTTAATTGGGAAGGAATTGATTATATTTACGGGCCTGGAAGATGCTCCAGATGCCGGGGTACCGGCTACAAGGGCAGGATAGGAATCCACGAATACTTGCATTATGATTATAGGATTAAAGAATTGGTCCTTAATAAAGGTAGCGCTCTTGAAATCGAAAAATTAGCCCGGTCTTTGAACATACCATCCCTTAAGGAAGACGCTTTAATTAAAGTTGCTGAGGGATGGACTTCTCTGGAAGAAGTAATTGGCCTTATTGAAGGAGTCTGAGAAAAAGAGAAAATGTGGGCAATTGAAGAGTTATTAATGAAAGCCAGGGAGCTTAAAGCTTCAGATATACATTTAACGGTAGACAGTCCACCCGTTTTTCGGATCGATGGTGATCTTAAACCCCTAGGGACTGAAATGTTGAATAATGAAATAATCTCCGGTTATGTTGAGAGCTTCACCAATCAGGAGCAAAAAGGTCTCTGGGAAGAGAAAGGGGAATTAGACTTTTCCTACGGTCTTGGAAGCTTGGGAAGGTATCGGATCAACGCTTTTAAGCAGAGGGGTAGTTCTTGTTTAGTGATTAGGGTAATACCATATGCTGCTTTAACCCCTGAAGAACTCGGATTACCACAGGCCATTGTTAATTTTGCTTCTTTGCCAAGGGGTCTGGTCTTAGTAACTGGTCCGGCGGGCAGCGGTAAATCAACAACCCTGGCCTCCTTGCTGAACCTTATCAATCACACTCGTTCCGGTCATATTATTACGCTCGAAGACCCAATTGAGTATTGGCATCAACATCGCAAGTGTTTAGTCACCCAAAGAGAAGTGGGGCAAGATACCAAGTCTTTTGCCACTGCTTTAAGGGCAGCTCTGCGCCAGGATCCGGATGTAATTTTAGTAGGGGAAATGAGGGATCTGGAGACTATCGCTATGACCATTACCGCCGCTGAAACGGGGCATCTGGTTTTCAGCACCCTGCATACCTATGACGCAGCTCAGGCCATTGACCGCATAATCGACGTTTTTCCTCCCCATCAACAGAACCAAATACGTATTCAGTTGGCATCTGTTCTTCAGGGTATTGTAGCCCAACAGCTTTTTCCGACAGTAGGTAAAAAGGGGAGAGTGGCTGCTTTCGAAATCTTGATTGCTTCCACAGCAGTTAAGAATATGATCAGAGAAAATAAAACTCACCAGATCAAAAATATTATTCAGACCAGCGCTCAAATAGGCATGCAATCTATGGAAAAGGCTGTTGAAGAGTTGAGCAAGAAAGGGTTGATTTCACCCCAGATAACGAGAGAAAGGCTTCAGGGATTTATAGGATGAAATTATGGAAGTGGAAAGCTGTAGATGAACGAGGCAAGATGCAATCCGGCTTGATTTATTGCCGGGGAGAGGATATGGCCATAAATAGGCTGCGCAGTCGTAATCTTTATCCACTTTTTCTACGGGCGGCTGTATTTAGCAGCTTATGGTTACGGGCCGGGAATCGTCGAGGGCAAAAATACTGGGCCAGAATAGCGCGTCAAATCGGTACTCTGTTAGACGCAGGACTGCCAATGTTGACTATTTTGGAAATTTTACAGACTAGAGAAACTAATTCTTTTCGTCAAAATCAATGGCTAGTGGTTTATAACCAAGTTAAGGCCGGATATGATTTATCCTCGGCACTAAAAGAATTTATTCCTTCGCCGGGGCCTTTCGTTCAGGCCATGATTACTGCCGGAGAAAGGAGCGGCACGTTGGCGTTTTCTCTGCTCGAGGTTGCGGACCAGCTGGAAGAAGAATATTATTTTAGTCGCAAAATCAAGGGTGTGTTATTTTATCCTTGCTTGCTTCTTATTCTGGCTTTAACGGTTCTCTTTACTCTCAGTAGCATAGTTTTTCCTATGTATAATGAGCTTTTTCAGCAAACGAATGCTCAATTGCCTATACTGACAAGAGGGCTTATGCATTTCGGGAGCAGTATACCATATCTGCTGCTTATAATAATTTTTTTCGGTTCAATAACTATGTTTAAGAACAGAAAAAAAATGGTCTGGACCATGCCCGGAATGCAACAAATCATGAAGGGGAAGGCTTTGCAGCAATTTTGCACTCTTTTTGCCAAATTCATTAATGCCGGGATTCCTCTTTTGGAATGTTTGATGCTGCTGGAAAGTATAGTTTGGCGTCAAGAACTTATCCAGCTTTTGGACCAAATGAAGACTGCCGTCAGGGAGGGTAGGAGAATTACTCCCGTTCTGGAAAACAGCAGTTTCTTTCCTCCAGTTGGAGCCAAAATGCTGGGGATTGCCGAGGAGTCGGGAAGACTTAGTGAAATGCTTAACTATTTAGCTAAGGTTTTTAAGCAAGAGTTGGAGGAAAAACTTGAACAATATCCCCGAGTGCTTGAACAGCTGTTAGTTATAGGGATGGCCGGTTTGATCGGTTTGGTAGCAGTAGGTATGTTGTTGCCGGTATTTGATTTAAGTACCCATATTCCATAACTTAAATGGAATTTAAGGCTAATTGTCATAAATCAGATAAATAATTGATAATTTATTATTATAAAAGGAAATGGGGAATGTTCCTTGATTAGTCATAGGCAAAAAGGCTTTACTTTAATAGAAGTAATGCTGGTCGTTGTTATTATATCGGTCTTGGCGGCAGTTGCTATCCCTCGTTTGGCGGGGAACTCGGACAAAGCCAGAGAAAATGCGGATATTATAACTGCTAGACAAGTCAAGGCTGCTTTGGACAGGTATGAAATTGAAAATGGTTCTTATCCTACCAATGATGATGTAGAAGCCAAAAACGGAGAAATTATATGCTCAAAACTTATTCCGGCCTATATTAATCAACTGGATGCTTCTGTTACTCAACAATCCGTGCCCGAGGAAAAAAGAGGATTTGGTCTCCAAGAGTTGCCGTCGTCAGGAGAGGCTTATCCTACCCCTACTAATCTAATCATGATATATCTGACTGATGACGGTAGGGCAGCGGAAGTCAGAGTCTATGATAAGAATTTAGATCTAAATTCGTGCTTGTGGTCTTCCGATTAGGGAAGAGAAAATATGGGGGATATTATGGGGGAAATTATGGCGTATATACCGGTTTTCTTTGTTGCCTTTTTAGGTTTGGTTGGCGGCAGTTTTCTCAACGTCGTTATTTTTCGCTTGCCTGCCGGAAAATCAATTATTCATCCCCGCTCTCACTGTCCCCATTGCGGTTATTTTCTGCGTGCTTGGGAGTTAATACCTGTATTAAGCTATTTATTGCTGCTAGGGAGATGCAGTAAGTGCTTGGGGAGGATTTTTTGGAGATATCCGGCGGTAGAAGTTCTCACTGCCCTTCTGTTTCTTTTTGCCTATTTCTTGCTTACCGAGAGAACAATATTTGGCTTAGCATTAGACTTTATCTTTATTTCCCTCTTAGTGGCCTTAACCTTTATAGATATAGATACTTACCGCCTGCCGGATAGATTGGTTATCCTTGTTGCCGCCATAGGCCTTATTAATGCTATTACCACTGGTAAACCGACAGTTGGGCAAAGCCTATTGGGTGCTATTTTTGCCGGGGCTTTTTTCTTTCTGATTGCTTATATTTATCCTCAAGG
>JAAYMU010000182.1 GCA_012521215.1 Peptococcaceae bacterium | reverse complement strand
TCCAGGTAGAAGCGATTTCGACTTTTTTGAAGATTTTATTCCATATTATGTCAGAGAATCAAATCAAATTTTCGAGATATTTTTTGAATAAAAAGGTACAGGGTCCAACAAGTTTCGCAAGCATAAGATGATATACTAACTTTACTATCGGAAAATGTATAATTGCCCATAGTATGGAGGTTTTGGTTTTTTTATGGCTAGGATTTTAGTGGTGGAGGATAACCCTATGATTGGAATGGTTATGCAAATAGCATTAAGCGATGAAGGACATGAGGTTGATATTTTGAATTGTGCGGTAGAAAGTCTGAAATTTATGGAGAACGACAAAATTCCCGATTTGGTATTTACGGATCTTAATTTAAAAGGAGTGAACGGAAGCGAATTAATAAGAAAAATGCGCCGTAATAAACGGTTAAACCATATTCCGGCTGTTATTATAACAGGTGCAGTACCTAGTCCTGAAATATTACCCCATGAAGATGAATACCAGGGATTGCTTATTAAGCCTTTTGACCTTAGGGAAGTAATTGGGATTGTGGCAAAATTGATCCCACATACGGCAGCTGTATAAAAATTTGTATTTGCCTAGGTAATTATTTTAAGCACTTGAAACTTGCTGAGAAGTTGACAAGTGCTTAATTTGTTTTGCCTAATATGATGTATAATAGCCACTAGAGGAAATATTATATTATACTAGGAAAAAGGAATAACCAATAATTATGAAAAAAGCAATTATCGTCGAAGGAAAGACTGACCGCGAAAAAATACTGCAGGTTTTGGACGAGCCAATTGATATTATTTGTACCCATGGAACCAGAAGCCTAGGTAAATTGGAAAGGTTAATTGATGAAGAAAAATATGATGAAGTTTATGTTCTGGTAGATGCGGATAAAGCCGGCAGAGACTTAAGAAGAAATATTAAGAATCTTTTCCCGAATTTTCGTCATCTTTATACCCATAAAAAGTACAGAGAAGTTGCGACTACTCCATTAGAGGAAATAAGTAAAATTCTTAGTAAGGCCCATTTTATTGTTAAACAATTTAATTATTGACAATGAGGAACATTATGCTAAAATTGTCTCGTTGTAGTTTAGCATAAAGGGGGCAACGATTAGGAAATGAACAATCCTTTAGGGCGTCATGTATTGGCCGAAATCTATGATTGCAGTTTTGAAATCTTAAACGATGTTCAAAAAGTAGAGCAGATAATGGTCAATGCAGCACTTGAAGCGGGCGCAGAAATACGGGAAGTAGTATTTCACAAATTTAGTCCTCAAGGTGTGAGCGGTGTAGTTGTTATTTCAGAATCCCATCTAGCCATTCACACTTGGCCTGAATTAGGTTATGCGGCCGTTGACGTCTTTACATGCGGGGAACGTGTAAACCCTTGGGATGCATGTAATTATTTGTCGGCCATGTTTAAAGCCGGACACATGGAAGCCAAAGAAATAAAAAGGGGTCTTGGCTGCGAAAGAATGGCTGCGGTTAGTGTTTAGGAGGGATATTTATTTTACCGGATCCATATAGTAATGTGGAGAGTTAAATAGGCCTTGGCAATTAATAAGGTTGCGAGGCCTATTTATTTGGGGTAAAATCAGCGTAGTTTGTCAAAATAAAGAAAAAAATAATTACTATTTAGCGAATAGTGCTGGAATCATTAAGAGAAATTATATATATTATTTATATTAGGAGTGTTTTCGAGGAGGAGGAATTTGGTGGCAGTATTAAACTCAATTCAGTCTGAATTAAGAGCCGTAGAAACTCAAATGAGTAAAGAATTTGGATTAAAGGCATCCGGAATGAAAGAACTTATTCAATTAAAGCTGGATAACCTCGATCAAATTCTCCTACCTGCTATATGCTTGGCTGTAGCTCGGACTGCCGGCCCGGTAAACAATACCGTAATAGCGCTTAGTTCAGTCCTTCAGCATATATACCTGGCTCAGCATATCCACAGTATGGTCAGAGACCGGGAGATGACTGACGCCGAAAGACAATATCCTATACTGGTCGGTGATTATATATTCGGCCAAAGTTTTCTTAAAATGTGCGAGGCAGATTTATTTAAGTATGTAAGTCATTTTGTGACTGTAATTAAAAAAATCAATGAAGGCATTGTTTTGCGTTGGAGATTAAAGAATCAGAAAATATCAATTAAAGATTATAAAGCCATTATCGAGAAGGAAAAAGCTTCTTTAACGGTTCTGGCCGCAAGGCTGGGGGCTGAAGGATCAGACCTCAAGAGCCATCACTTTGCCAAGTTTGAAAAATTAGGCTATAACATCGGGATGGCATGGGCGGCATCTAATGAACCTCAATTTAGTTTTCTGACTCAAGAATATCTTCCCAAGATTATGGCCAACATTAATGATTTACGAGAATCTTTTTCAGTTCAGCCTTTGCAAGAATTATATGAATTTATTCAGCTGGAAAGAGGAACAAATGCCTATTTAGCCTCTAACATTTTATAGTAAAAGAATAAAAAACTCGGAAATTAAATAATGGACCTGTAGGTGAGTAATTATTTGAAAAACCACAAATTTTTTAAGGAAATATCATCAGATTTAAAGAAGGTAGAAAAAGAACTGGATAAAGTTCTTAAAGTCAATGACCCGGTTTTATCCCAAACCTGTATAAGTCTACTGCAGGCCGGAGGAAAGAGAATACGCCCCGGTTTTACTTTGTTATCCGGAAAGTTTTTTGACTATTCCTTTGAAAAACTACTACCGATTGCCGTTGCTTTGGAAATTATTCATATGGCAACTCTAGTTCATGACGACGTTGTGGATGCTTCCCTTATTCGTCGAGGAAGGCCTACCCTGGTAGCGGGATGGGGAAACGAAGTTTCTATAGCTACCGGAGATTATCTTTTGGCCAAAGCTTTGGAACAGATCGTAAAAATTAATGATAATAAGCTATCGGCCTTTATGGCTAAGGTTTGTATTGATATGTGTCAGGGTGAAATCCAGCAACTTAAGTATTCTTATGATATAGAACAAAATTTAAAGCAATATCTTTACAGAATCAAAAGAAAGACAGCATTATTAATCAGCCTCTGTTGTAAATTGGGCGCCATGGCCTGTAACGCCGACAGACGGGGTATATGGATAATGAGTACCTATGGGCATTGTCTGGGAATAGCTTTTCAAATCGTGGACGACATTCTGGATATTACAGCCGACCCCAAAGTTTTGGGCAAACCCGTAGGTAACGATGTGCGGCAGGGCATTATTACTCTGCCCATGATTTTTGCCTTAAAGGACTCTAAAATCGCTGAGCGTTTAAAAGAATTACTTGCTTCCGACCAGAAAACAGAAGCTGAGGTTCAAGAAGCAGTTGCCCTAATTAAACAATCGGACGGCATTGCTAAATCCAATGAAATTGTTCAACTGTATATCAAAAAAGGTATTAAAAATCTCTGTGAACTACCCAATATACCGGCCAAAGACGCCATGATTGAGTTGGCCGAATTTGTAGGGGAAAGAAGCTATTAAAACTTAATTATACCTTTATCTTCAAGGTGTATAAAAGACGCTTGAGAATCGCTCGATTGCAAGCGTTTTTTTGATCCTGTTTTCCCCCAGTCCTTTCCATAGGAATAATAACACCAAATCATCTGGAAATTAATAGAATATTATACAATAATTTCTACCGAGGGAGTTGCTCTTGTGGATGAAGAAAAAAGAAAAACTTTATTAAAAAAATTAGAGGATATGCGTCAGTCTAGGGTAATTGTTTATTTCTCCTATACCCCGCTTGACGATCGAATTTTGGTTCCATTATATCGCGAACTTACAAATATAGGAAAAACTTCTAAGATTGATTTATTCCTTCATAGTTATGGAGGGGCAGTGGATACCCCTTACAAGGTGGTAATGCTGATAAGAGAATTTTGTGAACAATTTTCAGTGATTGTGCCTTTTTCGGCAAAATCAGCTGCCTCCATGATAGTTTTAGGAGCGGATGAAGTAGTTATGGGGCCTATTTCGGAACTTGGTCCGATTGATCCTCTTGTTAAACATCCTAACTATAAAGATTTTTGGATTCCGGTGCAGGCCTTAAGATGCTGTTTCGACTATATTGAGGAAATGTTCTATAATAGCTCCAATCCTGAAGTATCGGAGATTATAATGAATACCGTTCTTAATAAGCTGGATCCTTGGATAATAGGAGACTATGAAAAAGCTTTAAAAGCATCCAGACAATATGCGGAATCTTTACTATCTAAATATATGCTAAAAAATGATAAGGATAAAATTAAGGCAGTTACCCATAATTTAACCCATGGCTATTTTTCCCATGGATATCCGATAGGCAGACAAGAAGCAAAAGAAATGGGACTGCACGTTACCGAAGCTTCCGGTGAATTATGGGAAACAATCTGGGAATTATACCTTATTTATCAAACCATGTTTGGTGGTGATAACTGTAGTAATTTTTGTTTAGCCGGATTGGATGGAAATACCGGCGGTTAGTCAATTTTTTGATAGTCTTTCGGCGGAGAGTTTAAAAGCTTTGAGCAATACTCAATTATTTCTCTGCGGCGTACAATACCGATAAATACTCCCTGGTCATCAATTACCGGAACAAAGTTTTGGTGAATTGCTCGGGATATTAGATCACTGATCTGGGCATTGATGGAAACGGGAGTATTTTGCGTTCGTTGTTCAATTTCATATAAACGAATTTTCTCCGTATTGCCAAAGGTCAGGTCCGGAGTATTTTTGAGTTTCCAGAGCAGATCTCCTTCAGTCAGCGTTCCCGCGTAGTGCCCTTTATCATCAACTAAGGGTACGGCGGAATATCCGTGATACTCCATTCTTTCCAAAGCCTGGCGCATGGTAGAATTATATTTAAGATATACAACATCTTTCTTGGGAATAAGGAAAAAAGCTATGTTCATAATAATACCTCTGTAATTATAGTAACTTCAAGGAAGAATTCCATATAAAAACCGGAATTCCTCCTAATTGGTAAAACAACAAGCCTCAGCATAGAGGCTTGTTGTAATTTTACAGCGAAATGTTTAAAGAAAGATTAGAATATTACGCCCAGCGCGATCAGAATAAGAATTGCAATCGCAATAATCCCTGTTCCAATACTGTTAAAGGCACCGTAATTAACAGGAATTGCCGTAGTAACCGGAACCGCGGGTCTGCAGCAACATCCTCTACCGTACATTATAATTCACTCCTTCAGCGAAATTTATTAGAGATAAAGTCCGTTAGAACAAGATACCCATAGCAATGAGAAGTAAGATAATCACTACGACTATGGCGATTCCGCAGCAACTTGGAGCACCACAGCATCCGCATCCGCCGCCTGCACCTTCATAGGCCATATTTTTAGCACCTCCTAGATATAAGGAAAATATTGGGATTTAGTGTAATATATGTAAAATCCTAGGAGATGGTGCCTTTACAAAATAAATAGAAGTCCCTGCGTCCAGGGACTTCTTTGCGCAAGTCTAAAGATAAAAATGCGACTAGATTTTATAACCTAGACATTATTTATCTAGAGACTCTTCATTAAAAAATTAACATGGAAAAGCCCTAAAGTCAACTTTTATCAACAAAAATCTATAGTTAAGTTTTGGGTATTTTTCATTATTTATCAAATGAACCGGTCAATTATCTTATGATTTAATGACAGGCGATTTTCTTTGGGAGAACACACAGCCGCAATAGTTTTGACGGTAAAAGCCTTCTTGCTTGGCAATGGCCATTGTTTTTTGGAAACCGTCCTTCTTTTTAAAATCCTCGGCCAAAAACCTTAAACCGTGTTGATCAGCAATTTCCCGGCCAATATCGAGAATTGTCTTGCTTTTCTTGTGGGGACTAATAGTAAGGGTAGTTGTAAAATGGTGGATGTCATTCTTTCGGGCAAAGGAAGCGGTTTGCTGCAAGCGGTAATAAAAACATTGATCACAGCGGCGGCCTTTTTCCGGTTCATGTTCCAGCCCTTTGACAACTTGCAGCCAGGAATCAGGATCATAACTTTCCTCGATAAATTCAATCTTCTTTTTGTCTGCATAGCGTTTAAGTTCATCCCGCCTCAAATAGTATTCCTCGGGAGGGAAAATATTCGGGTTAAAATAATACAGAAGAGGAGTATAATCCGGCGCTAATTTTTCCAGAACATACCCCGCACAGGTTGCACAGCAGGCATGTAGCAAAATCTGTTCTTTAGCCATAAAACCTCCTAAGAATTAACTCATCAAAAAAATTATAGTATGCCCAAACCTATAACGCAAACCTATATATGTAGCAGCCCAGGGCTTAGCGGGAACGGTGGTTGTTTTTATTGATAATTTCAAGTATACCGGCAATTAAAGCTAAAGGAGCAGCTAAATAGAACACATAAGCCGAAATTTGACTTATAATATAATTACCGAAAACCATACCCATGACCGAAAGCCAAAAGATAACCAGAATTAAGGACAAAAATGAAGACATCGGAACAAACCCCTTAAATAATAGATTTAAGTCCTAATATAAATTACGTAAAACTAGCTCTTTGGTGAAGCTGTCATAGCCTTTTTAGGGCTGATGAAATATAATAAATATTGTTAAATATGCATTGTTGAAATTGAGGGAGAGAAAGAATTGCGGGAAATAAACGCCCAGACTATAAAAGAAACAGTAAAGCAATTATTTTGGCAAGCGAATTATGAAATCGGACCGGATATCCTAGAAGCCCTGCGTCAAGGACTGCGTCAGGAAGAATCGCCAACGGGCCGGGCCATCCTGGAGCAGATTCTACAGAATAATGAAACGGCACGTTGCGAAAAAATGCCTATCTGTCAGGATACAGGTATGGCTGTTTTGTTTATTAAACTCGGTCAGGATGTACGGATTGTGGGCGGGGATTTTAACGAAGCTGTTAATCAGGGAGTGAGGGAAGCTTATACCGAGGGTTATCTGCGTAAATCCTTGGTTATGGACCCGATTTTTGACCGCATTAATACTAAAGATAACACGCCGGCGGTAATTCACTTGGAATTAGTGCCGGGAGATAAAATAAATATCCTTGTTACCAGTAAAGGATTTGGCAGTGAAAACATGAGCCGCTTGAAAATGATGACTCCGGCCGAGGGGGAAGAAGGGGTGAAAAAATTTGTCTTGGAGACAGTAGCTCTAGCCGGTCCCAACCCCTGTCCACCGATAATAGTTGGTGTCGGCATAGGAGGAACGCTCGAAAAAGCCGCGCTGATTGCTAAAAAAGCTACTCTCCGCCCACTAGGGCAACCCAACCCTGATCCCCGTTATGCGCAAATGGAAAGGGATATTCTATCAGAGATTAATAAACTCGGGATAGGTCCCGGCGGCTTAGGTGGTCGGATTACGGCCTTAGCAGTAAATATCGATTATTTTCCGGCCCATATTGCCGGGACGGCCGTAGTCGTTAATATCTGCTGCCATGCAGCTCGGCATGCGGAGGCAGAAATCTAATCTAACCAAAGGGGGCTTTTACATGCCGGATTTATATAAAAGAGTGTCTATGCCGCTTACGGATGAACAAATTGAGAACCTAAACAGCGGCGAGAACGTTTTAATCAGCGGCATAATATACTCTGCCCGGGATACAGTTCATAAACGTTTAACCGGCCTGTTGGCCGAGGGAAAAGAACTACCGGTTAATCTTAAGGGTCAGACTATTTACTACGTTGGCCCTACGCCCGCTAAGCCGGGACAAGTTTGTGGATCAGCGGGGCCGACTACCAGTTCTCGTATGGACGTTTACACGCCACAGCTATTGGACTACGGGCTGAAAGGCATGATTGGCAAGGGCAAAAGATCGGAGGCTGTGATTGAAGCCATGATCAGAAATAAGGCGGTACACTTTGCGGCCACCGGCGGAGCCGCAGCTGTTATTGCCAAGAGTATCAAAGCGGTGGAAATGATCGCTTATGAAGATCTAGGGGCCGAGGCCCTGCAAAAAATGACGGTGGTGGACTTCCCTGCAATAGTAGTTATAGACAGTAAGGGTCATAACCTCTACGAATCAGGCCCGCTTCAATACGCCCTCTAAGTGAAAACAAAATCTCTAAAATCCAGATGAAATTTCATCGCATATAATTGAAAGAGAGAAGAGCATGGTTATCAAGCAAACATCAGCCGACAAGCTTTGGACAGGGCAATATTTCCTGTTTATGGCGGTAAGTCTTTTATTTTATTTGCAGCATTACACTTTCTTTTCCCTGCTACCGCTATATGCCATGAAGGTAGGTGGAAACAATACGGTTGCCGGGATGATGACGGGAGTGTTTTCTTTAGTGTCTTTACTTTTCCGACCGCTTTTCGGCAGGATGTTGGACCTGAAAGGAAGAAAGCCGGTAGTCATTACCGGCTTAGGCATTATTGTCTTGGTGACTTTTTCCTATAATTTTTGTTTTAACGCTTCCAGCCTGATTGTGATAAGAATAATTCATGGGGCAGGCTTTAGTGCCGGTACTACGGCAATTTCCACTGTGGTGGCCGATATAGTACCCAAAAAACGCCTGGCCGAAGGTATAGGCTATTTTGGGCTTTCCAATACCTTAGCACAGGCGCTAGGGCCGTTAATCGGGCTTTGGATTATCCAAAGTTCAGGTTTTAATCAACTATTCCTTCTAACCGCTGCTATATCTTTAGTTAGCTTAATTTGTGCCTTATTGGTCAAATACCGAAAAGGAAACCTGGGACGGGAGAATATTGATCAGAAGAACAAGCAGCAGAAGCAGCCGCTGAGTTCCGGTGCTGCCGTGCTATCAAGGCTGAGAAATATCCGCATTATGGAGCCGGCCTTAATTGCCCCGGCGGCCGTCACTTTGTTTATTACCACTTCCAACGGGGCAGTTCAGACCTTTGTAGCTAAATACGCCTTGAGCCGTGGTATTGAGGATATTGGGGTATTCTTCACAGTTTTTGCTATTTTCACTGCTCTATCCAGAGTGCTTGCCGGTAAGCTGTCCAATCGTTTTGGCCTGGGAGGGGTTTTGGTATTGGCTATTGTGATTATGCTTCTATCCCAGCTTACCCTTGTTTTTGCCCACCAACTGTTTATGTTTTTAATCGCTGCCATGTGTTACGGGCTTGCTCTTGGTTTTTGGCAACCCACATTGAACACAATATTTGTGCTTTTTTCTTCGCCGGAGCGCAAGGGAAGAGCTATTGCCGTGTTTTACAGCTCGGTTGATATCGGCATAGGGGTTAGCGCCATTATCCTGGGCCGCTTATCCCAGGCCTTCGGTTTTCCGATAATATATGTGTGTACCTTCTGTTGCTGCCTGATTACCTTGGCTATTTATTTCTTGGCTTTACGCTCAAGGCTGATTGCCACTGAACAAAAGCTTTTAGGCAGGACCCAGTAAGGGGGCTAAGAATTGTAGGGGTTAAGAAGACTGAGCTAAATTGTTTATTAAACGGAAGGCTTTTTCATATTCTTCTTCGTAAGTGAGAGTTAAACGGGCTACCCCTGATTTGATTGCTGCTTGGGCTACAGCGGCGGCCACTTTAGGTCCCACGTTTTTATTAAAAGGTTTGGGGAGAAGATTATCTACGCTTAATTCGCTTTCAGCCACAACATCAGCAATGGCCTGGGCTGCTGCTATTTTCATTTCATCATTAATATCTTTGGCCCTTACATCCAGGGCTCCACGGAAAATGCCGGGGAAAGCCAGGACATTATTGACCTGGTTAGGAAAGTCAGACCGGCCGGTACCAACAATTTTAGCCCCAGCTGCTTTAGCTTCGTCAGGGAAAATTTCAGGAGTGGGATTGGACAAGGCAAAGACCATAGCGTCTTTATTCATAGTTTGAATCATTTCTTTGGTTACAGTTCCGGGCGCTGATACACCGATAAAAATATCTTTGCCGGCCAGTACTTCCTGCAGGGAACCTGATTCATTTCTAATATTGGTTTCCTCGGCCAGAAGCTGCTTTTCCGAGTTCATACCTTCGGTCCTACCTCGGAAAATTGCTCCTTTAGTATCACAGAGAACAATATTTTTTACGCCAAACTTCTTTAACAACCTGGTGATACTTACTCCGGCAGCGCCTGCTCCGTTCATTACGATTTCAATTTCAGCAAGATCTTTTTTCACAATTTTAAGGGCGTTAATAATGGCTGCCAAGACCACAACGGCCGTGCCGTGCTGATCATCATGGAAAACAGGAATATCCAGATTCTGTTTTAACCTACGTTCAATTTCAAAGCAACGGGGGGAACTGATGTCTTCCAGATTGAACCCTCCGAAAGCCGGGGCCAGCTTGGTCACAATATTGACAAATTCATCCGTGTCTTTAGTGTTTAAGCAGAGGGGAACAGCGTCAACCCCTCCAAATTCTTTAAATAGGATACACTTTCCTTCCATTACCGGCAGAGAGGCTTCAGGGCCGATATCGCCCAGGCCCAGAACAGCCGTGCCATCGGAAATCACCGCTATGTAGTTTGATTTAATGGTATAATCATATACTAAAGATTTATCTTGATGGATATGTTTGCAGGGTTCGGCAACCCCAGGTGTATAACCGACCGATAAATCATCTTTATTTTTTAAAGGAACTTTGCTGACTATTGCTAATTTACCGGCTTTTTCTTTATGAATTCTCAATGCTTCCTGATTATAATCCATGATCCATCTCCTAAAATTTTTATAAAAAAAATCAGGGTTTTATCCCCAATTTTTATTATATAACTTTTGTCTAGGTTGTAAACAAATCTAATATCAATTTTGTGTGCAAAATGTGCGCAGCTAATTTTTTAGATTGGTGCGGACGAGAGGACTTGAACCTCCACGAGCGTAAGCCCACTAGTACCTGAAACTAGCGCGTCTGCCAGTTCCGCCACGTCCGCAGTCACAGATATCATTATATGGGACGATATTCTAGTTGTCAACAATTAGACGTCGATTTTAACTAGTAAATTAATCTGATTAAGTATTTTTATTCTAAAACTAAGCTTTTCGATTTCTCTAAGATGCCGGGGAATTCAGCTTCTTAAAAGATATAAACTTGTAAAGATAGAAGGTTAAAGGTATTATTGTTAGGGATAAAAAAATTTAAGCATTAATTTTAGGCATTAATATAAAATGGAAAATAGATAAAAGAAAAAATGGAAGGTGATGGAGTGAAGATCCTCAAGTCGTTATTGGAATGGGTTATTATAATTGCTGTAGCATTTCTGCTATCTCTGGTTATCCGGAATTTTGTGATTGATACGAGGATTGTTCCTACCGGATCCATGTTACCGACAATTCAACTCGATGATAGATTGATTGTTGATCGCTTGTTTTATAAATTCGATACAATTAATCGAGGCGATATAGTTGTCTTCAAATCAACCAAAAACATGATCCCCGAGAATGAGGATCTAGTAAAGAGAGCCATAGGGCTTCCGGGTGAGGAAGTCCAGATCAAGAACGGTAAGGTCTATATTAATGGGAAAGCCTTATATGAGCCTTATATTGCTGAGGCGCCGGATTATGAATACGGGCCTGTTACCGTTCCGGCTAATTCCTATTTTATGCTGGGAGATAACCGTAACGACAGCAAAGACAGCCATGTCTGGGGTTTTGTGGATTCGGACTTAATCCTGGGAAGAGTCTGGATCAGGTATTGGCCCCTTGAAAGGTTTGGAAGTATAGATCAAGTGCCCGAAAACTATTTTGAAGAACAATAAAACGGTAAAGGATAGAGCTACTATGAAATTAAATCTTGATCAGTTGAAAAAAACTTTTCTTTCCCTGCACGGGCTGATTGTTTATGAGGATATTCTTCAAGATGAAATTATCCGCGACTTTTACCGGCTGCTGGATGCGGTAACAGCGAAACATTTTGACCCCATGGAGATCTGGCAAGCATATTTTCAATTTTTCCGGGATATGTTGGGCCGAAGTTGGCCCGATCATCTTGTTCAATGCCTTCTAAATTCCCAAAATGTTTTTGCCGAGCAGGCTTCCAGGCATGGCCCGGCTGACATAGATCCTGTGGTACGCCAAAGTGTGCTCTGGGATCTGGCCATAGTCCAAAAACTGGCTGCAATTAAACCTTCGGATTTAAAGGTTATAATTGCTGAACGTTCTGCCAAAGCGCTAATGGACGAAACGGGGATTGGGGAAAAAGCAGGGAACGGAGCAACTCCCATATATAAGGATGATGAAAATTGGCCTACAAACTGGCCGGAGTGGGAGACAACTAGCGGGACGGCCAAGGAAATATATAAGAGCCCGGAGGGATTAGATTCCCCCCTTAATGCCCAACAATGGCTACTGGCATTTAAAAACCAAGTTGTTCGGGAATTTTTGGCCGCCAAGTCCTGGGCCCATAATTATAATCTGTTGGCGGATTTCTACCGGCAGGCAGGCTGCGGTATTTTGGCAAACTATGCTGCCTTTAGGATCAAAAATGACGCTCTGGTGCTGGAAGGTATAGAAAATCCCGATCCCATAAGGCTCAACAATCTTTACTGCCAGGAGAGGGAACAGGAAATAGTACTTAAGAATACAGAGAGTTTCCTTCAAAATTATCCGGCCAATAACATTATTCTTTATGGAAGCAGGGGAACAGGGAAGTCCTCCTTGGTCAAAGCTTTGCTTAATGAATATGTTGATCAAGGATTACGCCTTATTCAACTGAAGAAAAACCAAATTAAATTCTTCCCTGAATTGGCGAGAGAACTGGCGGGCAGCCCCTTAAAGTTTATCTTTTTTATTGATGATCTTTCTTTTAATGAGGAAGAGGATGATTATAGGAATATTAAGTCTCTGCTGGAAGGCGGAATTGAGGCTCGGCCGCAAAATATACTAATTTACGCTACTTCTAACCGCCGGCACTTTGTAAAGGAAAGCTTTTCCGAACGCCGGAGCGATGATGTCCACGCCGCGGATACTATGGATGAAAAGTTATCGTTGGCTGATAGATTTGGGATAACCGTAACCTTTCTGTCTCCGGATCAAGAATCTTATCTTAAAATTGTAGAAGGCCTGGCCCGGGATAGCGGGATAGAGATTGACGGTCAGCTGCTTAGACAAAAAGCCCTGCACTGGGCTATGTTGCATAACGGACGTTCAGGACGTACGGCCAGGCAATTTATAGATAATTTAAGGGCGGAATTAGCTTTAGATAAAACAAACTAGAGTAACAGAGTGGAGAAAAGAGATTATGGATGCCATATACTGGGCTATAGCCGGAGTTATAGGCTTATTTATAGGTTTATTACTGGGAAATTTGCTGGGTAACTCCAAAACTAAAACTCTAATGGAAAAAAACAGACTGTTGGAACAGGAGAACCAGCGACTTAATAATGAACTCTCTGAGGAAAGGGAAAGGCGTATTGCTTCCACCTTAGAAGCCTCGGAGCTAAAAACCAGAATAGAAATGGAAAGAGCAGCCTACGAAGAGAAACTGGATTTATTGCAAAAAGCAAAAGAAGAGCTTACTGATGGGTTTAAAGCTATTTCCGCCGAGGCCTTGCGCAGCAACAACCAATCTTTCTTAGAATTAGCTACTGCTACCCTGGAAAAATTTCAGGTCCAGGCTGTGGCAGATCTGGAGAAAAGGCAGTTAACTATTGACGAGTTGGTCAAGCCCTTAAAAGAGTCCCTAATTAGCGTTGACACTAAAATTAATGAATTGGAACAAAAGAGAGTCGGCGCCTATGAAGGCTTAATCAAACAGGTACAATATATGACCATCGGTCAGGAAAAGCTGCAGCGAGAAACTACCAAGTTGGTTTCGGCCTTAAAGACTCCTACGGTCAGGGGACGCTGGGGAGAAATTCAACTGCAAAGGGTGGTTGAAGTTGCCGGTATGGTAGAATACTGTGATTTTGTGCAACAGGAACATATCAGCGGGGAAGATGGTTCCCAAAGACCGGATATGATCATCCGTTTACCCGGCCACAGACTTATTGTAGTTGACTCCAAAACCCCATTAAGTGATTATCTGGAGGCGGTGGATGCCCAGGATGAAGAGATTAGAAAAATAAAATTGCAGGGTCATGCCAAACAGGTAAAAAACCATATTATTAACCTGGCCAGCAAGTCCTATTGGACCCAGTTTGATTCCACGCCTGAGTTTGTGGTTATGTTTTTACCGGGCGAAATGTTTTTCAGTGCTGCCCTACAGGCCGATCCCGGTTTGATAGAATTTGGCGCGGAACAAAAGGTTATAATTGCTACTCCTACTACCCTGATCGCTCTGCTTAAGGCTGTGGCTTATGGTTGGCAGCAGGAACAGATTAACGAAAATGCCCGCCAGATCAGTGAGCTGGGAAAAACTCTTTACGAGAGACTCGGTGTTTTAGCCGAGCATCTTTTGGATATCCGCAAAGGATTGCAGCAGTCTGTGCAGGCTTTTAACAAGACAGTGGGTTCCTTTGAGGGACGGGTTTTAGTTACCGCCCGCAAATTCGGAGAGCTTGGTATTGGGAAAGATCAGGAAATAAAAGAGCTGGAAACCTTGGAAACAGGGTTGAGAGAAATTGCTTCTTCACGGGAAAAGGAAAGCTAAGAAAAATTAGCGAGCAGTTCAAAAAAAATTGAACTGCTTGCTTATTTTTAGAAGGTATAATCTAAATAAGAGTCGAATGTTATAATTGTTATTTTTTAGGGATATGTTAGTCATCTTTTCGAGAAATTTTGAATTGGAGCGAAATATGGCGAAAAAATATTGCATTACTAACAGCCTACAGTTTGAACTGGATTTTAAAGATTTGATGATCGATATAGCCCAAAATTTTATAAATTTGCCTAGAGGACAGGCTCTTGAATATATACGCTTGTGCTTGAAAACTATTGGTGAATACTTTCAAGCAGACCGGGCTTTTTTTTGTAGTATTGATAAGGGCTACCCACAAACCAGTAAATACGGAGAATGGTGCAAGGAAGGTATTCCCTCAGCTTGGGGCCAGACAGGTATTATTCCTCCTCTTTTAATTAAATGGTGGGTTACCAATAGCCAGGATAACGTAGTGCTTATCCATGATGTTGATAAATTGTCTGCTAAGCCGAAAGTAAAAAGCATTTTACAGGCTGCAGGCATCAAATCCAGTATAGTTCTTGTCTTGCGCGAAAAAGCGAGAATTATTGGTTTTC
>JAAYMU010000181.1 GCA_012521215.1 Peptococcaceae bacterium | reverse complement strand
TGGTTTCAGGATATCGTTAAAGCCACAGAATACATAAGAGCAGATATTAAATAACGAATATTAAATAACTTAAAAAAATTTGCGCACTCCTTCAGTTCAGTTCCTTCAGAGGAACATAGCCTGCTTGCGCAATACATTTCAATTCCACCTGCTTGTCCCTGGCTAGAGCCAGTTCTTCGTCTGATGGCTCCGTAGCAATAATTAGGTCTACCGGATGAGACTCATCCAGGAAGCACAAAGTCTCTGGCATCTTGATCCGATAGATCCAAAATCTGTCTTGCAAATTCAATGGCCATGGGTACAGCTACAGTTGAACCGTCCTGTGACAATTTACCTTAGCTGTTGAGCATTCCGGAAAAAATCCTGCCAAGGGTCTGCATCAGCGATCCTCTGCAGGGCTTCCGCCATATTGATACCGTCGGGAGCTACCCTATCCAGTTCATCCCAAGTGATGGGCATGGACACGGTAGCTCCATTTCTTGCTCTCAGGGAATAGGGAGCAATGCTGGTGGCACCCCGGCCGTTGCGAATCCAGTCGATAAAGATCTTACCCGCCCGCTTGGCTTTTCTTACATTGCTGGTATAGCGGTCCGGCCACTTCTGCTCCATCACTTGAGCCACCCGCTTTGCAAAATCGTAAAACACTTCCCAGGAAGCAGCAGGCTGTAAAGGGACAATTACATGGTAGCCTTTGCCACCGCTGGTTTTAAGATAGGAGTTGAGGGCCAGTTCATTTAGAATACTTTTCAGATCGCGCACTCCCTGGCGCACTTGGTTTAAGTCCATGCCCTCATCCGGATCAAGATCAAAGACCATGATATCCGGTTTTTCCAGTTCATCTACACGGCTTCCCCAGATATGGAATTCCAGCGTACCCATTTGCGCCTCGCTAATCAGTCCGGCTGGGCTTTCCAGATAGAAATAATCCTCTGTTTGACCATCACTGCCGGTAACCGGGAAGGTAACTACTTCCCTGCTGCCGGGGCCGGGATGCTTCTTATAAAAACAGGGGTCAGAGATACCCTTGGGACAGCGTACAAGGCTAAGAATTCTGCGGCTTACATAAGGCAGCATGCGCCCTGCAACTTGTTCATAATAGCGAACGACATCCCCTTTAGTAATTGGAGGATTCTCAAAAACCACTTTGTCCGGGTTGGTGATTTTAATGCCCTCAATCACAATATTGGCGGACGATTTTTCTTTCATGGCGCTCTCCCTTTCTTTGGCACTTTCCTTTTCTTTGCCTGGCGGTAAGGGCTGTGTTTTGTCCCCCTCCCCCTGTTCCATATGTTCTCTTCGGATATCTTTGGGGTCTTTGTCCGTGCGCAAGCCTAGGAAGCTAGCCTGACGTAACAAATTATCCTCTGTCCATTCGGCAAATTTGATTTCAGCCACCAGCTCAGGTTCAAGCCAGAAGATTTTCTCCTTGGATCTGGCTTTGGGGGCCTCCTTAAACGGAGACTGGCTGCGCTTGAAAGATTCGAATTTTGCTGCCAGCTCTAATCGTTCGGCTTCACTAAAGCCGGTGCCTGCCCTTCCGACATAGATTAATTCTTCCCCTTCATATACGCCAAGGAGCAGAGAACTAAGTCCGCTCGTCTTTTGGGCAGAAAGAGTATACCCACCGATAATAAGTTCCTGCCTTTGTGCGCATTTCAGTTTGATCCAATCGCCGTTTCTGGTCCCACTGTAGACAGAATCGGCCTTTTTGCCGACGATTCCTTCCAAACCTGCTTCACAGGCCGCTGCGAGACTCTCTTGCCCCTTGCCGCTCACATGCCGGCTGTAATAGAGAGTCGGAGGGGCTCCTTTGAGCAAAGCTTCCAATTTTTCCTTTCTCTTAAGCAGTGGTTGTCCCCGCAGATCTTCCCCATTTAGGGCCAGAAGGTCAAAAACTATATAGGTTAAATTGGCGCCTCCAGCATGCTTGAGGTAGTTCTGTAGGGCTTGAAAATCCGTCTTACCCGTTACATCCGTGACGGCCATTTCACCGTCCAAAACCATCGCCCTGTCGCCGGCCCAAGCACTAAGAACCTTGGCGGCATCCTGGAAACGTTGGGTGTAATCCCGGCCATTCCTGGTCATAAAGCGAACCCTGCCGCTTTCGATAAAGGCCAGTATTCTATAACCGTCATATTTCAACTCATAGAGCCAATCTTCTCCTTGAGGGACTGTCTTAACTAATTTCGCCAGTTGCACGTCGGTAGTATTGAAGGGGTTTTTCGTAGTTTTTTCTTCCTCACCCGCTTCAATCTCTTTCATGGTGCGTCCGGTCCTGATACTGGTAGTAAACTCCGCTATCCCGTCGTTAGTCTTCGCATACTCATCTTTTTCTTTCAAAAGCAGCCAATTTTCTTTTTTTTCTTCAGCTTTTGTTTTTAAACGCACAAGCGCCCATTTACCTTGGAGTCTTCGGCCTCTTAGCACAAACTTAAGTATGCCTTGCTTAAGTCCTTCATCCACATCGCCATTGGGTTCCCAGTAGCCCTCGTCCCAGAGCATGACTACCCCGCCGCCGTATTCTCCTTTGGGAATCGTGCCTTCAAAATTTCTGTATTCCAAAGGATGATCTTCCACCTGGATGGCTAGTCGTTTGTCCCGGGTATTATAGGAAGGGCCCTTGGGCACGGCCCAGCTCAAAAGGGCCCCGTCCCACTCCAGACGAAAGTCAAAATGATCCCTGCGGGCCAGATGGTGTTGGACGACAAATCTTAAGTCTCCTTCACCTTGTTCCGCTTTGCCTTCTGGCTCCAAGGTCCTGGCAAAATTCCTTTTTTGCTTGTATTCATTGAGTTTATCAGTCATAAATATCTTGTTCTTTTCCATTTTTACTCTCGACTAGCCGACCCCACGCATTACTTATGGGCCGGTTGGGCTATCTGGTTGACTTATGTTGATTTATTATAAACGATATCCGTTCTGATTATGCGCCATGCTCTCACACCAAGCACCACCAAGCCTATCATCAGCAAAATACCAATTAGCGCGGCGCCAGGTGCGTCATCGGTTTCCCCAATTTAAATGCCGGCAACGCCGATCAATACACCAATGACAAAGAGGCAGACAGCGATGTACCACGCTTTGCGCCTGACTTTCTTCAAAAAGTCCACCTCTATATATATTTCTTCAATGCGGTCACCCGCTACCTTTCATCCTTTCAATCGGTTCTACTTATATATCCCTAAAACGAATGTTTCGTTACATGCGCCCCAAAGACCTACTGAATTAATATCTATCTAAATAATCCCTTGGTGAAATAATTTCGGGTTTATTGATTTCTAGTTCAAAAAAGTCTTTATCCCCTGTAATTAGAATATCTACATCTGACAATAAAGCTGATACAAATATCGGCAAATCTTCCTTATCTCTTATATTAGGATAGCTTGCAGAATTAATATCAGCTGGAGTGTATACTAGCTCAAAGGACAACTTACTCAAAAACATATCGAGCAAATGGCTTTTATCTTTAAATTTTCTATCAAAAATCTCCTGAAGTTCATCAATGATATGTGAACAGAGTACAAGAGTATGGTCCTAAGTTACATTTTGTATAACCTTCGTGGTCTGAGACTTTGGAAAAAGAATAGCTGAGATAATCACGTTGGTATCAGTCATTATTCTCATATTTCTTCTCCCATATCTCTTTTCTTATATCTTTTACTAAGTTATTTACGTCATCTTCGTTATAAATACCCTGCTTTTCGGCTACCCCTTGCATTCCTTCTTGTATTTCTTTCAACGCAATCATTGAGGAATTAGCAATAACTATCTTGTCGCCTTCTTCAATGAAAATGACTTTATCACCTTCTTTTAAATTGAGTTTCTTCCTTATTCCTATTGGTATAGTAATTTGTCCTTTTGATGTTATTCTAGCAAGCTCCATAGCAAACCACTCCATTCCTTACTTTCCTTACTTTCCTTACTTGCTATTATACCATATATTATGCTATACCAACCATCAATTTACATCTTCTTCCAATAATGAATGCATGGTATTTCCGATAACGTCTCGAGTATTGCCGAAGCGTCATACTACATTCATATATTCTCAGATTTTGGAAATTCGCTGTTATACGAAGTGACCGTCTTTTCGCCCAGATATTCAATAATATTTACTGAGAAATAAGTGTTTCCTGTTCAATGTCTCGCAATGATCTATTGCCGTACTTCCATATCTTTTGTCCATTAGCTGCTCCTGCAACTATTGCTGCTGCAGCATAACTTGGGCTATTAAATGTTGCATCTTGAGCAAAGGTATAAACTCCATCCCCGTTGTTCACCATAATACCCGTTTCAATAAGATCTTTCCGTAATTTAGCAATAGCATTTGGGACAGACCTTCTATTCTCTAATACTGCAGTAGATCCCTTTAGAACAACATATTTATCATCCATGATTGCCATCTTGCCCAATGCATTTTTATTCTTCAACTCGAAAATCTTTGTGATATGAGTTTGATCAGAATCTGTTAAAGCTCGTGGTTCGAGAAAGTCATAGCGTAGAGAAGCTAGTATTAGTTTGATTCCTTCTAAAAACTGACTAACTTCAGCCGCATCGACTTCCGAAATATTCGGCTTTGTAGGGCATTGTGAGTTATCCAATTTCACTCTAAACGCTTCTTTTGCTAAAGAGTACAATTCAGCTTCTAAGTACTGAATCTGTGTCTTGGTTAAATAGCCATCCTTTGAAGAAAATACAATAGCTTCTGTCCAAAAGTCTTTGTTATTAGAATGACTTTTTAACCTTGGCAAAACAGGATCGCCTTCTCCCACATATAAGACCAATTGCTCTGCATCAGAAACATCAGTTCCTAAAAGCAAATAAACTCCAGGTTTATTTGCTGAATCTCTTTTGGCAAACATATCAATTTGTGTCCTTGGAAAGATGGTACTGTGAATAGTCATATTTGAAATTTCTAATGTACGCAAGCCATTTGGCTTTCCATCAACTAAGAAAAGCCTAATTAATTTCCCTTTCATTTCCTTCTACTCCTTTTCGCTAGGTCATTTCGTATAACGTTCCCGCGAATTGCAGAAGCGTCATATTACATGCACATTTTCTAAGTTTTGGAAATTCGCTGTTATACGACGGATCCACTTCATTGAAGTCGCATAAGCAGATTATCAGATTTTAGTACATCAAATAAAAAGTCATCATCGCCAGGCTGATTGTGTTTTGTTACAATAATATACTCCCCTGATGGACTGATGTTCATATTCACAAGCCATGTATCGCCGTAGTCGTCAACTTCGATAAGTTTATTACTTTTTGTGCTATACGCTAAATAATCTTTGATATATTTTCCCTGTGATTTACTATAGTTTTCAACGCTGAACAAAAATACGCATTCTTCATCCTGTTCGAATGCCCCCATAAAATGTCCGAACTGTCGTTTATCAATATCTTCATCAGGGAAATCTCTCTCCCCGTTGTAAATATCAAATACCTGGGATTGCCTAGTATCAGGATTATAAACTACCCCTTGGTATATGCCTCCTGTTACATCGCCAGTCATGAAAACTAACTTGCCTTTATTTGTACGGAATATTCCTTCTTCTAAACAACGTTCAGCCGTTATAAGCGAGGAGCTTCCTGTTGAAATATCGTAAAGAAAAGTTTCTGTAACATCAGGTTTGGTCTCCTTAAGG